>WHTC01000296.1 GCA_009379795.1 Nitriliruptorales bacterium | reverse complement strand
GGTGAGCAGCAGGGCGAGCGCGACAACGGCGCCCGGATCCAACTGCCCCCGCAGCGCGTAGAACCCGCCGAACCCGTAGACGAGGGCAAGCGCCAACGCCGAGACCAGAGTCAGCGCGGTGATGAACACCCACTGCACCATCGCCGTGCGCACCCCGATATCGCGCACCCGCCGGGCCCGCGCCGCGAACTCAGCCGACTCCTCCGCGGGCCGGGAGAACAGCTTCACCAGCGTCGCCCCAGGCGCGGAGAACCGCTCCGTCATCTGCGTGCTCATCACCGCGTTATGGTTGGCCGCCTCGCGCTCCAGCCGTGCCAGCCGCGTGCCCATCCGCCGTGCGGGCAGTACGAACAACGGCAGCAACAGCAGCGCGAGCAGGGTGATCTGCCACGAGATCCCGACCATCGCAACGAACGTCAGCACGAGCATCACGAGGTTGCTGACCACGCCGGAGAGCGTGTCGCTGAACGCCCGCTGCGCGCCGATGACGTCATTGTTCAACCGGCTGACCAGCGCGCCCGTGCGGGTGCGCGTGAAGAAGGCGATCGGCATGCGCTGCACGTGGTCGAACACCGCAGTGCGCAGGTCAAGGATCAGGGCCTCACCAATACTCGCTGACAGCCACCGCGCCACCAGCCCAAGCCCGGCCTCCGCCACCGCGATCACACCGATGAGCGCCGCGATCCCCACGACGACCTCCAGCGCCGCGCCCTCGACGATCGCATCCACCACCCCGCCCGCAAGCAGCGGCGTCGCGACCGCCAAGACCGCCAACACGACGCTCAGCAGCAGGAACCGCACCAACCGCTTCCGGTGCGGCCGCGCGAAAGCCCCGATACGCCGCAACGTAGCCCTGGAGAACGGCCGCCGGTCCTCCTGCGCGTTCATCGCGTTGTACAGCGACATCCACGCAGTGACTTCCATATCCATCGCGCGCCTCCGGAGTCTCAGCGCCACCAACCGTAGGCTGTGACCGGTCCCGCCACCTCGGTCCCGGGACCGGCATTGTCTCAGACTTTGGTATGAGGAGGCCGTGCCCACGACCCCGAAGCATTTTCGCGCGCGCGGCGCGCCGTCGCAGGTAAGACGGGACCCTCACTATTTCCGATAGGCTGGAGCACCCCCGCCGAAGGACCCGCCATGAGGATGCCCCTCGCCGATCCCGAGCGTTCGGCGGCCGCGGCCCGCGTCGCAACACTCGTCAGCCGCAAGCGCTGGGGTGTGATCAGCGCGCTGTACGGGATGCTGCTGCACAGCCCCACCGTGGCCGAGGGCTGGTTGGCGCTCGGGACGGTCGTGCGTCGCGAGACCGGTTTCGACGATCGGACCCGCGAGCTGGTCACCTGCCTTGTCGCCGCCATCGTCGGGGCGTCCTTCGAGTGGGAGAACCACGCCGTGCTGGCGCGGCGCGCCGGTGTGACCGACGAGGAACTCGACGCGCTCCCCGACTGGCGGACGTGCGCGCGCTTCGGTCCGCGCGATCGCGCGCTCCTCGCCTTCAGCGAGGCCGTGGCGCGAGGCACGATGGACGACGCGACGTTCGCTGTCGCGCGCGCCACGCTGCGCGAGGAGGAGGTCGTCGAACTCGCCGCGATGGTGTCCTACTACGTCGGCACCGGCCGCTTCCTCAATGCCCTCGGCGTCGAGGCCGGCGCGAGCGGTCTCACGTGGACCCCGCCCGAGCAGGGATAGCCGGGCGCGGGGCCGCGGCCCGACACTCACGGAGTCAGGACCGGCACGGTGACGGCCTCAGTCGACCCGAAGGTCGGCACGAACACGGAGTGCTTGCCCGGCCCGCCCGCCACCAGCACCAGCAGGTCGTCGGCCGAGTCGAGGAGAGGGATGACTCCGTCCTCGGGGGGCGGGTCGAACAGCTGCGGCGAGATCCGCGCGAAGCGCTCGAGGTTGCCCGCGGACACCCCCGCGACCGACGTCCGCGCACGGTCGCGGATGGCCTCCTGCACGCCCCGGCGGTCATAGCCGTCCCGGGCGATGACCGCGGCGTGCTCCGGTGAGATGACCAGGAGCATCTGACCGCGCAGGTAGAGGTTGTTGTGGCCGAGTTGGCCGATCGTGCCAGCGATCGTATGGAGAAGGCCGTCGGCGTCGGTGCTGCCGTGGTCGTTGATGTTGTGCGGACCCTCGCCACCGACGAGCGTGACCGCGCCACGCGCGTCGCCGCATCCGCGGTGCGCGTGGAAGCTCTCCCACGGGGACTCCGCGGCGTTCTCGGCGATGCAGTACGAGTACTTGGTCGGTGAGCCGTGGGTCGCGCGGTCGGTCTCACCAGGCTTGGCGCCGCCGACGTTGTGCAGGATGAGTCGCAGCGCCCGGCCGACGGTGGCGTTCGCGCGGTTGCCCTGCCCGAACGTGCTGGGGCCGGCGTTGAACCCCAGCTCGTCGACCATCGGCCCGTGGACGATGACCAGCGGCGTGACCGGGTGAGTGGTCGTCGTCAACGCCTGCATGTTCATCGGCGGCTGGAGGGCACCACGGACCGCAGCCATGACGACGGGCATGACCTGCGGGCTGCATCCGGCCATGACGGCATTGGCGACGATGGCATGCACGGTCGCGCCCCGGTTCGACGGCGGCACCGAGCCGAGCGACGTCTCCGCGTCGAGACCGGTCGCGGCGACGCCCGCCTCGACAAGCTCCACTGCCGGCGGCACCAGCGGCAGGCCGTCGCCCCAGCCCTGGTCCATGGCGAACGCGAGGAACCCGCTCACGTCCGACGGGGCGTCGCGCATCACTTCATTGGGGCCAGCCTCCTCCTCGGCGGCGGGCGTGACGAGCAGCCGCTCGGCGATGCCGTCCACGGCGGCGAGGACGGCGTCGTTCAGCGCACCGGCCTCCACCCCCCCGATGGGATGAGGGATCGACACGACGGGCAGAGCATCGAAGCCCTCCTGGCGTGCGACCGCTCGTGCCAGCGGCAGGAACGCCTCTGTGCACACCAGCACGACCGGCACGCCGCGCCGCTCGAGCTCAACCGAGTCGTGGACACTCCACGACGTGCACGAGCCTCAGTCACCGACACCCACGATGGCGGCATCGAAGCCCTTGAAGCGCGTGAGCACTGCGTCCGGGCAGGCCCTGGACGCGACCGCCTT
>WHTC01000348.1 GCA_009379795.1 Nitriliruptorales bacterium | reverse complement strand
GCGTCCCCCAGGACGATGGAGAAGTCCTCGAGCCAGCCCATGCCGCTGCCGCCGTGCGAGCGCGGCGCCTTCGCCGCCGGCACGCGCTGCCCTCCCACTTCGATCATGCGCGGCTGCGGCGACTGCCCGGAGCGGAGTTTGGTCGCGCAGTAGCCGCACACCCGCACGTCTCGCCGGCCCGCGGCGGTGTCGATGGTGGCGTGGTCGGTGCCGGCACCGTGCGTCGGGTCGAAGAAGCAGGCCCTGTCCGTATCGGGTTCGGCGGGAAGCTCCCGCCCCTCGACCATCGCTCTGGCGGACTCGATCTGCCACCGGGCGTGGTCAAGGTCGTCGGAGACCTGCTCGAGTTCCCTAGCGTTGGACGAACGGTCAAGGTGGTCCTGCGCCTCCTGGTAGGTCGCGGTGGCCTGCGCGAACAACCGCGCCGCCTCCTCGCTTCCGGACACCGCCACCCGGTCGGTCAGTTCCAGGATCTCGGTCGCCATGGTTCCGACCTGCGCACGAACCTCCTCGCGCGCCTCGCTCAGCGAGCGCTGCCGCTGGGCGTTGAACGCCTGCCGGGTGCGGATGTTGCTGACCAGGGTGATCAGGCCCACGACGACCACACCGCCGATGAACAGCACCGTCCCTGCATCCATGGGCGCAAGCGTAGTGCGGTCAGGGGGTCGCGGCTGCCGTCGTGCGATCCATGGCAGGACTGTCCCTTCTCAAGAGGGGGCACACGGTTCATTGCTTGCCTTGTCCCGAAAGGAGCTGGATTATGAATCTTGTCCGCAGCCGGCCGGGACCGGTCACCGTTGTGGCATCGCTGGTCGCCTTCCTCGTGACGGCGCTTGCTCTCGGTCCCGCAATGGCTGCGGGCATCGCGTCACCTGCGGTCCCTGAGGCCGCGCCCGGGTCGCTGCTCGTCACGGCGGAGCCGGGCGCGGCCGACGCGGTTCAGCGCGCCGCTGAGGCGGGTGACGCGAACGGGCTGGCGTCGGCGGAGGTCGCGCCCCTGAATGATCAGGTACTGCGCGTCGAGGTGCCGCCCGGGGAGGAGATGGCCACGGCCGAGGCGCTGCTGGAGCGCCACGATGTCGCGGCGGTGGAGCCGGACGCCAAGATGACCCTGACGGCCGTCCCCGACGACCCCTTGTATCCAGAGCAGTGGACGCACGAGCTCACGGGAATCGAGCACGCCTGGGACGTGACCACCGGCGAGCGTTCGGTGAAGTTGGCCGTGATCGACAGCGGGATCGTGGCCGACCATCCGGACCTCGCTGGCGCGGTGGGTGAGCAGATCGTCATCGATCCGGTCACCAGGCAGGCGGTTCCCGGCAGCAGCGACAACGACATCTGCAGGGTGGGTCACGGCACCTGGGTTGCCGGCGTTGCAGGTGCGGCCGGCAACAACGGCATGGACGTCGCCGGCGTGGCCTGGGACGTCGAGTTGCTCGATATCAACGTGTTCCCGTTCTGTGAGGAGGATGGTGAGCCGGACGATGACCCGGACTCCACGCTCGCCACCTTCGTCAGCATGGTCACCGCGGCGATCGACTACGCGACCGCCAGCGGGGCGCAGGTCATCAACCTCAGCCTCGGCGCCCAGTCCCAGTCCTGCCCGCTGGCCCTGCAGACCAGTATCAGCAAGGCCCGTGCCACTGGCGTGACGGTCGTCGCCGCGAGCGGGAACGCCGGGCCCGACACCTTCGGTTTTCCGGACGCGTGCAACGGCGCGATCTCGGTGGCGGGTGTGGGACCGACCGGCGCGGTGGCCAGCTATGCCTCGACCAGCCCCTTCGTGGACCTGACCGCTCCCAGCGGCGACCTTTCGCCGGACCGGGACCCTGACGACGACGCCCCCCTGCGCAACGACGAGGGCGTGCTGACCGCCAGCTGGTGGGACTTTGGGGAGCGTACGGACTCGGTGACGCCGCGGCTCGGCACGTCGTTCTCCTCGCCGTACATGGCCGGGGTCGCCGCGCTGCTGCTGTCGGTCAACCCCGATCTCTCCCCCGATGAGGTCGAAGGGGCTCTGGAGTCCTCCGCGGTCGACCTGGGCACGCCTGGCCGGAATCCCGAGTACGGGTGGGGTCTGGTGGACCCGACCGCTGCGGTGAGGCTGGTCGCCTCCGGGCAGCCACTGCCTATCCCTGAGCCGGACCCCGAGTTCCCGGTGGGCATGCCGCTGGGCTGCTCGCGAGAAGCCACCGACGAGGGTTGCGCCGCGGCAGCACCCTGACGCCACTGAGCAGCCTATGAGCCGGTCGTCAAGTGGCGGGTTTTCGGGTTGAGGTGTCGTTGGGATGGCTCGTCGGCCGGTTGCCGGCGAGTGTGTAAGGGTGGGCGCGCTGGGGTGCCCGGTCGGGCAGGCGGTCCGGTGTCCG
>WHTC01000113.1 GCA_009379795.1 Nitriliruptorales bacterium | reverse complement strand
TCGCCGGGGTGCGCGTAGGCCGGCAACGGCAGGTCCGGGTCGAGCCGGCGGACCTGCAGCGTCTCGGTCACGGCCGGCACACCCGTTGCCAGTGGCTTGGACATGTGGATCTCCTCGACCATCTCGCCCTCGTGCAGCAGCAACCGCGCCGGCAGGCGGCCATCGACGCGGAAGCCGTGAGCAGCGTAGAAGCCCTCCCGTCCCGTACCACCTCGTACGGTCAGGGCCAGCAGCAGGAACCCTCGGTCGATCGCGACCCGCTCGGCCTCGGCCAGGACGGCTCCACCCACCCCTCTCCCCCAGCGCCGGGGGTCACGCTGCAGACGCTTCACCACCGCGCAATGCGAGGACAGCCGCTGCTCGTGCGGCCCGAGGAAAGCGAACCCGGCAGGTTCGCAGCCGTCGAACGCCACGATCAGGTCGTCGCTGCCGTCGGCCACTCGGGCGAAGGCACGCTCCGCCACCGGGCGGACCTCGGCCGCGCCCGCACCGGGCAGGAAGCCCACCGCCCCGCCGGCCCCCGTCACGGTGATCCATATGTCGATCAGCGCGTCGATCAGACTCGCGTCGAGTACGGGATTGCGCTGGACATCAATCACGTCGCCGGTTTGCTCCCTCCCCCACCCAGGGGTATGCCCAACACCCAGGCATGTTCCTGGGCCATCACGGGCAGCACTATGCATCGCCCCTCCTGCCCGTCCAAACGCGGGACGAGCAGAGGGCGACAGTAAGGAGTCCAACCCCATGCAACCCCTCACCCACCAGGTGTGGGAGCAGCACTTCGTCGAGCTGCGACCGGCCATCCTGGAGCGTTTCCCCGCCGTCGACCGCGAGAGCCTGCAGGTGGTCGGCGACGACTACGACGGCCTGGTCGCGCTCGTTCAGCGCGCCACCGGGATGGATGCCGGCCGCACCATCGAGCAGATCCGTGCGCTGCACGTCGAGGAGCTTGGGCTCGGCATCGGCAACGGGTACGGGGGCGCAGAAGGCGAGGCGAGCCTGGCCAAGCTCAGCCTGGGCAGCGGTTTCAACGCGTCCGAGCGCGACCGCATCGTGGAACGGTTCGGCAAGCTCAACCGCCATCTCAAGCGTTTCCCTGCGGACAGCACGTTTCTGGAACTGTCGGTCAAGGACCGGGACGCCGAGTCGCAGCAGGTGACCCTGGAGGCTGAGGTCCCGGGCTTCCCGCGGTTCGTGGCGACCTCGAAGGAGCCGGATCTGCAGGCTGCGCTGGCAGATGTGCGCGACGACGTGGCCCGGCAGATCAACGACGCTGTCGGAAAGCGGACCCGGGGGCGCTGATGGGTGCGACCCTTGCCTGGCTGAAGATCGTCGACGCCGAGCGCTACCGCCTGGAGGGGCAGGATCTGCGGCCGAGCCTGGAGAATGTGGTCGAACTGGTCGGGCCGCCCCCCCCAGGAGGCCGCTCCGTTCCTGATCCTGCGCGCCTGGACGCAGTTCGGCAGCGCGTTCACCGAGACTTGGCGCATCCGCGACCGTCACGGCCGGACTGTGCGGGAGGGCATCCCGCGGGAGGTCGTGGCCGGCGCGGCCATGCCCGCCGAGGGCGGTCTGACGGATGAGATCGAGGGCCAGCACTTCGAGTACACCGATGACCGCTACCAACTGGTCATCGAACTGGACGGCCGCGAGGTGGCCCGGACCGACTTCGAGGTACGCCAACCGTCGGACCCCCGCACCATCCGTTAGCCTTTCCCCGGCCGGCCCGGAGCCACCCCACCTGTCCGACTGCCCCTGACCACGGAGAATATGGCGGAGGGCCTTCCCCGAGTTAGGTGTCTGGCTCTCCGGCGTGACAAACTGGCGGCAGCCAACTGCACAGCGTGCCACGGCTCTATGGCCTGGCGCGCTGGCCGCCTGGAATGGCGGCACTGATCGGGTCGCCTGGGGACAGGGCGTCCGCCAGGGCCACGTGCGTCATTCGTCGGGGTCGCGTGAGACGCCCGCCCCTGCCGGCACCCTCCCTGGCGAAAGCCGAGATGGAGGAACAGATGAGGGGTGGACGCCAGCGGTCGCGGGCCGGCTGGGCGATGGTTCTGGTGCTGGCTCTGCTGCTGGCCGGGTGCGCGATCGGTGGTGACACCGGGGAGATCCCGCAGAACGCGCTTGATCCCGCGGCCGGAACGGTCGCCGAAGAGCAGGACGCGCTGTGGAACCTGGTGTTCCCGATCGCCGTCGGGGTCTTCATCCTAGTCCAGGGCCTGATCCTGTTCGCCGTGTGGCGCTTCCGCGCCCGCGGTGAGGAGCGAGAGTTGCCCAAGCAGGTGGCGGGCAACACGCGGCTTGAGATCTTCTGGACGATCATCCCCGCGCTGATCCTGGCCCTCATCGCGATCCCCGCGGTGCGGACGATCTTCACCCTGTCCACCGTGGATGAGGACGCGCTCAACGTCCGGGTGATCGCCAAGCAGTATTGGTGGGAGTTCGAGTACGAGGACCCCGCGCAGGAGGGCGTGGTCACCTCAACCCAGCTGCACATCCCCACCGGCCGCGAGGTCCGGCTGAGCATGCAGTCGGTCTCGTCCAGCGTCCCCTACAACCCGAATGAGCTGCCCGAGGGTGAACTCACCCCGACGGGCAGCGCCGCGCAGGGCGTCATTCACTCCTTCTGGGTGCCGCGCCTGGCGGGCAAGGTGGACGTGGTCCCCGGTCACACCCGTGAGATGAAGATCGTCACCGACGAGCCAGGGCTGTACCTCGGCCAGTGCGCCGAGTTCTGTGGGTTGGCCCACGCGAACATGAGGTTCAGTGTCCTGGCCCAGACGCCCGAGGAATTCGAAGCCTGGATCGCCGAGCAGGCTGAGCCCGCCGCGGACGCCACGGAGGGTATGGCCGCGGAGGGTCAGAGAGTCTTCGAGTCGGCCCAGTGCGTCGCCTGCCACGCGATCGGTGGCTACCCGACCGGCGGCGAACCGGGCGGCGAGCCCATTCCCCTGGACCAGCAGCCGCGCGTCGGCCCGAACCTCACGCACTTCAACAGCCGCGACAACTTCGCGGGCGGCATCCTCGACGTGGACAGCGACGAGGACCTGCAGGCGTGGCTGCGCAACCCGCAGGCGGAGAAGCCCGGGGCGCAAATGCCCAACCTCAACCTGAGCGATGAGGCGATCGATACGCTCGTCGCCTACCTGCGCACCCTTGACTAGCTCTCCGCGCGCACCGTCCTGCCACGCGCGACACCAACCGGGAGACCGCCGATGACCGCCATCGCCGAGAAGCCGACGACGGGCCGCAGTGTCTTCAGCCGGCCGACCGCGGTGACCGGCCCCCTGAGCTGGCTGACCACGATCGACCACAAGAAGATCGCCGTCCTGTACTTCGTCACCGCGATGTTCTTCTTCGTGGTGGGAGGCATCGAGGCGCTGCTCATCCGCACGCAGCTGGCCGTGCCCGGGGCCACGGTGCTGACCGCGGACCAGTACAACCAGATCTTCACCATGCACGGCCTGACCATGATCTTCTTCGCGGTCATGCCGCTGAGCTCGGCCTTCTTCAACTACCTGCTGCCGCTCATGATCGGGGCACGCGACGTCGCCTTCCCGCGGCTCAACGCCTTCAGCTACTGGGTGTTCCTGGGCGCGGGGATCTTCGTCTACTCCAGCCTGCTGTTCGGCGGCTTGCCCGACGGCGGCTGGTTCGGCTACGCCCCGCTGTCCTCGGTGGGCGGTGACCCGCTCGGGTACACGGTGGGCCACGAGACGATCGCCGGTCCAGGAAGCGAGAGCTTCCGCCTGGTCTTCTACTCCCTGGGCCTGCAGCTTGCCGGCATCGCCTCGCTGGCCTCGGCGGTCAACTTCGTCGTGACCATCCTGAACCTGCGCGCGCCGGGCATGACGCTGATGCGCATGCCGGTGTTCGTCTGGATGACGTTGGTGACCAGCTTCCTGATGCTGTTCGCGATGCCGGTGATCGGCGTGGCGCTGTGGCAACTGATGTTCGAGAACGTCTTCGGGGCACGGTTCTTCGACCCTGCGGTCGGCGGTGACCCGGTCCTCTGGCAGCACATGTTCTGGCTGTTCGGCCATCCCGAGGTCTACATCCTGATCCTGCCGGCGTTCGGCATCGTCAGCGAAGTGCTCCCGACCTTCAGCCGGAAGCCGCTGTTCGGCTACACGGCGGTGGTGTTCAGTGGCATTGCGATCGGCTTTATGGGCTGGGGCGTGTGGGCCCACCACATGTTCACCAGCGGGTTGGGACCGGTGGCGAACGCCGCCTTCAGCCTGTCCACGATGTTCATCGCGGTGCCGACCGGCATCAAGATCTTCAACTGGCTCGGCACGCTGTGGGGCGGCCGGCTGCGGCTGTCCACGCCGATGCTGTTCGCCGTCGGTCTGGTGGCGATGTTCACCATCGGTGGACTGTCCGGGGTGACCCACGCGGTCGCGCCGCACAACCAACAGCAGACCGACACCTACTACGTGGTCGCCCACTTGCATTACGTGCTGTTCGGCGGCGCGATCTTCGGCCTGTTCGCCGGTGTCTACTACTGGTTCCCCAAGGTCACGGGCCGGATGATGAACGACGGCCTGGGCAAGATGCACTTCTGGCTCCAGCTCATCGGCTTCAACCTGACCTTCGCGCCGATGCACCTGCTGGGGCTGAACGGGATGCCCCGCCGGATCGTCACCTACGACGCGGGATACGGCTGGAACTTCTGGAATCTGGTGTCCACCATCGGCGCCTTCACCATCGCGCTCTCCGTCGCGATCTTCATCGCGAACATGTTCATGAGCGCCCGAAGGGGTCGCAGGATCGGACACGACCCGTGGGATGCTCGGACGCCCGAGTGGCTCACGACCTCTCCGCCCCCGCTGCACAACTTCGACCACATCCCGGGCGTCCGCGCGAGAGACGAGTTGTGGCACCGCAAGTACGCCGGCGATCTCAGCCGGGAACCGGTGAAAGTGCCCGTCGGCGGCTCCGGCGAAGCCACCGAGGACGTCGCCGACCCCGGCCTCACCGCGAAGTCGGAGGGGACCACGGGCGGTACCCTCGCACCGCACACCGTGGCCGCCGCCGGTTACGATCCGGGGGTGGCTGACGATGTGCACATGCCCAGCCCCTCCTACTACCCGCTGGTCGTCGGCGTGGGCCTCCTGGTGTGCTCCTACGGCGTCGTCTTCGCCAACGTCGGCCGACTGCTGTTCTTCGGAGTCGGCGCCGTGGCTCTGCTGGGCGGGATCTTCGGGTGGGTTCTGGAGCCCGCGGATGCTCCGGAGTCGGAAGGACGCCACGCATGAGTGTCGACGCAACCACCCCCGAGGTTACCGCTGACCACGGGCACCACACCTCGCTGGGAGTCAGTAACAACAAGCTGGCGATGTGGGCGTTCCTCGGCTCGGAGTGCCTGTTCTTCGGCGCGCTGATCGCCACCTACCTCATCTACTTGAACGCCCGGGCGGACGCGCCAGGTCCGGAGATCTTCGACATCCCCTTCACCTCGGTGTCGACCTTCATCCTGCTGATGTCATCGCTGGGCATGGTGCTCGCCCTGGCAGCGATCCAGCGCGGCGACATGCGGCGCTTCCGGGTCTGGATGATCGCCACGGCCCTGATGGGCGCGACCTTCATCGCTGGCCAGATGTACGAGTACACGGTGTTCTTCGCCGAAGGCGCCATCCTGCCGGCCAGCCCGCTGTGGTCGTCGTTCTTCCTGCTGACGGGCTTCCACGGTGTCCACGTGACCGTGGGCATCCTGATGCTGGTCGCCGCCTGGGTGGCGTCGATGAGCGGTCGGCTGACTCCCGCACACGAGGAGACGGTCGAGAACATCGGCCTGTACTGGCACTTCGTGGATATCGTCTGGATCCTGCTGTTCACCGTCGTCTACCTGATCCCCGCCGACCTCGCCGCCGCCGGATAGGGACCCGTCGTGACCGACACCGACAACGAGACCTTCCACCCAGGTCCGACCGAGTACATCCAGATCGGCATCATCCTCGCGGTGCTCACCGCCCTGGAGGTGGCGGTGTACTTCATCGACGTAGGCTCGCCGATCGTCGTCCCCTCACTCCTGATCCTGACGGCGATGAAGTTCCTGCTGGTCGTCTTCTGGTTCATGCATCTGCGCTTTGACACCCCGCTGTTCCGACGCCTGTTCTTCGGGGGCCTCGTCCTGGCGGGCGTGATCTATGCGATCGTGGCGGCGACCTTCTATCTCGGCTCCGCGTGATGCTGCGCTACCAGCCCCACCCCGACGTCTGGCTTCTGGTCGTCGCCGTCTACGGCGCCTACCTCTACGCGCTGTCCGCTTGGGGCCCGAAGCTCGCGCCAGGACGGCGACCGGCGACGCGCGGCCAGATCACCTGCTTCACGCTTGGCATCGGGGCGATCTGGATCGCCGGGGACTTCCCCGTGCACGACCTTGCGGAGGGCTACCTCTACAGCGTGCACATGCTGCAGCACATGGCCTTCCAGTTCATCGCCCCGCCGCTGCTGATTCTCGGGACGCCGGGATGGCTGCTGCGGCGCCTGCTGTCCCCTGCGCGGGTGGCTGCGACCTGGCGGGTGATGACCCGGCCTCTGGTCGCGCTTGTGGTCGTGAACGCCTTCGTCGCCGTGCAGCACACTCCAGCGTTCGTCAATGCCACGGTGACCAACGGGTTCCTGCACCTGTTGGCCCACGTCGCCGTGGTCGGGTTCTCGGTGATCATGTGGTGGCCGGTGCTCAGCCCGCTGCCCGAATTCCCGCACCTGCCCTACCCGGGGCGCATGGCCTACCTGTTCGCCCATTCGATCGTCCCGACCGTTCCGGCGTCCTTCCTGACCTTCACCTCCAGCCCCCTGTACGAGACCTACGCGAGCTTCCCCCGCCTTGTGGAGGTGCTCGACCCCGTCGCCGACCAGCAACTGGCGGGGCTGCTGATGAAGATCCTGGGAGGGCTCATCCTCTGGGGCGTGATCGCAGTCCTGTTCTTCCGCTGGAGCCAGGAGGAGGAGACGGGCGGGCCCGACATCCTGTACTGGCGAGACCTTGAGCAGGATCTCGGCGAACGCCAGCTGACCCGCACCTGATCCTGTGATCAGGGCCGAACCTTCGGAGTATGTGCTGTGAACAGCGACTTCCGCGAGCGGGTTCTCCTGCCGATCATCCTGCCGCTCGGTGTGCTGGCGGCGATCGTGGGCATCGCGTTCAGCCTGTCCCGCGTCATGCTGGCCGTCGAGGAGATGACCTCGGTGTTCATCGCGCTGATGGTCGCGGGCTACATCCTGCTGATCGCCTTCCTGATCGAGCGCCGCCCGCGGATCTCAAGCCGGGCGCTGGCGGTCGGAATGACGCTGGGCCTGATCGGCATCGTCAGCGCCGGGACGGTCGCCGCCGTGGCCGGCCCCCGGGCGATCGAAGAGCATGGGGAGGCTGCCCCGGCCGACGAAGGCGGGGGCGAGCCGGCCGAAGGCGAGGGTGAGCCCGAGGGCGGCGCGGCCGCGGCCGAGGACGTGCCCGAGGATGCTGCGGTGTTCACCGCCGGCCAGGAACTGGCCTACACCGAGGCTCCCAGCACCATCCCGGCTGGCGAGGCGGAGATCGCGCTGGTCCTGGAGGGCCTCCCGCACAACGTCGTCTTCGAAGGCGTCGAGGGCGACGAGCCGATTGCCGAAGGTGACTCCGCCGGGGTGTTCACGGGGACCGTGGAACTCGACCCTGGGGAATACACATACTATTGCTCCGTTCCGGGGCACCGGGCAGGAGGGATGGAGGGCACCGTCACGGTCAGCTAGGGCGCTCCTGTCGATGCGGGCCGGCCAGTGTGGCACGACCACAGCCCCCGACCGCGAGCGAGGAGTTGCGTTGATGTCCGCGCCTGGCAGCACCTGGACGCTCGAGCGCACCTGGGCTGCACGTGATCTGTCCGTTGACCAGTTGGCGGCGCGCAAGGCTCACCTCGGAGCCAGCGTCAGCGTCGTGCTCCCCGCGCTCAACGAGGTGGCCACCATCGAAGGCGTCGTGGACGCCTGCACCGTGCTCGCCGACCGCCTGATCGACGAACTGGTGGTGATCGACGGCGGCTCGGAGGACGGCACCGCTGAGCGTGCCGCGGCTGCCGGCGCCAGGGTGCACGTGGACGCCCAGATCCTTCCCGAGTTCGGCCCCGCCCTGGGCAAAGGCGATGCGCTGTGGCGCGCCCTGGCCGTCACCTCCGGCGACATCGTGGTCTACATCGACACCGACATCCGTAACCCGGATCCCCGCTTCGTCTACGGACTGCTGGCCCCGCTGCTCGAGGACCCCACCATCCAGTTGGTGAAGGCGTTCTACGAGCGGCCGGTCGAGGTCGGCAAGATCCTGCACCCCACCGGCGGCGGGCGCGTCACCGAACTGCTGGCCCGGCCCCTGCTCAACCTGTTCTGGCCCGAACTCGCCACGCTCGTGCAGCCCCTGTCAGGCGAGTACGCCGGGCGCCGGGAACTGCTGGAGGCCCTGCCCTTCTTCACCGGTTACGGGGTGGAACTCGGGATGCTGGTGGACACCCTGATCCGGGTGGGCAGCCAGGCGATCGGCCAGGTCGACGTTGATGAGCGCATCCACCGCAACCAGAGCCTGGAATCCCTCAGCCGCATGGCCTTCGGGATCGCCCAGGTCGCGATGCGACGGTTGGCCGACGACGGCCGCCTGTCCCCCGGCGTGGAGTTTCCCAACACCTACCTGCAGTTCACCCGTTCGGCCTCGGGCATCTCCTCATCGCTGCGCGCGGTGGAAATCGTCCAGCGGCCCCCAATGAACAGCGTCGCGACACGCTGAGGGCCGGTCACCAGGTTCGGCCGCGCAACCAGGCCACGCCGTAGGGCCCGATCTCCATATCGATCGTTCCGTGACGACCGGCATCACGCGGCTCGCCGGTCACCAGATCGGTCACGCCGCCTCGCACGGACAGCCCGGACGCCTGGAACCGCTGCGGCCGCCCCGAGACGTTGTGGATGCACAGCACACTGCTCGACCCGTCTACCGACATGCGCTCAAGCGCGAACAGCGCCGGGACGCTGTCCAGCAGCCGCTGAGGACCATTGGGGTGGAAGGCCGGCTCTGCGATCCGCGTGCGGATGCGCTGCATCAGCCGGGCGAAGACCTGGTGGCGTCGCGACCCGACGTCGGCCAGTTCCCGCTCCAACTGTCGCCGGTCGAACTTCTGGCGGTTGATCGAGCGCAGCCGGCCGGTCTGCTTCGCGCCCTCGTGCCAATTGCGGCTGCCCAGCAGGCTCTGCACGTACACCGCCGGCACACCCGCCAGCGCCAGCAGCAGGGAATGCGCCGACAGGAACCGGTCGACCTGGATGCGCAGCGGCTCAGTCGAGTCGGCGGGCGTGAGCGCGTCGAACAGCACGGTGTTCAGCTCGTAGGGGGACAGTCGCCCGTCACCATCGGCGCGGGAGGACACCCCGCCGCCGTGGGCTCGCGCCAGCTCCCCCAACTGCCCGATCTCCGACCGGGTCAGCAGCCCTTCAGCCGGCCGCAGGCCGATACCGTCGTGCGAGCCCAGAAAGTTGAGGAAGGCGGTCTGCTCCGACGGGGTGGACAGCATGGCCGCCCACTCATGCAGCGTGCGTGTATCCGCCAGGTGGAAGGTCGACAGGATCAGCGGGGCCAGAGGGAACTGGTACACCAGATGCGCCTCATTGGTGCCGTTCCCGAAGTAACTGATATTTTCGACGTGCGGGACATTGGTCTCGGTGATGATCAGCGTGCCGGGTGAGCACAGGTCGACCACCGTGCGCCACAGTTGAACGACCTCGTGAGTCGGCTGCAGGTGGATGCAGGAGGTGCCCGGCTCCTTCCACAGGAACGCGACCGCGTCGAGGCGCAGGATGTCCGCCCCGTGCGCCAGATAGCCGAGCAGCGATCCCGTGACCGTGAGCAGGACTTCGGGGTTGGTGAAATTGAGGTCCACCTGGTCGGCACTGAAGGTCGTCCAGATCGGCTGGCTCCCGTCCGCGCACTCCACAGCGGTCAGCAGCGGCGTGCTGCGCGGGCGGATGACCTGGGACACGTCCAGTCCACGCGGGGGCGCGATGAAGAAATCCTCGTACGCGGGGTCGCCCTTCCGGTAGCTCTCGAACCATGGACTGGACGCGGAGACATGGTTGAACACGGCGTCAACCATCAGGCGGAAGCGGCTGGAGATGTGCTCGATGTCGTCCCAGTCTCCCAGCGCCGGGTCGACCGCGTCGTAGTCGACCACCGCGAAGCCGTCGTCGGACGTCGAGGGGTAGAAGGGCAGGATGTGCACACCCGTGACCACGCCTTGCACGTGCTGCGTAAGGAAGTCCGCAAGCGTTGCCAGCGGCGCCCGCCCTGCCTCCGTGACCTGGTCACCGTAGGTGATCAGCACGACATCACGCTCGTCAAAGGGTGCGCTGCGGGTCG
>WHTC01000244.1 GCA_009379795.1 Nitriliruptorales bacterium | reverse complement strand
GTCTGTCTCCCTCCGACGTGACCGTCCTGGTCGCCGGTAGCGACGGCGACACGCCGGTGCTGTACGCCACGGCCGAGAGCAGCTTGACCGGGATCGGCCGCCCTGACCTTCGGATGACCGCCGCGGTGGACCGGCCCGGGCTGAAGGCGATCGCCAGGGCTGCGGGCTGCCCGGTTGCTCGCGCAGGGCTCCTCCCACTCGACCTGGCCGTGCTGGCGCAGTTGTACAGCCAGGAACACGGCCCCCCGCTCGTCCCGGTCGCGGTCCCCCGCGACGCGGACCCGCAGGCCCTGGTGGCCCTGGGGTGCGCGATTGCGTCAGTGCTGGGACCAGGGCCCCGCCGGGCCACGATGGTCGCCGCCGCCGACCTGTCAGCGGGGCGGACGGAGCAGGCGCCGCTCGCGCTGGTGCCGGGCGCCGCCGAATGGGATGACGCGGTGATCGACATCGTCGCCGGCGGACGACTCGACCGTCTCGTCACGCTCGGGCCGGCCGGGGCCCAGCGGGTGGGCGCGCGGGGCTGGGCGTCCCTGGTGGTGCTCCACGCAGTCTGTCGCCGGGCGAAGCTGGCGATGGTCGTGCGCGCTTGCGGCGCTCCGCGCGGTGTGGCCTACCTGGTCGCTTCGGCAAGATGAGCGCGATGGACTCGGCCAGGCCCACCCACCGGGTACTCGCGCTCGTGGGTCCCACCGCGGCCGGAAAGAGCGCGCTTGCGCTCATGGCTGCGCAGCGCTTGGGCGCCGAGATCGTGGCCGTGGACGCCTTCACGGTCTATCGGGGTATGGACATAGGGACTGCCAAGGCGTCCTCTCGTGAGCGCGCCGTGGTGCCCCACCACCTTGTCGACGTCCTGGAACCGTCCCAGGAGTGCTCGGTCTCCTGGTTCCAGCAGGCCGCGCGCGCCGCGATCGCCGGCATCCTGGAACGTGACGGGCTGCCGCTCCTGGTCGGCGGCTCCGGACTGTACTTCCGGGCGGTCGTGGACCGTCTGGAGTTCCCGCCGACCGATCCGGTGGTGCGAGCGGAGGTCACCGAACGGCTTGGCAGCGATGCCGTCCGGGCCCATGCGGCGCTCGTGGATCGCGACCCGGAGGCCGCGGCGGTCATGGATCCGACCAACCTCCGCCGGACCATCCGGGCGCTGGAGGTGATCGAGTTGACCGGCAGGCCCTTCAGCGACTGGCGTCGCGCCTGGGACGACTTCATCCCGATTTACCCCAACCTGTTCGTGGTCGGGGTGCAGGTCCCGCGTGCCCGACTGGTCGCCCGGATCGAAGCGCGGGTCGACGCCATGATCAGCAGGGGGCTTGCCGAAGAGTGCGCGGTACTCCGGCTGCGGGAGCTCTCCCGCACCGCCCGGCAGGCGATCGGCTACGCAGAGATGTTCGCTCATCTGGAAGGTCGGCTCAGCCAGGCCGACGCGGTGGAGCGCATCAAGGTGCGCACGCGCCGCTTCGCCGCCCGGCAGGCCCGCTGGTTCGCCGCCGACCCGCGGGTACGCTGGCGGGCCCCATCCGATGTCCTTGAGGTACTGGCCCTTCGATGAGATTCACCAAAGCGCACGGCGCCGGCAACGACTTCGTCCTGCTTCCCGACCCCCAGAACACGCTGGAGTTGACCCCAGCGCTGGTCCGCGGGCTGTGCCGTGCCCATGTGGGGCTTGGCGCCGACGGGGTGATCCGAGTCGCACCTCCACGGGCGGGGGCGGACGCCGATGCCTTCATGGACTACCGCAACGCGGATGGCTCCCTCGCAGAGATGTGCGGGAACGGCGTTCGCTGCGTGGCGAAGTACCTGGTGGATCGGAGGTTGGTGCCCGGAACCGGGGTTCGAGTCGATACCCGCTCGGGCGTGCGCCTGGTCCAATGCGACATCGACGAAGCCGGGCGGGTCGTGCAGGCCCGGATCAACATGGGCGAGCCCGTGCCCCTGAAGGTCGATCTGGCGCTGGAGGTCACTGGTTTCGGCACGGTGCATGTCACGACCCTGTCGATGGGCAATCCCCATGCCGTCGTGATCGTTGAGGACGTCGCCCGTGCGGCCGTCAACACCCTGGGACCGCTGCTGCAGCGCGGTGAGGAGTTTCCGGAGGGCACGAACGTGGAGTTCATCCAGGTGAAGGATCGTACTCATCTGCTGGGCCGGATCTGGGAGCGAGGGGTCGGTGAGACGCTCGCCTCGGGCAGCGGCGCCGGAGCGATGGCCGCCGCCGCGCACCTGTGCGGGCTCGCCGATCGGCGGATCACTGTATCCCTCGCTGGCGGGGTGCTTGAGGCGGACTGGGGCGATGACGGGATCGCGATAACCGGCCCGGCGGTTGAAGTCGCCAGCGGCGATCTCGACCCTGCCTGGCTCGAGACCCTGGGGGCGTCGTGACGGGCGGGGACGGCCGGTCGCGAGTCGGTCGCCGGAACGCGATCTCGCCTGACGGTCCAGAGCCGCTGACCGAGCCGGCGCTGACACTCAGCCGGGCCCAGCGCCGCCGGGCCGAGGCGCAGAACGTCGCCGAGGACGCTCCCCGCGAGGGTGTGGCGATCTTTCGCCCGATCGAGAAGGCGGTGCTCGTGGCGGTGCAGGCGAACGGGCGAAGCGGCCACGACGTGGATGCGTCGCTTGACGAGTTGGAACTGCTCGTCGACACCGCCGGCTCGGACAGTGTGGGTCGCATCGTGCAGCGCCGGGACCAGCCTGACGTCGCCACCTTCGTGGGCCGGGGCAAGGTCGACGAACTCAAGGCGCTGTGCCGCTCATTGGACGCCGACGCTGCGATCTTCGACGACGAGTTGGCACCCGCACAGCAGCGCAACCTGGAGGAGCGCCTCGGCGTGAAGGTGATCGACCGCACGATCGTGATCCTGGACATCTTCGCCCAACACGCTTCCAGCCGGGAGGGCAAGGCGCAGGTCGAACTGGCTCAGCTCACGTACCTGCTGCCGCGCCTGCGCGGTTGGGGAACCGCGCTGTCCCGGCAGGCCGGCGGCATCGGCACCCGAGGGCCCACCCGCGGACCGGGCGAGACCCAACTGGAAGTGGACCGACGCAAGCTCAACCGGCGCATCGCCAAGCTGCGCAATGATCTCCGCGACCACGAGCGCACCCGGCGACTCAAGACAAAGAACCGCGAGCGGCACCAGGCGCCGACCGTCGCCGTCGTCGGCTACACCAACGCGGGGAAATCGACGCTGCTCAACGCGCTCACCGGCGCCCACGTCCTGGTCGCCGACCAACTGTTCGCCACCCTGGACCCGACAGCCCGCCGGATGGGCCTCCCGGACGGCCGGGTGGCCGTTGCCACGGACACGGTCGGTTTCGTGCGCAAACTGCCCACCCAACTGGTCGAGGCCTTCAAGTCCACGCTGGAGGAGACCCTGCGCGCCGACCTGCTGGTGCATGTGGTCGACGCGGCGCATCCGGAGGCCGACGCGCAGGTGGTCGCCGTCGAGGACGTCCTGGCTGAGATCGGGGCGGGCGAGATGCCGCGCCTGCTCGTGCTGAACAAAGCCGACGCGACCCCGTCCGAGGCCATGGACTCGCTGCAGCGGCGCTTCGGGGCGCAGGCGGAGGTCGTCTCCGCCCGTACCGGCGAGGGCGTGGAGGAGCTGATCCAGCGCATCGCCGGGCTTCTGCCGCCGGATCGGCGGATCGTCGAGGCCTTCGTCCCGTACACCCGCCCGGAGATCGTCGCCCAGGTGCACCGCGAGGGTGAGGTGCTCAAGCGTGAGGATCGCGACGAGGGCACCTGGCTGCTGGCCAACGTGGGCCGCGCCACCTTCCAGGCGCTCCGCCCGCACTCGGCCAAGAATCCATGGGCGGACGAGGACGGCCAGGTTTGACGGCGAACGGGCTGTCAGACGCTGCGAAGGACGGCGACGACCTTGCCGAGGATCACCCCGTCCTGGTCGGGCTGCACCGGGATCGGCTCGTAGCCCTCGTTGGCCGGGTCCAGGAAGATCTCACCGGACCTGGTGCGCCGGAAGAACTTGACGGTCGCCTCACCGTCGATCATCGCCGCGCACATTTCCCCCTGCTCGACGGTCGGCTGCTGGCGGACCACGATCATGTCGCCCGGCAGGATCCCGGCGTCGAGCATGGACTCGCCGCGCACGCGGAGGGCGAACAACGTGCCCTCCCCAACCAGGTCGCGGGGCAGCGGGAAGAGCTGCTCCACCCGTTCCTCGGCCAGCAGCGGCGCCCCTGCGGCGATCTCGCCGAGCAGTGGCACGTGCTTGGTGGCTGATGCCGGGATCGTGAGCTCGGTGTCCGGATCGAAGTGCACCTCGATCGCCCGGGGCCGCGAGGCATCCTTCCGCAGATAGCCGCTCCGCTGCAGCGACGCCAACTGGCTGTGGACGCTCGATGGCGAGCGCAGCCCGACCGCCTCGCCGATCTCCCGCACGCTGGGTGGATAACCCCGTTGC
>WHTC01000283.1 GCA_009379795.1 Nitriliruptorales bacterium | reverse complement strand
GGTGTGCTGCAGGCCGTCGATGAGGCCTTGGCGGAAGCGGGGGTCGACCCTGCTGAGGTGGCGTACGTGGCTGCCGGCTCCACCATCGCCCTGAATACGATCATCGAGCGCTCGGGCTCGAAGGCCGGCCTTGTGGTCACGCGCGGCTTCCGGGACGTGCTGGAGATCCGCCGGACGCGCCTGCCGGATGCCCCGAGCTTCGAGGCGGCACGGCCGGTGGCGCTGGTCCGGCGTGCCCTCGTCGCCGAGGTCGACGAACGACTCGATGCGGGCGGCGCAGTCCTGCGCCCGCTCGACCACCGCGCGCTGCAGGGCGAGGTCGAGCGTCTCGTGGACTCGGGCATCGTCGCCCTGGCGATCTCGTTCCTGCACTCCTACCGCAACCCGGCGCACGAGAGGACGGCCCGCGACCTGGTGGCAGAGCGCTGGCCGAACCTGTTCGTCTGCACCTCCTCGGCGATCTGGCCGGAGCGGCGCGAGTACGAGCGCACGCTCGTGACGGTCATGAACGCCTATGTCGGTCCCCGCATGCGGGCCTACTACGCGGACCTGCAGAGCCGGCTGCGCGAGCGGGGACTCGCCTGCCCGATCCTGGTCACCCAGTCCAACGGTGCGATGCTGTCCATCGATGAGGCGGCGAGCACGCCGGTGCGCACCGTCCTCTCCGGTCCGGCGGTCGGCGTGACGGGCGCGGCGAGGCTCGGAGCACAGGCGGGCACCCCCCGGACCTTCACCCTGGACATGGGCGGAACGAGTGCGGACATGTCGGTCGTGGACGGCTCACCGCGCCTCGGCACCGAGAGCCTCATCGGCGACTTCCCGCTGTTCATGCCCGCGGTCTCGATCGACACGATCGGGGCCGGCGGCGGCTCGATCGCCGCCATCGACGAGCACGGCGTGCTGAAGGTCGGCCCCCGCTCGGCCGGGGCCGTGCCCGGCCCCGCGTGCTACGACCTCGGAGGGACCGAGCCCACCGTCACCGACGCCTACCTGCTGACCGGAATCCTCGGCGAGCACGACCTGCTCGGCGGCGCGATGCGCCTGTCGCGCGTGCGGGCGGAAGCCGCGGTCGCCGGTCTGGCGCAGCGCCTGGGGATGTCGATGGCGGCGGCGGCCGAGGCCGTGCTCCGTGTGGCGACGGCGAACATGTACGCGGAGTTGCTTCCCCTCATCGCCCGCCACGGCGTCGACCACCGTGAGTTCGTGCTCATGGCCTACGGCGGCGCCGGTCCCGTGCACGCCTTCCTGCTGGCCTCTGAGGTCGGGATCTCCGCCGTCATCGTCCCTCCGGCGCCGGGAGCGATGTGCGCGCTGGGCGGGGCGCTCACCGACCTGGCTATGGACTTCGTCCGCAGCGGCCGCTGGGAGCTGTCCGCCACCGCTGCCATCGAGGGTGTGTTCGCGCGACTCGAGGAGGACGCTCGCCGATGGCTGGCGGAGCAGGGCCTGGCCGCGGACGAAGCCGTCTACGAGCGCAGTGCGGACATGCGCTACGTCGGGCAATCCTACGAGCTGACCGTTGACCTGGGCAACGGACTGGCCGCCGAGGAGTTCCACCGCCGCTACGAGCAGGTCTACTCCTACCGCGACCAGGCCGGCGGCGTGGAAGTGCTGCACCTGCGGCTGCTGGCGCGCGTGCCAACACGGCGCCCCGCCGCGGCGGGGCGCGACGCCGTCGGCTCCGGCGCCCTGGCGCCCGTGGGCATGCGCCTGGTGACCCACTGCGGGACCGAACGGCCCGTGCCGGTGTACCGGCGGGCCGACCTGCCGACCGGCTGGCGGACCGACGGCCCGGTGATCATCACGCAGTACGACACGACCACGTTCGTCACCCCCGGGTTCGACCTCACCGTCGACCGTCACGGGAACCTGCGAGGAGCGGCACGCCCATGACGGACAGGCGGCTGGACTCCGTCCTGCTGGAGGTCGTGCGCGGCCAACTGCAGGGCGTCGTCGAGGAGATGGGCGAACTCGTCATGCGCTGCGGGCACACCGTGTTCGTGAAGGAGACACAGGACTTCGTAGTCGCGCTGGTGACCCCCGAAGGCGAGGTCGCCGCGTGCTCCGAGCGCGTCGGCATCTGGATCGGCATCGGACAGGACTTCAAAGCGGTCATCGACGCCGGCGGCCCGTACCAGCCGGGGGACGTGTGGTTCACCAACGACCCCGAGCAGAGCGCGGGGCTGGTCACCCACCTGCCGGACACCTTCTGCTGGCGGCCGATCTTCGACGACGGCACGCTGCTGTGCTTTGCCGCCGCCTTCATCCACTGCACGGACGTCGGTGGCCTGGCGCCGGGGTCGATCGCCCCCTCGGCCGTGGACCAGCACCAGGAGGGGATCGTCATGCCGGTGACCCGCCTGGTCGCCGGTGACGAGATCCGCCGGGAGATCCTCGACATCTTCCTGCGGAACAGTCGCATTCCCGAGCAGAACCGGGGCGACCTGCTGGCGATGCTCGGTGCCCTGAGGCGGGCCGAGGCGCGCGTGGACCAGCTTGTGGCGAAGTTGGGTTCGGGCACCGTGCGTGCTGCGCTCTATGACGTCCTCGACTACGCCGAGGAGCAGGCGCGTGCGATCATTCGCGACCTGCCCGACGGCGACCACGTGTTCTGGGACTACCTGGAGGGGGACCTGGCGCCGGGCGGGCGTCCGGTCCGCATCCGGCTGGCGTTGCGAGTCCGTGGCGACGAGTTGACGCTGGACTTCGAGGGCACCGATCCGCAGGTCACCGCGGCGTTCAACATCCCCTCGTACGGGCGGGACGGGCACTACCTGCTGGTGCTCGCGATCGTCAACTACCTGCGCACCGTCCAACCACGGGTGGTGTACAACTCCGGCCTGGTCCGCCCGGTCAAACTCGCCGTACCAAGAGGGACGCTGCTCAACCCCGAGCCGATGGCGCCCTGCGGTGCTCGGCAGGCGACGTTCTTCCGTGTCGCCGACGTCGTGCTCGGTGCGCTGGCCGTGGCGTTGCCGGACCGGATGCCCGCGGCGGGATGCGGGCAGGGCTCGATCATGCTCGTGTCGACCCCCAGCCTCGATGGGCAGCGGCGGGTCGTCAGCATCGTCCAGCCGCTCGTCGGGGGCTCGGGAGGGAGGCGGGACGCCGATGGGACGGACGGCGTGGACTTCGCGACCGGCTTCTACCGCAACATCCCGAGCGAGACGCTCGAGTCCGAGGTTCCCGTGCTGGTGGAGCGGTACGGGCTGCGGGAGGACTCGGGGGGGCCCGGACGCATCCGTGGCGGCACCGGCCTGCGCTACTCGATCCGGATGCTCGCGACCGGCAGCATCATCACCGCTCGGGGCCTGGAGCGGTTCTCGTTCCAGCCCTGGGGCCGCCAGGGCGGCGGACCCGGCGCCAACGGGCGCTGCGTGCTGG
>WHTC01000420.1 GCA_009379795.1 Nitriliruptorales bacterium | reverse complement strand
GCGATGAGTGACGCGGTGCTGGGGATCGCCGCGGAACTCTCGGTCGAGCCGGTCCTGCAGAAGCTCGTGCACGCGGCGCGGGGACTGGTCGGCGCCCGTTATGCGGCCATCGGGATCCCTGATGACGCGGGAGGCTTCGCGCGCTTCCTGACCTCGGGCATGACCGAGCGGCAGATCGAGGCGATCGGGCCGCTGCCGCGTACGCACGGGCTGCTCGGAGCGATGCTCGAGGATCCCGCCCCCTTCCGTACCGCCGACATCCGCACCGACCCGCGGTTCTGGGGCTGGCCCTCCGCTCATCCGGCGATGGGGTCGTTTCTCGGTGTGCCGATCGTCGCCAAGGGCGACGTCGTCGGCGCTTTCTACCTGACCGACAAGCTCGGCGCGCCGGTCTTCTCCGATCGGGACCAGGAGCTGATCCAGTTGCTTGCCGCGCACGCCGCGATCGCGCTGGAGAATGCCCGCCTCTTCGAGCGCAGCCGTGAGCTGAGCGTCCTGGAGGAGCGCGAGCGATTGGCCCGTGAGCTCCACGACGCGATGTCCCAGACGCTGTTCAGCCTCACGCTCACCGCGGAGTCCGCGGTCAGCCTGGTGCGCAGCGACCCGGAGAAGGCCGAGGCGCAGATCCGCGGTGTGCAGCGGCTCGCGCGGGAGGTCACCAGCGAACTTCGCACGCTCGTGCTCGAACTGCGTCCCGCCCAACTGGCGAGCGACGGGCTGGTCGCCACGCTGCGCACGCACGTGGACGTTCTGCGCCGGGCGCGAGGGGTCGAGGTTGAGCTTGAGGTTGAGGGTGAGCGGCGGCTCGACTCGGAGGCGGAGCCGGAAGTGTTGCGTATCGTCCAGGAAGCGCTGCACAACGCCCTGCGGCACGCGAACGCCGAGCGCGTCACGGTGCGGCTCGCCCTGGACGGTCAGCCGGTCTCGGTGACGGTGAGTGACGATGGCACGGGTTTCGACCCTCATGCCCCCGGCGTGCGGTCCCGCCGTCTCGGGCTGACGTCGATGCGGGAGCGGGCGGCCACGCTCGGTGGGCGCCTCACCATCACCTCTGAGGCAGGCCAGGGCACCGAGGTGCGGTTGGAGCTGCCCGATGCCTGAGCTCATCCGTGTGCTGATCGTCGACGATCACCCGGTGGTGCGCCAGGGCCTTCGCACGTTCCTGGAGTCCCGTGAGGGCGTCGAGGTGGTGGGGGAGGCCGCCGACGGGCACGAGGCGGTCGGGCAGGCGTCCGCGCTGCGACCAGATGTCGTGCTGCTCGACCTGATGATGCCCGGAATGGACGGAGTCGCTGCGCTGGAGCGCATGCGAACGCTCCGCCCCGAGCCCCGAGCCCCGGGTGCTGGTGATCACCAGCTTCGGCTCCTCCGACCAGGTGCTCGCCGCCGTGCGAGCCGGTGCCGCCGGCTACCTGCTCAAGGACGCCGAGCCCCGCGAGATCGAGGCGGCGATCCGCGCCGCCCACCGCGGGGAGCCTGTGCTGCACCCGACCGCCGCGGCCGTGCTGATGCAGCAGGCCGATGCGCCTGCCCCGCCGCACCGGGCCGAGCGCCTGCTCACCCCCCGTGAGCTGGAGGTGCTGCGCCTGCTCGCCCAGGGGTTGTCCAACCGCGAGTTGGCCGCCCGCCTTGTCGTGTCGGAGAAGACCGTCAAGACCCACGTCAGCAGCCTGCTCGCCAAGCTGCGGCTCGCCGACCGCACCCAGGCGGC
>WHTC01000349.1 GCA_009379795.1 Nitriliruptorales bacterium | reverse complement strand
TTCGAGTACGTCGACCTCGGGCCTCGCCAGTGTGGGCATGAAGCCTTGCACGAAGGTGCTGTAGGTCTCGTTGATCATCCGCTGCGATTCCGCGGCGATCGTGTCGAACACCAGCGAGCTCTTGCCCGAGCCGGAGACGCCCGTGAACACCGTCAGCCGGCGCTTCGGGATCTCGATGCTGACGTCCTTGAGGTTGTTCTCGCGTGCGCCGTGCACGCGGATCAGATCGTGGCTGTCGGCCTCGTGCAGCGCAGGCGACTGCGTGTCCGTCCTCGTGGCCGTGCTCATCGTGTCTCCATCTGTTACGCGGGGCCGCCTGTGCGGTCATGGCTGCGATTGCCGGACGGCTCAGCGCAGCTCCTGGATGCGGATCAGGTTGCCCGCGGGATCGCGGAAGGCGCAGTCGCGAACGCCGTACGGCTGCTCGGTCGGCTCCTGGACGACCTCGGCGTCGCTGGCCTGCAGCCGCTCGAAGGTGCTGTCGAGGTCGGCGGTGGCCAGGTTGATGCCGGCGTAGGTGCCCTTGGCCATCATCTCGACGATGGTGCGGCGCTCGTCGTCGGTGATGCCGCAGCCGTCGGCAGCCGGCGGCTCCAGGACGATGGACGTGCCGGGTTGGTCGGCGGGGCCGACCGTGATCCAGCGCATCCCGCCGTATCCGACGTCGTTGCGGACCTCGAAGCCGAGGGTGTCGCGATAGAAGGCCAGGGAGGCGTCCGGGTCGTTGTGCGGGAGGAAGCTCGAGTGAATCGTGATGTCCATGGCGATCATGCTAGGTGCGGCTCGGCGGCCGGCGCTTCTCGATTCCTGATCGGTCTGGTCACCTGTTTCGCAACGCACGGCGGCATCCCCGCCGTCGCCCGTGCCGCGTGGCGCCGGTAGACGCTGGGTGGCACACCGACCAACTCGGTGAAGCGACTGCTGAAGGTGCCCAGCGACGAGCAGCCGACCGCGAAGCAGACCTCGGTGACGCTGAGGTCGCCACGACGCAGCAGCGCCATCGCGCGCTCGATGCGCCGCGTCATCAGATAGCCGTACGGCGACTCGCCGTAGGCGCGCCGGAACTCGCGGCTGAGGTGCCCGGCCGACATGTGCACGCCGCGGGCGAGCGCCTCGACGTCAAGCGGCTGCGCGTACTCCCGGTCGATCCGGTCGCGGACGCGGACGCGGCGCAGCCGCGTGAGGTCGCGCAGGTGCTGCGCCTCTCTGCTGGTCACCTGCGAGATCGTGCCACGTCGCACCGGAGTTGCCTAGCGCCGCTGGCGTCCCACCCCACTCCGCGTCCGCTCTGCCCCGGTCTGCTCCGCTCACGTCCTCGACCTGCTCAGGCCCTGAGGTATCCGCCACTCGTCCCACGTCAACACGTCTCGTTAGCAGCCGACAGCGGCAAGCTCAGACAGATGCAAGCCGGTAGATTCACCGCTCATGACTTACCCGGACGAGCAGGGCCGCCCGGAACCTCCCCTCGCGGCCGACGAGACCGCCACCCTCCCGGGCTTCCTGGAGTTCCAGCGCGCGACCCTGGCGTGGAAGTGCGCGGGACTGGACGCGGCCGACCTGTCGGCGCCTCGTCGATGACCCTGGGCGGGTTGCTCAAGCACTTGGCCTACGTTGAGGACGACTGGTTCTCCCGGTGGCTGCACGGGCGAGACCGGCAGCCCCCGTGGGACACGGTGGACTGGAAGGCCGACCCCGACTGGGACTGGCACTCGGCCTCCGAGGACTCACCTGAGCAGCTCCATGCGCTCTGGCAGGACGTCGTGGCCCGCTCCCGCTCCCTGGTCGCGGAGGTGCTGGCCGACGGCGACCTGGAGCGGCGGGCCCGGCGCACCTGGCCCGACGGTCGGGCACCCAGCCTGCGATGGATCCTGGTCCACATGATCGAGGAGTACGCACGGCACAACGGCCATGCCGGCCTCCTCCGGGAGTCGGTGGACGGGCTCACCGGGGAGTAGCCGCCGGGCGGACAGCCCCATCCCCACGAGCCCTGGCGTCACCTGGCCGGACAACGGCCGTCTCCACGAAGACCCCAGCGTGACCGAGCCGGCTTCCGACCTCGGAGGCTCTGCATTCCACAATCTCGCCGCAGGGGGTTGAACACTCCACTGGAGGCCAGTCCTGGGCGGTCCCCGCTACTCGTCTCAGGTCAACACGTCGCGTTGCCAGTCTGAAGGGTGGAAGATGCCGAAGCCACGGTTCTGATAGTTCGGCAGCGCGTGAGGATGGTCAGACGTGGACGTGTGGAGCCATATCCGCCGCACTCGCGATGCGCCCGCTGGCGTCATCCCCCAGGCAGCGCGGACGGCCAAGGTCAGGGCATGCCCGCCCAGCCCCCGGTTGGTGTATT
>WHTC01000085.1 GCA_009379795.1 Nitriliruptorales bacterium | reverse complement strand
GTCGGTCGCCGGAGATCAGCGCGTCAGCCTGGGCGGCGATGGCGAGAGAGACAAGGTAGTCGTCATCGGGGTCGGCAGTGACCGCCGGCCGGTCGTCGGGGTCGTCGGTCTTGGTCCCTGCCGTTTCCAGCTCGATGACCAGGCTGCTTGCCTGATCCTCGGTGAGGTATCGGCGGAACTTGCTGCGCAGCAGCACCGTCATGAGCTCGTCGAGCAGGGCGGGGCTGACGACGAGTTCGAAGTGGTTGGCGCGCCATGCCCTGACCAGGGCGGCAGGTGCGGCGCGCGGTGAGATGACCGCCGAGATGAGGACGCCGGGGTCAAGGACCGCCCGGAGCACCTACGGTCGCTCGACGCGTGCGGCGCGCAGCTCCGAGTAGGCCAGCTCAAGGGACTCTTGTTCGGAAAGGTCGTCGGGGCTGGCTGCCCAAATCTGTTCCAACAGCCCGTCGAGCCCCAGGTATCGGCGCAGTGCCTCCTCGACCAGTTCCGACTCGGGCCGCCCGACGCGCTGGGCCCGCTCCCGCACCGCGGCCAGCAGGCCCTCCTCGATGATCAATGCTGCCCCTGCGCTCGCCATCCTTGAACCTTTCCTTCCAGAGCCCCAGACTCGTCGAACGAACCGGCCCCGGCCCGACGACCGGAACCCATTGTCGCACTCTCCACAGCTGGTAGCTGTTGCTGAGCGGGTCAACCTCAGCGCCATCGCGGCGGACCTGTGCGCCCTGGGGCTGGGCCTGTGCGCCATCGCGCCCCGGCATAGGCGTCGGATGGGCCGCCAATCCGTGGGTCACTTCCTGGGGATCATGAGCACTTACGGACTCTGATCGCGTGGAACCGGCGCAATTCCTCGTGCTCGCAGTGAGCGGCCAGGCGATTGCCCTCCTGTGGGAGTCATTTACCGGCGCCCAGACTGGAACCCGGACAAGTGTGATGATGTGTCGGTCTAGGAGGCTTCGACGGCCGCTGGTTCGCTGAGAATGACAGCGGAGTCAGCCCCAGCAGCTCTGTGAGCGGTGAGGATGAGGCGCGCGCCCACAGCGTTGCCGAGGCGTTGGAGGAGTTCGGCGCTGGGGTTGGTGCCGGCGCCTTCGAGGCGGGCGATGGCGGACTGGGTAGTGCCCATGCGTCGGGCAAGTTCGGCCTGGGTGAGGCCGGCACTCGTGCGCAGGTCGTAGACGAGTTGGGCGAGGTCGTGGCGCAGCCTGGCCTGCGCGGCGTGTTGGTCGAAGTCTGGGTCTGCGCTGGCGCGTTCGAGGCGCAGGTCTTGCCAAGTGCGGCGGCCGCTCATCGGCTTCTCCCTTCGACGCTTCGTTGCGAGGCCGAGGTCATGGCTCCTCCGGCCAGAGATGTTCGTTGGCGCAGCGCCGTAGGGCAGCTCGAGCGTGATCGACTTCGCGGCGTTCGTTGCTGCGTTGCTTGCGGAAGGTGGTGAGCAGCACAATGCGTCGGTCGGGGGCGAACCAGTAGGTGATCCTCCTGGCGACGCCTTGGCAATGGAACCGGAGTTCGAACAGTCCGTTGCCCAGGGCTCAGCGGCATCCGCAGTGTGTTGCCGTGGGCCTGCAGCCGGTCCAGTGCCTCCGCGGTCTGTGCGAAGTCGGCCGCAGGCGGGGTCTGCAGCCAACCTTCGACTTCCGATTCCAGCCCGACGGTCCACGGCCCCTCCTCCATGAGCCTCTACATAGCATAGCCGCTATGTTGATCGAGGTGTCCGGTCGGGCTTGGAGGTAGGTGAGCGTCCGGATAACTTTGCCGGACTCGGCTCGCAGGACGCGTACTGCTCGCCGTAGTGCCGGCGCAGGTCCGTGGCGATCGCGCGTGACACTGACCGGTCGTCGTCTACGGTGAGCAGGGCCGGCTTCACTGACTCCCTTTCCTCAGCCGACTCTGTGGCTGATTGGTCGGTGAGGAAAGGGGGTCACTCGGTCCGCCCTTCCCGCCACGCCGTTGCCGACTCGCACCGCCGCTGATCCTCCATCGATGGCTCCCTGTCGCTAGAGCGGTCGGACGACGGGCAGGGGACCACCGACACCGCGCGACCACCCGAGTCGATCTCCGGCCCGGGGGTCCAGCGCCAGGCCCCGGGGCCACGCGCCGCCGGTCGGTGATCCACGGGGTCCGACGGTCGCCTCGACGCGCACGTGCAGCAGACCCCGGCGCACCGCCGCCGTCCAGCCTGCCTTGTGCCCCGCGATCGCGGGCAACCAGCACAGGACGTCGCTGCGCAGGACGGCGGAGGCGCGGTCGTAGTCGACCGGCACGGAAACGGCAACCGTGACCGGGGTACTCATGCGTTCCTCCCGCTTCCTTCCGCGGTACCAGCAGTGGAGGTCACAGCGGGGCGCGGCGCGGACCTGGCTCGGCACCGACTGCCTGCCCGCCTCCGCGGCAAGCTCGTGTCCGTGATCGCGCTGTGGGAGGGCGGTTGAGGCCCGCGTCAGCGCTCCGGGCCGTCGGGCAGGCACGCCCCCGAGCACGCGCACGAAGTTGCCGCCCAGGATCGCCTCCACGTCCTTCTGGGTGAAGCCGCGCTCCAGCATCCTGTCGACCACCTTCGGAAGTTCGCTGATCTCCTCCACGCCGTCGAGGTGGTCCTTTTTGCGGCTGAAGCGCTGCTCCCTGGCGGGCCGTGGCCCGTCGCTGGTCGGGAAGTCCGGGCCGAGCGCCACGTGCCGGCTCCCCACCAGCTCGCACATGAAGCCGATGTGGTCGATGACGCGGTCGATGGTGGTGTGCTCGGGATCGACGTAGGCGGGCAGGAAATGCGCGCCGACCACGCCCCCGGATTCGGCGACGGCGCGGATCTGGGCGTCGGACAGGTTCCGCGGATGGTCGTAGACGGATCGGGCGTTCGCGTGCGACACCACCTTCGGGTTCGAGCCCAGCTCCATGGCACTCCAGAAGCCGGCCTCCGCGATGTGGGCCAGATCGACGACCATGCCGAGGCCCTCGGCCGCGACGACCACCTCGCGGCCGAACCGGGACAGCCCGCCCCCGGTTCCCCGCTCGTGAACGCCGTCGCCCAGTTCGTTTCTCAGGTTCCACGTCGGCTGCAGCGACCGTACGCCGAGGCGGAACAACGCCCAGAGGCTGGCGACGTCGCCCTCCAGCGGCATACCGCCCTCCAGGTGCAGGATGAATCCCACCCGCCCGTCACGGTTCAAGTCGCCGAGTTGGCCGGCGTGCTCGATGGGATAGAAGGCCCCGGAGGCGTGGGCGCTGCGGTCGAACTCGTGGAGGTTTCTCAGCGTGGCGAACAGGGGCCGGTCGCGGCCGTCGGAGTGGGCGATCGTGTCGCCGCCGATGGCGTAGAACACGGCGTTGACTCCCGCGCCCGCGAGCCTCGCGGCGATCCGGTCGGCGATCGGGTCGTCCTCCCCGAGGTTCAGCCGGTAGATCTGCTCATAGCAGTCCCGATGGCCCTCCACCACGGGGCAGCCGGCAATGACCTCGTGGCCTGACGCGGCGGACCTTGCCGTGCCGGTGTCGCTCATCCGGCTCCCTCTGGCTTGGCCTGGGTGCTCACCCTGCGCACCCCACTCCCGTCGGTGTCCGCGTTGCGCACATAGACCGTCGGCTGCTCGGGATCGATGCTGAGGCACACCGACTCGCCCCGCTCGTAAGGCTCGTAACCGCTCGTCTGCACCTTCAGTTCCACCGAATCGACTGACACGGTCAGGACCGAGATGTTGCCCAGCAGGCTGACGCTGGAGATCGTGCCCTGCCGCTGCCATCGTCCCTGCCCGCCGGCGGCGTGCCCCTTGTGCAGGGCGATGCCCTCCGGGCGCACCGCCAGCACGACGGGCTCGCCGACCTGGACGCCGGGGACGGCGTCCCGACCGGTCGCGGCGATCTCGCCCAGGCCGGGGACGTCCACGGCGACGCCGCTGCCCGAGACGCTGGCCACCTGGCCCTCGAGGAAGTTCACCGACCCCATGAAGTCCGCGACGGCCAGCGTTCGGGGCCGGTGGTAGACACGCCACGGGGTGTCGAACTGCTCGAGCCTGCCGCCTGACAGCACCGCGATCCGGTCGGACATGCTCAGCGCCTCCGCCTGGTCGTGGGTCACGTACACGAATGTGACGCCGGTGCGCCGCTGGATGCCCCGCAGTTCGGACCGCATCCTGTCACGCAGCTTGGCGTCCAGGTTGGACAGCGGTTCATCGAGGAGCAGGATCTTCGGTGACGTCACCAGGGAGCGCGCGAGCGCGACCCGCTGCTGCTGCCCTCCGCTCAGCTCGTTGGGGGAGCGGCGCCCCAGACCGCCGAGCCCCACCGATTCCAGGATCTCGCCCACGCGCTCCCGGCGGTCGCCGCGCGGCACCTTCTGCATCTTCAGGCCGTAGGCCACGTTGCTCTGGACGTTCTTGTGCGGCCACAGCGCATAGTTCTGGAAGACCATGCCCATACCGCGGTCCTGCGGCTCCACGGCCGACCCGGGGGAGGACAGCACCTCGCCGTCCACCGAGATCGTGCCGGCGTCGGGGGTCTCGAAGCCGGCGATCATCCGCAACGTGGTGGTCTTGCCGCAACCGCTCGGGCCGAGGAGGGTCACGAACTCGCCGTCGTCGACCGACAGGGTCAAGTCGTCGACGGCCGTGTGGCCGCCGAACCGCTTGGTCACTGCCTCGAGCCGGATGTCTGCCATCGCTCAACCCTCGCGAGTCACGTGATGCGCCCCGTGGTGGCGCCCGTCACCCGCCGCACCACCGCGAGCACGCCCAGGGAGACCACCAGCATCAACACTGACAGCGCCGCGACGTGCTCGAAGTGCCCCTCTTCGGCGCGCTGGTAAATGGCCACGGCCACCGTTTCGGTGCCGACCGTGAACAGCAGGATCGTCGCGCTCAATTCCTGCACCGTCTGGATGAACACGAGCGACCACCCGGCGAGCAGCCCGCCCTTCATCAGGGGAGCGGTCACGTCGGCCAGGCCCCGCAGCCGGGTGGCCCCTCCGATCCTGGCCGCCTCCTCCAGCGACGGGTCGATCTGCTTCAGCGCACTGTCGGCGGAGCGGACGGCGAGGGGGATGAAGCGCGTGAGGTAGGCGATCAGCAGGATCAGCATCGTGCCGTAGACCGGGAAAGGAGAGCCGATCCAGGCCAGCAGCAGCCCGACGGCCAGGACGATCCCGGGCAGACCCAGCGGGATCATGCCGAGGTAGTCGAGCAGCGAGGCTCCGCGGGGCCGCAGCCGACCCGTGATGTAGGCGATCAGCGCGCCCAGCGCGCAGCAGATCGTCGCGGCGACCAGTCCCAGGTACAGGCTGTTGCGGAAGGCGCGCTGCGTGAGCCCAAGGTCGAACAACACGTACTGGTAGTTCGCCAACGTGAGGTTGTCGAAGCGCAGACCCAGCCCCCACGCCTGGCTTGACGAGACGAAGACGAGCACGCCGATGGGCAGGTACACCGCAAAGAACAGCACCGCATGGCACCCGAGGAACGCCGGCCACCTCCACCTGCCCAGGTCGAGCGCGTCGGGCTTGTTGCCCTTCCCGCCCACCGTCACGTAGGACCGCCGGTTGACCAGCCACCGTTGCAGGGCCAGGGCCGCCACGGTCAGCAGCACGAGCGACATCGCCAGCGACGACGCGCCCCCGTAGTCCGGGGGGAACGTGAACATGCTGTAGATCCGCGTCGGGAGCGTGTAGATCTGGCGGGGCAGCCCGAGCAGCGCGTGCGACCCGAACAGCGAGATGCTGTGGATGAACACGAGCAGCGTCGAGGCGAGCAGCGCCGGCGTGACGAGCGGCCAGGTGATCGTCGACAGGATCCGCCATTGCCGCGCCCCGAGGATCCTCCCGGACTGCTCCAGGCTGCTGTCGACCGAGTCCAGCGCCGCCGAGGTCAGGTACACCACGTAGGGGAACACGTTGAAGGTGGTGACGAGCGTGATGCCCGTCAGGCTGAAGATGTTGAGCGGGCCCGCCTCGGCGCCGGTGACCGCGACCAACAGCTGGTTCAGCCAGCCCGCTCTGGGGCCGGCCAGCACCATGTAGGCGATCGCCCCGAGATACGCCGGGGTCATGTAGGCGATCGCGACGGTGAGCAGCAGGACGCCACGTCCCGGCAGGTTCGTGCGGCTGATGAACCAGGCGAGCGGCACGCCGAGCACCAGGCTCAGGACGCAGGCTCCGAAGCCGATGGCGAGCGTGTTCACCAGGGCGGAGGACAGGCCGGCCTCCTGCAACACCCGCAGGTAGTTGCCGACGGTGAGGGCGCCCTGGTCGGTGCGCACGCTGCCGATGAGCAGCCGCGCGAGGGGAAGCACGACCAGGACGGCGAGCACCACCGACGCGCCCCACAGAACGATGCTCGAGGCGCTCGGACGCTGGAGTCTCAAGGCGCCTCCTCAGTTCGTCGGGTGCCAGGCGACCGCCCCTGCTAGCCCTGTCCTTCCTCTTCTTCCTCTTCCTCCGGGGCGTCGATGATCTGGTTCCACTCGCCGCGGACCGACTCGAGATTCTCGGCGAGCCAGTCGTAGTCGATCACGAGTTCGGTGAGCTCGTCACGCTCCGGCTGGCCCTCGGGAGCCGGGAGGGTTTCCAGGGCGGCGTAGTTGCCCTCCTCGATCATCAACTCCTGGACCGCGTCGGTGAGCAGGTACTCGGCCAGAAGCTTCCCGGCGTTCGGGTTGGGCGCGTCGGCCATGACGGCGCTCGGCGCGGCCACCATGTAGACCCCGTCCTCGGGGAAGACCCACTCGACCGGCTGCCCCTGGTCCTTGGCCTCGGCCACATAGGTGCTGTTGAGGAACGCGGCCACGTCGACCTCACCGCTGATCAGCGACTCCCCAAGCTGGTTGTTGCCCCGCAGGATCAGCGGGTCCAGCTGCGCGAACCGCTCGTACCACTCCCAGCCGAAGTCCTGGGAGATGCCGGCCGCGACGGTCATGACCCCGGCGCTGAAGTTCGGATTCACGTGGCCGGTCACCCCGGCGAAGCGCTCATCGACGAGGTCCTCCCACCCGGTCGGCGGGTCGTCGACGCGGTCGGTGCGGTACGCCATGACCATCGCGTTCACCCGCGTGGCGACCCAGTAGCCGTCCTCGCTGCGAGCGGACTCGGGAACCTCGTCGAACCGGCTCGGCACGAACCGCAGCACTCGCCCCTCTTCCTGGAGGCTGAGGAAGGCCGAAGGGTCAGAGATCGTGAGCACGTCGTTTTGGACCTGGCCGGCCTCGGCCTCGAGCAGGTAGCGCTGCAGGATGTCCGCGCCGCCCGATCGCTGGACCAGGACCTCGATGCCGTACTCCTCCTGGAACATGGACCCGATCTGCTCGGCCCGCTCGCTGGGAACGGACGTGTACCACACCACCTGGCCCTCGGCTTCGGCCTGCTCGACAAGCTGTTCGAGGTCCCCGTCGTCGGTGATCTCCTCGATCACCGCTCCCTCGTCGGCAGGGGCCGCGCCGCCCCCGCAAGCGGCGACCAGCGCCATGAGGGAACCCACGACAAGACCGTGTTTGACGAGCGTCATCGGCGCGCTACCTCCCAAGGACAGCGGCTCCCGCGGCGCTGAGCGGCTCCCCGTCCCGATGGAGCGAATGTACCGGGTGCTGTATACCGCATGCAAGATGCCGGCTCAGGTGCGCCGCCGGACCATGCCGAGCGCCACGGCGAAGCCGAGGACGGAACGGGGCGCGAAGGGGATGCGCCAGAGCCCGCCGTGGCCTGCGCCCTGCGACAGCAGCTGCAGGGGATGGGCCAGCGGGGCGCGCGGGTTGCCGGCCGCCGAGGGGTTGCGCAGGTCGTGCACCAGCAGCGCGGCCATCAGCGCGCTGCTCGTCGCCGGATCGAACACTTCCACGCCGAAGCGGTGGGCACCGGCGTAGGCGGCGGCAAGCGCGCGGTTCTTCAGCACCGAGCGGGTGCGCGTCGGCGGGGCGACGTTGATCGACACGAGCCGACCCTGGTGCCGGGCAACGGTCGCCCGCCAGCGCTGGAGGGCTTTGGCCAGCGCGTAGTTGGGGCCCTGCTGGGTGACCAGGCAGTCGGCGATGCCGAACCGCAGCCCTTCGGCCGAGGTCACCAGCGACGGGTAGTTGGGGGCGAACAGGCGACCGCCGCTGATCCCGCGGGTGACGCGCTGGACGCCGCGCGCGGCCCCCGGGCCGGCGAAGCGCTGCTGCGCCATGGCGACGGCGTCCTCGTCGACGGCGAACACGTCGGTCGGGGTGGCCAGCACGGCCAGGGACAGGTCGTCGCGGCGCCTGCCCAGGTGCGCGGCGACCGCGTCGACCGCCATGGCCACGCGCACGTGCGCGGCGCCGTCCGCGTAGACGTAGTTGGCAAGGGTCAGCGGCCCGTCGGCGCCCGCGGCGTCATCCAGCCAGGCGGTGACCTCCGGCAGATCGGTGACCAGGTCGGCCCCAGCGGCCCGGACGAGCGTGTCGCCGTCGATATCGGCTGGCAGGGCGGCGGGAACCGGGATGCGGGCACGGCCGCGACCCTGCCGCACGGCGCCCAGGACGTGTCGCCAGATCTCCGGGCGGGGCAGGTCCACGGGCAGGATATGAGCGCCCCAGCGGCACAGGGACGGCAGGGGACTCATCTCGGCCCCGGCGCCCAGCAGAACGACGCGATGGTCGGAGAGGTCCAGCCAGTCAGGGTTGGCCATCACGAGCCGGATGGCGTCGGCGAAGCTCGGCTCGACGGTGCCCGCATCGATCCAGCGGTCGAGTTGGCGGTGCAGCAGGTCGTCCCGCAGCAACTCGCCGCGGTAGCGGACGCCGAATCTGTCCTCGCCGGTTCCCTCACCGCGCACCTCGATCGTGCGCAGGCCACGGGTGCGCGCGATTGCGTGCGCCTCGGCGAGCGTCACGGTGGAGCCGTCGCGGCCGAGGTCAAAACGCCGGTGTAGCGACGCCAGTCCCGCCTCGGCCGCCGCGAGCGCGCAGTCGCCGCTGCCCGCGCAGGTTTCCAGCAGCCGCCGGACATGGACGAGGTAGCGCTTCCGCCACGCTCGCTCTGCGGCGATCTCCTCGGCCAGGCCGGCATCGGCTGCTCTCGCCGCGTCGGCGAACACGGCCCGCCCCGTCGCGGTGCTGCTGCGCCGCCCTTCCACGAGCGGGAACACCACGCCCTCGTCGCGACCGCCAGCGCCGTGGCCGTCGGCATACCGCGAGTCCACCATTCGATGCCTCCACGTCGGGCCCCGCGCCCGGCGCTGCCAGTGCCGCCCTCAGGTGATGTTGACCTCCAAGCGGCCGATGCCGCCGACCTCGCCGACCACGCGGTCCGCGGGCTTGACGGGACCGACACCCGCGGGCGTCCCGGTGGCGAACACATCGCCCGGCAACAGCGTCATGATCCTGCTGGTGTGCGCGAGCATGGCCGGGATCGACACAAGAAGGTGGCTCGTGCTGGCCGCCTGGCGCAACTCCTCGTTGACCCACAGCCGGAGATCCACGTCGTGAGGGTTCGGCACCTCATCCGAGGTCACGAGCCAGGGTCCGACGGGGGCGAAGCCGTTGTAGGACTTCCGGCGAGATCGGTCCCCGGACCCGCGTACCGTGAGGTCGATGAGGCCCGTGTACCCCAGCACGTAGTCCATGGCCTCGGCCTCGTCGATGTGGGCAGCCTCCTTGCCGATGACCACGGCCAGTTCGATCTCATGGTGGACCTCCCGGTCACCGACCGGGGGAAGCGCCACGGTGCTGCTGGGACCGGCGAGTGCGCTGGGCGCCTTCAGGAAGATGTCGAAGTCCAGCATCCAACCGTCGGGTACGCGCGGCGCCATCTCCTGCACATGGTCACCGTAGTTCGACGCCGCAGCCACGATCTTGGACGGGTTGAGCACTGGGGCGCGCAGGGTCACCGCGGTCAGCGGCTTCGGCTCGGCGCGCGTCCGCAGCTTCTCGATCCGTGGCAGCACCGTCTCGTGCTCACGGCACAGGCGCACCCAGAACGGTGTCGCGAAACCCGTGTCGTGGGCGTCGAGCGCCCCGGTCACGTCGTAGACGGCGTCCCCTTCGACCACGCCCAGGCGATAGTCGTCGAACAGGCAGAGCCTCAAGGGCCGTGCTCCTCTCCTTCGTCGTCGGGATCCAGCCGCGCCGGTTCTACGGGTAGACCACCTCGTCGATCGGCGGAGTCTCGTCGAACAGGTCGTAGCGTTCCATGAGCTCGCCGATCAGCTCGACCGAGGCGGAGTCCACGGGCCCGCCCCAGGAAGGATTATTGACCATCTCGGCGACCTCAGGCTCCAGGTCCGCCAAATCCGGCAGGGCCGCGCGGAACTCGTCGGGATTCTCCTCGATGTACTCACCGCCTGCCGTGACCGCGGCGACGAAGCGGTCGATGACGTCCGGGTTCTCCTCGATGTACTCGTCGGTGCTGAAGTACGAGCCGATCGCCATGCCCGGCTGGGTCTCGGCGTACGGCGCGATGATCGGGCGCATCCCCTGTTCCAGGCCGATCGACATGAACGGCTCGATGACGTGCACCGCGTCGACGCGGCCGTCCTGCAGCGCGGGGAGCATGTCGGGGAAGCCGAGTTCGACGAACTCGATGCTCTCGTGTCCGGCCCCGACGTTCTCCAGCGAGGCGCGGATGGTGAGCTCGGCGATGTTCGCCAGGGTGTTGACGGCCACCGCGGTGCCGTCGAGGTCGGACGGCTCCTGGATGGGGCTGTCGGGAGTGACGAGGAGGAGGGAGAAGTCGTCCTCGGGGTCCTCACTGGCGAAGGTGCCTGCGCTGATCATCTTCAGCGGGAGGCCCTGGCTGCGCGCCAGCAGCACGGAGACGGCGTTGGAGCCGGCGATCTCGAACTCGCCGGCAACGACACCGGGGATATTGGCCGCGCCCCCGGGGCTGACCTCGACCTGTACGTCCAAACCCTGCTCCTCGAAGAAGCCCTGGTCGACGGCGAACTGCAGGAAGGCGGAAGGCGTTCCGGCGATGTCTCCCACGCGCAGACTGACTGGCTCCCCGTCCTCGGCGGCGCTGTCGGGCTCCTCGTCCTCGGCGGGATCCTCTTCGGCGGCCTCGCCAGGATCGTCGGTCTCCGGCTCGGTCTCCTCGGCCCCGCAGCCCGCCAGCACCAGGGCGAGAACCGCCAGAGCGGAAACCAGCCACCGTGTCCATGTGCGCGTCATCGTCATCATCTGTCCTCTGTGTCGTGCGATGCTTCCCGAGCAGGCTGGTGCCTGCGGGGCGGCTCGCCGATCCCATGAGTGCGCACGCTGGCGATCATGGACGACTGGAGCAGCCATTCGCGCGCCCGCTCGGGGTCGGCGGCGATGGCCGCGAGCTCGGCATGCTCCCGCTCCCGAGCAGCCTCTGAGCGCTCCTGCAGGCGCCGGGTGTTGCGATGGGTGATTTCGCGGACGTACTCCAGGGCCACCGTCCGGCGGAGGTCAGCGTAGGTCTCCAGTTCCTCATCCAGGGACGCCTCGCCGTTCTGGAGCACCCGGACGATCCGCTGGCTGAGGTCGAAGCCGTCGTGGATGCCGTTGTTCAGACCCATCCCGCCGAACGGGCTGTTGATGTGGGCGGCGTCGCCGAGCAGGAGGATCCGGCCGTCACGGAACGTGCTCGCCACCCGCTGGTGCACCGAGTACAGCTGGCGGTCGATGACCTGGTAGTCCTTGTCCTGGGGCGCCACGGCCTGCAGGCGATCCTGGATGTAGGCGTCCCCGAGCGCCTGCTCGCGGTCCATGCCGGGCGGCACCGGCCACAGCACCCGCCAACTCTCCGGCGTGCGCAGGATGAACAGAGCCTCGACGGGATCGGCGATGTAGTTGACGTAGCCGAGGTCGGGAATGGCCTGGTCCAATTCCTCGGCGATGCTGACGATGAGGTAGTGCTCCTCGTAGGTGATGCCGTCGAAGGTCGCACCGATGATCTGGCGAACCCTGCTGGCGGCTCCGTCGGCGCCCAGCAGCAGCCGCCCGCGGTGGCGTTCCTCTCCCGACGAGGTGCGGACGGTGACCGTCACTCCGTGGTCATCCTGGTGCGCGTCCACGACCTCCGAGTTGAAGTGGAGCGTGGCCACCGGACTGGTCGCAAGCCGCTCGGCCAGGATCTGCGCCAGCCGTTGCTGGTTGAGCTGGAGGCGGAAGGGGAAGCGCGTGTCGGGTGCCAGCAGGTTGAGGTCGAACTCCGCGACGAGACCGCGGCGGCGGTCGCGGTGCTGGAACCGGTCGACGGCGAGGCCCTCCGCGAGCATGTCCTTGGCCACGCCGACGCGGTCGAGCAGTTCCAGGGTGGGCGGATGGAACGTCGAGGCGCGCCAGTCCGGCATGACGCGGGGGTGGATCTCGAACACGGCGACGGGGACTCCCGCGTCGGCAAGCGCCCAGGCCGCCGACAGCCCCGCCGGCCCCGCGCCCGCGATCACGATCGGGTCATGATCCGGCACGCCGGTCCCTTCCCGCGAATGCCGAGCCCCTGCCAGATGCGGCAGGCCCGGCCTGCCGGTCCGAATGTGCCGAACTGGCGTGCCGGCCCAGATGCTTGATGGTGCGCAGCACCTCGCTGCGGATCCTGGCGAACTCCGGCAGTTCCTTGGTCTCGATCTGGTCTCGCGGACGGGGCAGGTCGATGGGGATCACGGTCTCGATCATGGCCGGAGCACGGCTGAGGACCAGGACGCGATCCCCGAGGTACACTGACTCGTCGATGTCGTGGGTGACGAACACCACCGTGACCCGGTACTCCGCCCAGACCTGGAGGAGCAGGTCCTCCAGGTCCGCTCGGGTCTGAGCGTCCACGGAGGCGAACGGCTCGTCCATGAGCAGGATCTCGGGCTGG
>WHTC01000234.1 GCA_009379795.1 Nitriliruptorales bacterium | reverse complement strand
TGGAGACCCTCCAGAACGCCGGCCCGGACGCGACGCAGGCCAACGAGACCGCCACCGCCGAGACCGCCGGCGGCGAGATCGGCGGCGGTGTCACGGCCGAGACCGGCGGGGCCGCCGACCAGGCCAGGCTGGGGCTGAACGCCACCGCGACCGCCAGCACCGGCGAGACCGGGGCCGGCGCCATGGCCGAAGCCACAGGCCAGACCGGGGCGGGCGTCACGGCCGAAGCCACAGGCCAGACCGGGGCCGGCGGGATCGGGGCCGAGGTCGACGGGCGGGCCGAGACGCCGCCGGGCCCAGGACGGGACTCCAACGCCGCTGCCCAACCGGCTGCCGGTGCGGGTGCGGGCGGGGGTGTGGGTGGGGGGCCGGCGAGGTTGGACCGGCTCGGGACGATCTCGGGGGAGGCCGCCAGGATGCTGGCCTGCGACTGCGGCGTCGTCCGGGTGATCACCGCCGGCGCGTCACAACCCCTCGACGTCGGCCGCGAAACCCGAGTCGTCTCGGCTGCGCAGCGGCGGGCGCTGGCGGTCCGCGACGGCGGGTGTGTCGGCTGCGCCGCTCCGGTGGGATGGTGCGAAGCTCACCATATCGTTCATTGGTTAGATTTCGGTCCTACCGATTTGGACAATCTGGTGCTGGTCTGCTGGGGCTGTCACCGGGACATCCACGACCGCGGCTGGAAACCCGTGTGCGGCCCGGATGGACACTGGACCCTCCACCCACCAGACCCACCAGACCCGCCGCACCAGGCGGCGCCACCCCGCGCGGCTCGCGCTCGCCGGACCTCGCCCGGCGACGGCCGTCCCAACCCACAAACCCGCCGCGGCGCCCTCAGGCCGCCAGACGGGCAAGCGCCCACGCGCCAGGACCGGCCGCGCCCAACCAAACAGCAGCAGCAGCAAGCGTCGCGGGCGCCAGCCCAGGACCAGCGATCCCTGCTCACCCCAGCAGTCGATGACGCCTCGCCACCCCGCCACGGAGGACGAGAAGCAGAATGAGACCAGAACTCCTCAACGAGAACCCGAGCGAACCAGTACTGAGCGGCCGGAGGGACTCAGCTCCAGCGGGTGTGGGCGGGGAAGAGGTCGCGCAGGGTCGGGTTCTTGGCGTCGGCCTCGGACATGATCGGGTCGCTGATCGGCCACTCGACCGCGAGATCCGGGTCGTCCCACGCCACCGACGGTTTGTCGATGTCGGGGCGCCAGTAGTCGCTGACGTCGTACAGGTAGTCGACGTTCTCGGTCCCCAGTGTGCAGAACGAGTTGGCCAGCCCCTCACCGATGAACAGCCGGCTCCGCTCCCCCGGCGGATCGCCGAGCAGGAAGGTGCGGGCCTCGCCGAAGCTCGGCGAGTCCGGGCGGATGTCGGCCACGGCAGCCATCGCATGGCCGCGCACGACGTAGACGAGCTTGTCCCACGGCTCGGCGTGGAAGCCCCGCAGCACGCCCGGCACCGAGTGACTGTGGTTGCCTTGGCGCAGCACAGGCTCTCGGCCCAGCGCCTCGGTCAGCTCGCGGATCTGATAGGTCTGGCGGAAAAAGCCGCGGTCGTCGTCGTGCGTGGGCCAATGCACGACGAGAAGGCCGGGGATGTCCGTAGTCTCGACAGGCATGCGCCCATCTCACCACACTGACTCCTGGAGGTGCACATGCTGCTCAACCGCGTCGAGGAACTCGCGATGAACAACCCGTTGCGGGCCGCGGTTCAGCACCACGGGGAGGCCCGCATCCTGCGCCGCCTGGGCGGCGGCCTCCCGGGGGCGCGGGTCCTGGAGATCGGCTGCGGTCGAGGGGTGGGGATCGAGGTGATCCTCGACCGCTTCGGCGCTGCGTGGGTCGACGGCTTTGACCTGGACCCGCAGATGGTCGCCAGGGCCCGCGGGCGGCTGGCGCGGCGGGGCGACCGGGTGCGGGTATGGACGAGCGACGCGACCGCCATCGACGCCCCCGACGCCGCCTATGACGCGGTGTTCGACTTCGCGATCCTGCATCACATCCCGCACTGGTGGGACGCGGTGGGCGAGGTGCACCGGGTGCTGCGCGGCGGTGGACGGCTCTACGTCGAGGAACCGCTGCGCGCCTTTATCACCAACCCGTTCTGGGCCTGGTTGCTCGAGCATCCGCAGAACGATCGATTCGACGCCGACGACCTGCGCACCGCCCTGGTCGACGCCGGCTTTCGGGTCGATGCTCAGCGCCGCCTCGGTCAGACCTTCACCTGGATCATCGCCACCCGCGTGTGACGAGCCGGGCGTACGCAGGCACGGTGATGACCGCCTGGGAGACTCGCCACCCACGCGTGACGAGCCGGGGCGCCACCTGGCATCAGGTAAGCGGCTGCTCGACCGGTCCGCGAGCCACGGGTGCTTCCGTGCGAGGCCGTCGCGCACGCCATGCCAGCAACAGCAGCGCACCGAGTCCCCACAGGACGGCAAGCACCTCGACGAGCCTGCCAAACCGCGGGATCGCGAACAGCAGCACCAGGATCAGCAGACCCAGCGCCAGTCGGGCGATGTCCATCCCGGTCGACGCCTCACGGCCGAATCGCAGGATCAGCCTGCCGAGAGCGATCGCGACCGCGGCCTGGGCCAGGAACAGCACGGCCAGGAAGAAAGCGTAGGTCACCGCGCTGCCGGTCAGCAGGCCACCGAACACGACCGCGGCCACGACTTGGCCAAACCCAAGAAGACCCAGCACGATGGCGAGCAGCACCGTCACCAGCGTGATGCCGATGAGCGCCGCCACGAACCCCGCGACCCCGAGGACGCCCACGCCCAGGCTGGGCAGGGGACGGTTGCGGACCTCAGCCGCACCACCGCGCAGCAACCGCGGGAGGAGGGCGAGCAGCAGCGCCCCGACCAGCAGCAGTCCCGCGTAGCGTCGCACCCACGACAACGCCTGGTCCGCCGCGGTTGGCTCCCGAGGCTCCGGCACGGTCACCGCTTCGCTGCCAGCGATGGTGCCGGTCGCCTCGTAGCTTCCCGTCGTGCCGCGAACGCCGCCGTCCACCCTGCCGCTGACCGCGGTCTGCCCGGTCGAGAACAGCAGGTCGTCACCGACCGTCCCGGAGGAACCGAGCGCCAGTTGACCGCTCGTGACGACCAGATCCTCACCGACATCGCCGTCCACCATGGCCTGGCCGACGGCCATGCGGGCGTCGCCCCCGACGGTCCCGCTCACCGAGACCGTCCCGGCGCCGGCGAGCAGGTCACCGGTCACCTCGCCGGTAATGTCCACCTGACCGCCCGCGACCACGAGGTCGCCGTCGACGGTCCCGGCGATGCGCACCTGCCCTCCCGCGGCGTAGAAGTCGCCATCCACTGTCTCCCCGCTCGCCACGGTGACGTCCCCGCCCGTGCGCAACCTGTCGTCGATGCCGGCCTGGTCCTGCTGTGCCAGCGCCACCCCCGACACAGCGAGGCCCGCGACTGCCAGCACGACGACGAGCAACGCATGCCATGCCTTTGGCGTGGGGCGCTGTCTCGCTCCAATCACCATGAATCCACCACCTTGGTTGCGTCAGCGGCCGAAGCGGCGCTGGCGCGAGGCGAAAGCGCGGAGGGCGCGCAAAAAGTCGGTGCGGCGGAAGGCCGGCCACAACGCGTCGCAGAAGTAGAACTCGCTGTGCACCGACTGCCACAGCAGGAAGCCCGACAACCGGATCTCCCCCGAGGTGCGGATGATCAGGTCGGGGTCCGGCGTGCCGCTCGTGTAGAGGTGCCCGGCGATCGCTTCAGGGCTGAGGTCGGCGATGACGTCCTGGAGCGAACGCCCCAGCGCATGCTGCTCCTCCAGGTGCCCACGGAGGGCGTCGATGATCTCGCGCCGACCGCCGTAGCCGACCGCCACCTGCACGTGCAACGTGTCGCCGCCCGCGGTCACGTCCTCGGCGTCCTTCAGCGCCCGGCGCAGCTCATCGGGCAGCACATCGAGCGCGCCGACGGCGGTGATCCGCACGCCCCGCTCGTGGTTGCGCGGGTCGTGAGCGATGCGGTCGATGGTCTCCGCGATGATCTCGATGAGGTCGCCGAGCTCGCGCTCGTCCCGGCTCAGGTTCTCCGTGGAGAGCATCCACAGCGACACGTACGGGATGCCGAGGCCATGGCACCAGTCGAGCAGCTCGTGGATCTTCTCCGCACCCAGCCGGTGGCCGTCGGCGACCGTGCCGAGCCCGCGAGCGCGGGCGTACCGGCGGTTCCCGTCGAGGATGACGCCCACGTGGGCGGGGAGCGCGCACCCTCGGAGACCGGCTTCGAGCCTTCGCTCGTAGAGCCGGTAGACGGCGGTCGTGAGCATGGCGACGGAGTGTAGCGGGGGTTCCCGGCCCCCTCAGGGTGTCCGTACGTTCTTCGTACCCCAGGCTTCCTGCCATACTCCCCGGCCGTACCGCCGTCCCCCGGATCTGACAACGGTCCTAGCCGAAGCCGCAGCGCCTAGCGAGGGGCCGGGCGTTTGGCCCAGTTACGGATCCGGCGAGATCGAGGGCACGGCAGCGCCAGTATGGGCCGGTGTAGGCGTTGCCACACACCGCGCCGCGCCGTTCGGGTGGAAGTTCGACGGTGGCGACCAGGTCGGTGAGGGTCCGGCGGGCCTGGTCGAGC
>WHTC01000195.1 GCA_009379795.1 Nitriliruptorales bacterium | reverse complement strand
CCATCGTCGCGGCCCGCGACAGAGAAGCGGCCGCTGATTTCCTGGCCGCCATCCTTGGGCTGGAGGTGGGTGCGCCCTTTGGCCCGTTCATCCCCGTCGAGACCGGCAACGGCGTCACGCTCGACTTCATGAACAGCGATGCGGCCCAGATCGCCTCGCAGCACTACGCGTTCCTGGTATCCGAAGAGGAGTTCGACGCCATCTTCGGGCGGATCCAGCAGGCCGGGCTCGCCTTCTACGCCGACCCCGCCCACCAGCAGGTCGGGCGGATCAACCACAACGACGGTGGTCGCGGCGCGTACTTCGAGGACCCCAACGGGCACAACCTGGAGATCATCACCCGCCCGTACGGCAGCGGCGGGTAAGCGCCCGTTGGTACTATCCGCGCCGTAGAAGAGCTGAAACGCCACACGGTCAGGTTCCATCGAGGGGAACCAATGTGGCCAGACCCGATGCGACCCGGTCGAGCGTGGACCGAAACGCTGGCCAGCAGGAAGCCGAAGATGCAGCGCGAGAGCCGCGCATCCGCTTCGACCCGCAGGCTGAGAGAGGCGTCTGCACCAACGGCTCCTTGGTGCCCAGGTTCTGCCGGCATCGGACTCCGGGAGGCGCTGCCCTCGTCTCCTCCCCTCGGACGGCCGCCTGACGCCCCGCTGCTCGCGCAGCAGTGGCGCAACCGTGCCGGACGCCGCCCACGCGGCGGGGAGGAATAGAGATGAACACGCGAGTACGCGCGATTGCGGTCCTGGCCGCCTGCGCATTGGCAGCCGCCGCATGCACGCCCGGCGGTGGAGGCGGCGACGAGGAAGGTGGCGAGCTCACCTGGGCCATCGGGGGGGCGGAGGCCAACCCCGGTGGTGTGCACCACAGCGTGGCCGACCTGTGGAACGAGCAGAATCCGGACACGCCGATCAGCATCGAGACCCTCCCCGAGCCGGCGGACGAGCAGCGAGAGCAGCAGGCGCTTGAGCTGAACGCGGGCGCCTCCGGCTTCGACGTGCTCGGCATGGACGTGATCTGGACCGGTGAGTACTCCGAGAACGGCTGGCTGGAGAGCCTGGAGGACGTCCGGTCCGAACTCGAAGCGGCGAGCATCCCCGCCGCCTTCGAATCCGCCACCTGGGGTGGGGAGCTGTGGGCCGCGCCGTACAACTCCAACGCCGGGTTCCTCTACTACCGCACCGACCTGGTCGACTCCCCGCCCACGACCTGGGAGGAGCTCCGCGAGGTCGGTCTCGCCGCCGCTGAAGAGGCCGGCATCGCTCCGTTCGTCGGCCAGGGAGCCCGCTACGAGGGCTTCGTCGTGAACTGGCTGGAGTACTACTGGAGCGCCGGCGGCGAGCTGTATAACGAGGACCAGACGGAGGTCGTGTTCGACCCGGAGCTGGCCGAGCAGGCCACGGAGTTCATGCGCACCTCGATCGAAGAAGGCTTCTACGCACCCGGCTTCAACACCGCCCAGGAGGAGGAAGCCCGCAACGAGTTCCAGTCAGGCAACACCGTCTTCATGCGCAACTGGCCATACGCGTACTCGCTGATCCAGGAGGATGAGGAGAGCCCGGTCAGCGAAGACTTCGATGTCGCCCCGCTGCCGACGTTCACGGGTGAGGGCACGATCTCCGCGCTCGGCGGGTTCAACAACGCTGTCAGCGCCTTCTCCGATAACACCGAGGCGGCCAAGGAATTCGTGGTGTGGGCCGCCACCAACGAAGAGGCGCAGACGATGCTGGCCGAGGGCTCCGTGCCGCCGACCATGCAGGCGGTGTATGACGACCTGCAGGACGACCCGGTGATGGCTCTGCTGGGTGAGATCCTCCCGGACGCGCGACCCCGGCCGCCCGCGCCGCAGTGGAACGAGATCAGTGTCGAGATGCAGCGCGCCCTGTTCCCTGCCTACAACGGGGAGGCTCCGGTCGACCCGGCGGTGGTGGAGGTGCAGTCGTTCCTCGAAGGCACCGTCGAGTAGCCGGTAGATCGGAGCCGCCATGGCCACCAAGACCGCGCCGGACCTGGAATCCAGGCCCGGCGCGGGCCCCCCGCGGGCCAAGCGCGAGGGTCTCTCGGATCGCGCCCTCGGCAGGGTCTTCGTCGCCCCGTCGATCGCCACGATGGCGCTGGTCGCGCTGTTCCCGGTGATCTACGCCCTCGTGCTGAGCCTGTTCCTATACACCCGCCGGCAACTGGAAGGCTTCGGCGGTCTCGAGAACTACCTCACCGCTCTGACCGATGGGCGTTTCTGGAACGCCGCGTGGTTCACGTTCCTGTTCACGGTCAGCTCGGTGACGTTCGAGTTCCTGATCGGTATGGGCTTCGCCCTGATCATGAACCAGGCGTTCCGCGGGAGAGGGGTGACGCGCGCGGCCATCCTGATCCCGTGGGTGATCCCGACGGTGATCGCCGCCCAGATGTGGTTCTTCATGTTCAACGTCACGCCTGGGTTCATCAACAACCTGCTGGGCCTGGGGAACTACAACTGGCTGGGACAAAGCGGCTCGGCGGCGTTCGCGATCATCTTCGCCGACGTGTGGAAGACCGCGCCGTTCGTAGCGCTCCTGCTGCTCGCCGGCCTCCAGACGATCCCCGGTGACGTCTATGAGAGTGGCCGGGTCGACGGAGCCGGCGCGTTCCAGCGCTTCTGGTACATCACCGTGCCGTTGCTGAAGCCCGCGATCCTGGTGGCGCTGCTGTTCCGCACGGTCGACGCGCTGCGCGTGTTCGACCTGCCGCAGGTCATGACCCAAGGGGCGTTCAACACCGAGTCGCTGTCGATCCTGGTCCAGCAATTCGTGGTCCGCACCCCGAACCCGGGCTACGGGTCGGCGCTGTCTACGCTGACGTTCATCGTCGTGCTCGCGGTCGGCCTGATCTTCGTCTCGCGGCTCGGCAGAGACCTCGTCCTCGGCACGGAGGAAGGCTAGATCATGAGTGCCGCACCAGCGCCGACCGGCGAAGCCCAACGCCGTGCCGACGAGGTCGAGGCCGCTCGCGCCACGGAGGGCCCTGTGGAACGGCGCACCAGGTGGCAGCGCCTCGGCAAGACCGCGTTGCTGGGCGTGATCCTGCTGTGGTGCCTGTTCCCCTTCCTCTGGCTCATCATGACGAGCTTCAAGCTCGGGGACCGCGCGCTGAACAGCCCGGACCTGTTCCAAGGTCCCTTCGGCTGGCAGAACTACATCGCCGTCTTCCAGCAGGACTTCCACCTGAACCTGCGCAACTCCCTGGCGATCGCCGGGACGACCACCATCCTGTGCATCGTGATCGGAGCGTTCGCCGGCTACGCGCTCGCCCGGCTGCCGCTCAGGGGCAAGGTGCTGCTGCTGTCCGGCGTGCTGGCAGTGTCACTGTTCCCGCCGGTGGCCCTGGTGCCGCCGCTGTACGAGGTGTGGCGCACGCTCGGCCTGCTCAACACCTGGGAAGGGCTGTACATCCCGTACACGGCGTTCACGCTGCCGCTGACGATCTTCATCCTGGTGACGTTCTTCGCGTCGATACCCAAGGATCTCGAGGAGGCTGCTCGTGTGGACGGCGCCACGCCGTTCCAGGCCTTCTACAAGGTGGTGCTGCCGCTGGCCGCGCCGGGGGTCTTCGCCGCGGCGATCATCATCTTCGTGCTGTCGTGGAACGAGTTCCTCCTCGCCAGCACGTTCGCGCCCCGCAACCCCGAGATCGCCCAGACCGTGCCGGTGGCGATCGCGGCCTTCACGGGGGCGGTGGAGTTCCAGCGGCCGATCGGGACCATCACCGCAGCCTGCGTGGTCGTCACCATCCCCATGGTCATCGCCGCGCTGATCTTCCAGAAGCGCATCGTCGCCGGCCTCACCGCCGGCAGCGTCAAAGGCTGATCCGGTCAGGGGCTCGGGTTGCCGGTGCTCGCGCCGGCGTGGCCGCTTTCCGCCGGCGGCGGGGGTGGCGCTGAGGAGTCGGTGGGCCGGCCTCCGGTCGACCGAGCCCGGCGCTTGGGCGCGCCCACCCGCAGTTCCTGGGCCAGGCGGTCGATGGAGCGGAGCAGCTTACCGTCCTTGAGCTGGTCCACCACGCCGGTGTTCCCCGCCGCCTCCAGCGCCGCGTAGTCCGCCGGCACGCCGGTCCTGTGCAGTGGCGCGTCGACGATCTTGGCCACCAGATCCGGTTGCACGTCGCCGCCGCGTGTGACGCGGTTCAGCACGACCGACGCACCCTCCTTGCGGATGCGTTCGCGCGCCCAACGGCCCAGCAGTCGGTTGGCCGAGCGCATCGACAGTGTGTCGGGAGTGACCACCACCACAGCCTCGTCGGCCATCTCTGTCGCCGCCGCCCCGCCCGGCAGGATCGTCGAGCCGACGTCCACGATCAGGACGTCGAAGCGCGTGCGCAGATGCCCCAGGATGCGCCGTGCGACGTCTGCGGAGACCCGCTCCCCGCGCTCCCCGTGGAACGGGCGCGAGCAGCACCCGCACGCCGCTGGGGTGCAGCGACAGGCTCCCGTCGATCTGCACGGCGGTCGGTTCTCCCGGAAGATCGACCAGATCCGCGACGGTCCGGCGCCCGGGCAGACCCAGCATGCTGCGGAGGTCTCCGGCCCCCAGGTCAAAGTCGACCAGGCAGATGCTGCGCCCGCGCTCTGCTCGCGCGGCCGCCAGTGACAGGTGCACCGCAAGCGTCGTCGTGCCGACCCCGCCCTTGCTGCCGGCGAGCGCGAGCATCGTGCCGACGCCGTGCCCGCCATCGTCCCGCACCGGACGTTCGCTGACCAGCTTGGGACGGACCGTATGGGCCCACGAACCGGCTACCAGGACGGCCGACTCCACCTCGGGCAGGATCAGCGGCAGCCCCGCCACCCCGCGGAACCCGGCGTGCAGTGCCGCAGCCAGCAGCGACCGCGACTGCTCGTGGGTCAGCAGGACCAGCCCGATGTGGGGAGCCGATGCCGACAGCTTCCTCGCCAGCTCAAACGCGGAAACCTGCGCGAACTGCTCGTGCAGCAGCACCACGTCGACGTCAGCGGACACGACCAGGCCCATCAGACCAGTGGGGGTCGTCACGACATCGGTCACGACGATGTCGGCTGAGGTCATGGCGAGCGCGTTCAGTTGGGAGGCGGCCTGGCTGTCGTCGGCCGCGAGCACGGTGCGGTAAGTCATGACCGCTCCTCGGTCTGCGCGGGCATCGCCGGAACGCGCCCCAACTCGCAGAAAGGGCAGCGTTCGGACACCACAGTGGCACCACACCAGTGGCACGCACTCGGCTTGCGACCCTCAACAATGCGTTCGTGCAAGGCGCTGACCTGGGTGGGGTAGGCGACCGCCTCCACAACCCGGTGGGTCCCCCAGTACACCTGGCCCAGCGGCGAGCCGCCAGCATGGATGATCGTCCGCATCCCAAACGCCGGGGCGATCACGTCCTTGATCCAGTCCCCCGGCACGTTCGAGTACGCGGCCACGGCCAGCTGTGTGAACGGCACCCCCGTCCACGCCGCGCGCGGCGGCAGCGCGATCGTCGGGTCATCGGGACGCAGCAGTCGCACGTGCGGCCGCGGCCACCACGACACGGCGAAGGAGTTACCCGGCCACAGCGAGGCAAGTCGGTGGCTCAGCCTGGGCCGGGGCTCACGCAGCTTCATCACGCCCCAAACCTGGGCGAGCGGCAGCAACTACCGCTCAATCGTCGGCAGGCCGGCAGCCAGCATTCCAAGGGAGGCGAGCCTGGGCGCGAGCGTGGAGGCCAGGGCGCACAGCACGCTGCCCGCAAGCGGCGGCATGGCGCTCCTATAGATCGCCAGCCGGCTGGCGTCCAGCGCGGCGCGCAGCGTCTGCAGCAGCCGCAGTGAGGGCTCGCTGCCCCAAGCCGGCAGGATCGCCAGGACCTCGTCGCCCTGCGCGAGGTGATCGCGGACGACGTCAACCAGGCGCCGCAGGTCATCCCGCTCCACGTTGCGAGGGATGGCGTGCAGCGCCGGCTGCTGCGGTACGAGCGCCCACTCCTGGTAGCCGATCGCGACGATCCCCGTCATGGCTGCGCCCGATCTTTCCCGCCACCTTCGCTTGCATGAGCCCGCAGCCGCGCCTCCCAGGGGCTCGCCCCCATCGGGGCAGTGCGCATCCTACCCGCTCTGTTCACCATGGTGCGAATTATCCCTGCCCGCCAGCGACCTTCTCGCAGGTGACACGGTCGCGAGGACAGCGGTCGGGCTG
>WHTC01000338.1 GCA_009379795.1 Nitriliruptorales bacterium | reverse complement strand
CCGTCAAGAACTTTGCATTACGGGCACGCCGCCCCGCGGGTCCTCGCTGAACACCAGCGACTTGATGGTTACGGGAACCGTGCCGGAGGGCCAGCGGATCATCCCGAGGTCGATGTAGTCGAAGTCCCACAGGCTGACGCCGTCGATGACCAGCAGCTCCCCGGTCACGTCATGCTCGTCGCGCAGCACCAATCCCAGGGTCAGTACGATATCACCCTCGAGCAGCAGGTACAGCGGCCGCTGATGCGCGATCCGCTCGGCGAGTCCCGTTCTGATGCCGTCGGCGAAGGCGGCGATGCGCTCGTAGGCCGGTGGCCCGTCCCACTCCAGCGCCAGGGCCACGTCGGCTTCGGGATGCTCGACGTCGAAAGGCAGTCAGGTGACTGCGGATCGCCGAGGCGATCTTGTCGGCATCGACGGACTCATCCAGATCGTACGCCGGTCGCAGCACCTGTAGATTGCGGCGCGGCAGCAGTGCGCCGGAGTCGGAGATGTAGCTGGTGTTGCCGCTCAGCTGGACGCTGTACTCCGAGGCGCCCAGGACCGTGGCCCGGATCCGCTCCCCCATGGGCAACAGCGGTGCCGGTAACTGGCCGGCTTCGATCCGGCGACGGACCGCCGCACCGAGCCGGGCTCCGAGGTCACCGAAGTCCCTGGGCTCCTGCTCGTACACGTATTCGGCGACGCCACCAGAGAAGATCACGCCGTCGAGTGCGCCGAAATCCTCCAGCGGATCGGTCAGATAGAGGTCACGCACCCGTTGCGGCAGCGGCTGCTCGGTCAGGGCGGCGACGAGGGTGTCGGCCATCACCTCGGCGACGCGCTCGAGATCGGCGGGGTCGATGATGTCCCCCACGGACCAGTCGAAGCCGGCGCTGGCAGCGTGGTCGCGGCCGGCCGGCTCCAGGCGCACGATGCGCCCGGTGTCGTCCATCACCTGCAGGCTCCAGCGGGTCACCGGCCGCGGCGAGGAACAGGCCCACGGCGGCAGACACCGACTCGGCGGTCATGATTCCCGTGCCGACAGTGTCGGCCACGGCAGCAATCGCCTCGTCCAGCGACGCGGTGCGCAACACCTCGTTCACGGCCAGGTCCATACGGCGGGCCACACTAGGCGCGGGGACCCGCCGCCCCTCGCTGATCCCGATCCGTTCACCGAGCACCGCCCCCGCCCGGCAGGCCTGGACGACGGAGAACACGTCCGCCTCGGGCGTCAGGGCGTGCGCCACGCCCGCGGCGATCGCCCCCGCGCCAGCGGCAGCGGCAGCGACCTGTGTGTCGTGGGTCGGTTCGCAGGTCTTCCAGGCCAGCCGCACCGCGCCCTCGATGTCGCCTGGGCGAACCAGGCCAGCCGGCGCGACGCGCATCGCCGCGCCGTTGGTCGCCCCGAGCACCGCGCTCCTGCGCTTCGGACGCTCGGGTGCGCCCTGCCCCCAGCGCTCAAGCATCTCGCGGGTGGTGGGTCCCGCCAGGTGGCCCTGCGGAGAGGTTCGCAGCCAGCGGTGCAGGGCGCGAGCCCAGTCGGTGGCCCGCAGCTCGCCCCCTCCGGCGATGAGGGCCTCGGCCAAATGCCAGCATCTGGCTCGCGTCGTCGGTGATCTGTCCCGGGTGGCTGCCTGAGGCCGGGGCGTCCGTCCCAGGGGCGGCCAGGGTCCGTACCAGCCCGCCATAGTGCTCGGCGATCTCCTGCCGGGTGCAGGCCTCCGTCGGCGCCCCCAGCGCGTCGCCGATCGCGGCGGTCGCCAGTCCGCCGAGCACGCGTTCGTACAGGCGTCGTCGGTCCAGCACGTTCAACAACGGTTCTGAAGACCCGGATCGCTCGGGCGTCATTGATCCTGGTTGCGGAGCATGATGGCGGCGCGCAGCAGGTGGTCCCAGAGCATCTCATCGAGCTCAGGCGGCAGGGCCAGCCCGTCGAGGGCGGCGCGCATGTGCTCCAACCACGCGTCACGTTCGGCCTCGCCGATCGCGAAGGGAGCGTGGCGCATCTGGAGCCGGGGATGGCCGCGCTGCTGTGAATACGTGTTCGGGCCGCCCCAGTACTGGATCAGAAACCCCGGAGTCGCTCCTCCGCCCGGCTGAGGTCCTCTCCCGGGTACAGCGGCCGCAGCACCGGGTCCTCGGCAACCGCGGCATAGAAGTCCGCCACCAGCTTGCGGAAGGCCGGCTCCCCGCCGACCGCCTCGTACACCGTCATCTGCTCCACAGGGCCCCATCCTCGCAGGCTCCACCCCGATTCACAGGCCGCCGCTGACCGCCGCCACCCTGGACCGTCACCCAAAAGGGCGGCCGCGCGGCACGGGTCGCGCGGCCCCCCTGGTTCCTGCAATGGATGCGGTGTGCGCTCGACCTCCTACGCTGCGCCGCTCGTGGCCGCCTGATAGCGCTCGGCGACGTCCGCCCAGTTGACGACGTTCCAGTACGCCTGG
>WHTC01000065.1 GCA_009379795.1 Nitriliruptorales bacterium | reverse complement strand
GCCACCGGGCTGCCCGCCGACGACGCGCAGCCCGAGCGGGGGCTCGACCCGCTAGACCTCGAGCAGCCCGGTGAGCCCCAGGAAACCCGGAACCCACGCCGTCGCGATGCCCACCACGATGGTGACCCATCCGGCGATGCGGGTGATCGGGCGCCCGAGCGCCAGCAGCAGGAAGTACAGGAACCACAGCACCGCCCACGCGATCCAGCTCAGGCCCAACCAGGTCAGGAACGGGGTGTCGGCGTCGGTGAGCGTGAGGATCGCGACCGGCACCGCGGTGACGGCGACGAACAGGCAATACCAGCCGAGGCCTCGTCCGTCGACGTCGACGAACCGGTTGTAGGCCACCCACAGGTAGGTGAAGGCGAACAGCAGCACCAGGCCACTGAGCTGGATCGAAGCCGCGCCGCCCTCGACCAGGGCCAGGATGGCGACCGTCAACCCGACGACGCCGGTGAAGATGTTGATGATGGCGACCTCTCGATCCTGAATGTGACCGAGCAACCAGATGCCGTTCACGAACAGCACCGCGCCTACGTACAGAAGCACAACGGCTATCACTGGAACCCCCTCTTCCGGGTAGGCCTGCGCTCACAGAAAGCGCGACGGGACGCACGGACCGACGGCCGTGCGCCCCGCGGCGGGCGATGGGTTGGTTAGTTCGCTACGACGTCACGGCGCACGCCCCCCGGGCCACCCTCTCTGGTCCATCGGCCGAAGGCCGGACGTCGAAGTCGAAGATCCCGGTGGGCACGTACATCGTGCAGCAGGCGTTGGGGATGTCCACGATCCCGCTGATGCGGCCCTCGATGGGCGCCGAGCCCAGGATGAGGTACGCCTGCTCGCCGGAGTACCCGAACTTCTTCAGGTACTCGACCGCATTGAGGCATGCGCGGCGGTAGGCGATGGTCGCGTCCATGTAGTAGTTCGTGTTGGTGTCGTGATCGACGGAGACGCCGACGAACGACATGAACTCCGAGTACCGGGGCTCGACGTTGCCCGGCAAGAAGACCGGGTTGGTGGTCACCCCGTAGGCCTCCATGCCGCCCTTGATGAGGTCGACGCCGAAGTCGATGAACCCCCCCATCTCGATGGCGCCGCAGAAGGTGATCTCCCCATCGGCCTGACTGAAGTGCAGGTCACCGACCGAGAGCTTCGCGCCTTCAACCCAGACGGGAACGTAGACTCTGGAGCCGCGGGAGAAGTTCTTGATGTCCTGGTTGCCGCCGTTCTCGCGGCCGGGCACGGTGCGCGCTCCCTCCTGCGCGACCTTGACGAACTCCGGGGATCCGGCGGCCAGCGTGCCGGCCAGCGCATCCTTCTCGTTCGGCGGAAGCGCGAGTGGGGGGACGCGTTGTGGCTCGGTCGCGATCAACGCCCGTTCCCGATCGTTCCACCGACCGAGGAGGTCCGCGGACGGTGCGGTGCCGAACAGTCCTGGGTGGGTGATGCCGGTGTAGCGGACGCCGGGCAGGTGGCGAGAGGTGGCCTGCTGCCCGTGGAGGTCCCAGATGGCCTTGAGCGAATCCGGGAAGTAGTCGGTCAGAAAGCCACCGCCGTTATTCCTGGCGAAGACCCCCGTGTACCCCCATCCCTGCCCCGGCGCAGGTCCCTCCTCCAGAGGCACGGGCCCGAGATCCAGAATATCTACAATCAGCAGATCGCCGGGTTCAGCGCCGTTGACACCGACAGGGCCGCTCAGCATGTGACATTTATCCAGGTTGACGTCACGGACGTCGTTCGCGGAATCGTTGTTCCCTATTTGTGCGTCGGTCCACTCCCGGCACTCGACGCGGAACTCGTCGCCAGGATTGACTTCTACAGCAACCGGAATGTCTGGATGCCAGCGGTTATGCCCTGGGACCTTCTGATCCGCCATTGCATGGGCCTGATCAATCTCGAATACGACTGCAGTCATGTGACCCCTCGCTTCTCAGAGGCGTTCACTGTCCGGTGGCGGGCGCTCCCACGCGCCGATGGCCCGCCCGCAGCCCGTCGTGGGCAGCATCACCTCCTGCCTCGGAGTCTCACCACTTCGGCAGGCGCTTCAGCGCGGGATGACCGGGCGGCCTCCCGCCCCGGTGCGCAGGCCGAGGCGGAACCCGGTCCACCACCTCGGGCTCGTCACGGCTCTTCTCCTCCCGCGCGTGGGCGACCGCGAGCGCGCTGGGTGCACGGCTCAGCAAGGGGGGGCAGAAGCGCCGGCGGGCGTTGCGCGCACAGCGAGGGCATGGCACCTCGGGGACCGCGGTGCCCATCGGGCGATCCACCTCGAAGACGCCGCACTCGCGGCAGAGGTACTCGTAGACGGTCATCGCCGGCCTCCGGGGGAGCGAGGCCCCCACGTTCACCGGCCGAGCGCGGCACAGCAGAACCATGAGGGGCCGCTGGGCGGGGATACGGCACTCGGCCACGACTCTGGTACCGCTCAGCTAGGCACAGCGACAGGAATAGTGTCAAGCCCCTGGCGCCACATTCTTGGGAATGTAAGGATTATCGTTCCCGCCCGACCGGGCGATGCGCCGGGCCTGGGTTCTTCGCCAGCGGGTCTATGGTGCACCTGATCTGGGGTATGAGGCTCTCGCGTGTCATCCCGTCTCCCCTTGGCACTGCCGACAGAAGGGGGTGACAGCAATGCAGGCCGTAGAGCAGCTGCTTTGGATCGCGATCGTCGGCGGCGGGCTCGTCTGGCTGATGCTCACCAACCGCGAGGAGCCGGAGCGAGGCCCCGGACCCGAGCTCCCTCCCACGCCGGTGCATGCGGAGCGTCTGCGACGGGCCCAGCGTTCGTCGCGTCCGTCCTCGCTCAACTAGGCGCGAGGAAGAGTCCCGGTGGCGCGAGATCGTCGAGCGCCTCGAACCCGAGGGTGACTGACCCGGGAGCGCCCGTCGGGTGAGCAGGACCCGCAAGCATCAGGCATCGGGTGGCGTGGACTGGGGACTCGTGTCGCCAGCAGCCGCCGATGCCCAGGACCCCGTCGCAACACCATCCGCTCGGCCTCGTGCCCCCCGGTGCTCCTCCTCGACGATGTAGCGCTCCAGCGCATCGCGGATGGCGGCGCTCCGCGGCAGCCACAGCGGCAGGCCGCCCCCGAGGCAGTTCGGCCGTTCCTGCAGTCGGACGTGATGTTCGCATCCATCGCCCTGATCGCTCTCAGTGGATATCTGCTGGAACGCGTCCTGGTTCAAGTCGTGGAGGACCGGACGGTCGTGCGATGGGGGATGGTGCAGGAGGCGGGTGCTCGGTGAGAAGGGGAAGGGGCCGGGGTGGCAGAACCTGATGTGCGGCAACGGGCAGAAGACGGCACCAAGATCGCCGATGTCACCATCTCGGGGTTGTCCGTGCAGTATGATTCCTCGCGCGCCGAGACCCTCGCGCTCTCCGACGTCGAACTGCGAGTCCTCCCGTCAGAGTTCATCTGCCTGATCGGTGGTCCGAGCGGGTGCGGAAAGACCACGCTGCTGAACGTGGTGGCAGGGTTCGTGCCCCCCACCGCTGGTGAGGTCAGTATCCGTGGCAACCCGGTGCAGTCCCGCGCCGTGGAGCGTGGCATGGTGTTCCAGGAGTATGCGCTCTTTCCCTGGCGAAACGCCTGGCGTAATGTCGCCTCGGCATGGAGGCCAAGCGTGTGCCCAGGCACGAGTTGCGCGAGCGGGCTCACGAGTATCTCAGGCTCGTGAACCTCGAGCGGTTCGCCGACAGATTCCCGCACGAACTCTCGGGCGGAATGCAGCAGCGGGTGGCGATCGCCCGCGCTCTTGCCTACGAGCCGCAGCTTCTGCTCATGGACGAGCCCTTCGGGGCCCTGGATTCGTTCACGAGGCAGGAGTTGCAGGAGCTGCTGGTCGAGGTATGGCAGCGGACGGGCAAGACCGTGCTGTATGTCACCCACAACATCGGAGAGGCGGTCTACCTTGCGGACCGAATCGTGGTGTTCGCCACCAATCCCGGTCGGATCAAATCCATTTTCTCGATCGATGTCCCGCGTCCCCGGGACCCGCTGGCGGGAGAGGTCGTGGAGATCCAGCGCGAAGTGACCGCACAGATCGACGCGCGCTGACGCGTCACCATTTCATCTACTGACGAGGAGAGTGCCATGGATACAGTAGCCACGAACATCCGGCAGCTTGGGCAGACAGATCTGCGCGGCCACGGCGACTGCATGCACGTCAACGTGCAGGACGGCTACGCCTACGTCGGCCACATGGGCGGGGACCGGATCGGCACCTCGATCGTCGACGTCACCGATCCGACGAACCCGTCGGTGGTGGCGCAGTTGGAAACACCGCCGGGCACTCACTCGCACAAGGTCCAGGTCGTCGAGGACCTGCTTGTGGTCAATCACGAGCGCAATCCCGCGGAGCCGGACGCCCGGTCGTGGAGCGCGGGGCTGAAGGTCTACGATATCTCCCGGCCGGCGGAGCCCAAGGAAGTCGGTTTCCTGGAAACGCCGGGCAAGGGCGTGCACCGCATGACCTTCATGGAATCGCCCTACGTATTCATGAGCGGGAGTGACGAGGGCTACTCCGATCAGTTTCTCATCATCGCTGACCTCTCCGACCCTTCGAACCCTCGCGAGGTGGGACGGTGGTGGATGCCGGGCATGCACCACGCGGGCGGGGAGCAGCCCACCTGGCCCGGCAATCGACGCCATGCCCACCACCATCCCCTGCTGAGGGGCGATCGTGCGTATGCCACGTGGTGGGACGCCGGCTTGTTCATCCTGGATATGTCTGATCTGGAGCGCCCCGCACCAATCAGCTATCTGCCGTTCCCCCCTGAGGAAAGCAGCTGTACCCACAGCGCACTTCCTCTTCCCGGCAGAGACATCCTCATCGTGACCGACGAATCGACGAAACCCCGATGCCAGGAGGTTCCCAAGCGCGTCCGCGTTGTGGATATCTCCGATGAGTCAGCGCCCGAGGTCATCGCGAAGTTCCCCGTTCCGGAGGGGGACTACTGTGAGCGCGGTGGTCGCTTCGGGCCGCACAATGTGCACGAGATGCGCCCAGGGAGCTTTGTATCCTCCAGGTTTGTGCATCTCACGTACTTCAACGCAGGGCTGCGGATCTTCGATGTCGAAGACGCAGCCAAACCGAAGGAGGTCGCTTCCTTCGAGCCGCCTGCTTACGGGGATGCTCCGACCATTCAACTGAACGACCTGACGGTGACCGCCGACGGCCTGATCTACGTCACCGATCGCGCCGGTGGCGGCCTCTACATCCTCGAAGCCGACTTGCCGACCTGATCACGGGCAACTCCGCACGACGCCAGACCACCACACCCGCCGCCGGGCCAGCCCAGACTGCCCAATCCGGCTCGGCCGGAGCCGAATCCGACGCCTGCGCGTTTGACCAGCAGGCATGCTCAAGGCGCGACCGAGGAAAGGAGCAGTGCGATGATGGGCCCCCTTCCAATCCAGGGAACCGCGTTCGATCTGGCCGCTCAGCGGGTAGCGGGCTGAGCCGGAGGTGGTTCGGGGTTCCGTTGCGGGCCTCGGCTCGCTCCCTTGCAGCGCGAGGAGGAGTGCATTGGGTATCGGGGACCATCTGCGGGCCTGGCCGGTTGTCCGGCAGTTGCGGGGCAAGGACCATCTCGGGCTCGGCGAGGCGGCACGGTCCCAACGCTCGGCGACGCTCGCTCCGCGGATCGAGGAGGCCGACCGCGTCGTCGGTTCGATCTGCCCGTTCTGCGCCGTGGGGTGCGCCCAGCGCATCTACGTCAAGGACGAGCAGGTCCAGCACATCGAAGGCGACCCCGACAGCCCGATCTCTCGCGGGCGGCTGTGCCCCCGCGGTTCGTCCACCAAGGACCTCGTGGCCGGGCCCGGGCGCGAATACAAGGTCCGCTACCGCCCGCCCGGGTCGGCCCAGTGGCAGGACCTCGACCTCGATACCGCGATGGAAATGATCGCCGACCGGGTGATCGCGACCCGTGAGGCGACCTGGCAGGACCTGGACGCCGAGGGCCGCAAGGTCAACCGCACTCTCGGCTTCGGCAGCCTCGGGGGAGCAGCGCTCGACAACGAAGAGAACTATCTCATCAAGAAACTGTTCACCGCGTTGGGCGCCATCCAGATCGAGAACCAGGCGCGCATCTGACACTCCTCGACCGTCCCCGGTCTGGGGACTTCGTTCGGAAGAGGCGGGGCCACGACCTTCCAACAGGATCTGGCCAACAGTGACTGCATCATCATCATGGGCTCGAACATGGCCGAGTGCCATCCGGTCGGGTTCCAGTGGGTGGTGGAGGCCAAGGAGCGCGGCGCCAGGATCTTCCACATCGACCCGCGCTTCACCCGCACCAGCGCGCTGGCGGACCGGCACGTCCCGCTGCGCGCCGGCGCCGACATCGCCTTCCTCGGCGGCCTGATCAACTACATCCTGACCAACGAGCGCGACTTCCGCGAGTACGTCACCGCCTACACCAACGCCTCGCACATCATCGCCGAAGGCATCGAACTGCCCGAGGATCTCGACGGGGTGTTCAGCGGCTTCGACCCCGAGACCAACACCTACGACGACACCAGTTGGCAGTACGCCGGTGTCGGCGTCGACGTCGTCGCCGCTGCCGGAGCCCGCAGCCGCAGGTTGCCCGCTCACATGGAGGAGGGCGGCCAGGCGTTCGAGGGCGGCAGCATCCCCAACATCGAGGAGATCGAGAAGGACGAGACGCTGCAGCACCCGCGCTGCGTGTGGCAACTGCTGAAGCGCCACTACGCCCGCTACACGCCCGAGTTCGTCGCGGAGACCTGCGGGGTGTCCGAGGAACTGTTCGTACAGGTCGCCGAGACGCTGTGCGCGAACTCCGGGCGCGACCGCACCTCGGCGTTCGTCTACTCGGTCGGCTGGACGCAGCACACCGTGGGGGTGCAGTACATCCGCTGCGCCTCGATCGTCCAGTTGCTGCTCGGCAACATGGGCCGACCGGGTGGCGGCATCCTCGCGCTGCGCGGCCACGCGAGCATCCAGGGCTCGACGGACATCCCCACCCTGTTCGACCTGCTGCCCGGCTACCTGCCCATGCCCGCGGCCGACCGCCATCCAGACCTCGACACCTACAGGCGTGCGACCACCGCGCGCAAGGGCTTCTGGAGCAACGGCCCGGCCTACCTGGTCAGCCTGCTCAAAGCCTGGTGGGGTGACGCCGCCCAGCCTGAGAACGACTTCTGCTTCGACTACCTGCCCAGGCTCACCGGCGACCACTCGGCCTACCAGACCGCCCTGGACATGCTGGACGGCAAGGTCTCCGGCTACTTCCTGTTCGGGGAGAACCCGGCCGTCGGGTCGGCGAACAGCCGCCTGCACCGGCTCGCTATGGCGCACCTGGACTGGCTGGTGGTGCGCGACCTCACGATGATCGAGAGCGCCACGTTCTGGAAGGACGGCCCGGAGATCGAGACCGGCGAGTTGCGCCCGGAGGACATCAACACCGAGGTGTTCTTCCTGCCTGCCGGCGCGCACGTGGAGAAGGACGGCACCTTCACCAACACCCAGCGCCTGCTGCAGTGGCACACCAAGGCGCTGGAGCCGAAACAGGACTGCCGCTCGGAACTGGGGTTCATGTATCACCTCGGCCGGCGAATCCGCGAGAAGCTGGCGGGGTCGGGCGACCCGAAGGACGCACCCTTGCTCGACCTGACCTGGGACTACCCGGTGGCAGGCCCCTTCGAGGAGCCCGAGGCCGACGCCGTCCTGCGCGAGATCAACGGCTGGGACGCCGGCGGCAACCCGCTCAGCGGCTACACCCAGCTCACGGACGACGGCTCCACCGCCTGCGGCTGCTGGATCTACTGCGGCTGCTACGCCGAGGGAGTCAACCAGACCGCACGGCGCAAGCCCGGTCGCGAGCAGACCTGGGTCGCCCCGAGTGGGCCTGGGCATGGCCGGACAACCGGCGGATTCTCTACAACCGCGCCTCGGCGGACCCCGACGGCAAGCCGTGGTCGGAGCGCAAGCGGTACGTCTGGTGGGATGCCGACGTCGGCCGCTGGACTGGCGAGGACAAGCCGGACTTCGTGTCCGGGCTCGCCCCGGACCACCGGCCGCCGGACGACGCGATCGGCGTCGAGGCGATCAGCGGCAGTGATCCGTTCATCATGCAGGCCGACGGCAAGGGCTGGCTCTGGGCGCCGGCGGGACTGGCCGATGGGCCGTTGCCCAGCCACTACGAGCCGCACGAGTCGCCGGTGCGCACCCCGCTGTACAAGACCCACCAGGCGAACCCGGCCCGGCAGCGGTTCCCCAACGAGCACAACCCCTCCAACCCCGCTCCGGAGGAGCTCGACGGGCACAACCCGTATCCGTTCGTGATGACCAGCTACCGCATCGCCGAGCACCACACCGCCGGGGGGATGAGCCGCTTCCAGAGCCGGCTGTCCGAACTGGCGCGCGAGATGTTCGTCGAAGTCCACCCGGAACTGGCGAAGCTGCGCGGCCTGGAGCACGGCGGGTGGGCGACGGTCGTGTCGTCGCGGACCGCCATCGAAGCCCGGGTCCTGGTGACCGAGCGCATGCACGCGCTCACCATCCAGGGCCAGCGGATCCACCAGGTCGGCCTGCCCTACCACTGGGGCCACGGCGGAATCGCCCCTGGCGACTCGGCGAACGACCTGTTCCCAATCGTGCTGGACCCCAACGTGCACATCCAGGAGGTCAAGGCGGCGACCTGCGACATCGTTCCCGGGCGCCGGCCCAGGGGTCCCGCCCTTCGGGAGTTCGTGGAGCGCTACCGGGCACGGGAGAGGCGTCGCAGATGAGCTGGTATCCGCAACCGGAGACCGACCTGCTGAACGCGGAAGGAGGACCGGCCGAAGGCACCGGGGGGGTGCGGTTCGGGTTCTTCACCGACACCAGCGTCTGCATCGGCTGCAAGGCCTGCGAGGTCGCCTGCAAGGAGTGGAACCAGGTCCCGGAAAACCCGATCGGGTTCACCGGCAACTCCATGGACAACACCGGCAGCCTGGGCGCCAACGCCTGGCGGCACGTCGCCTTCATCGAGCAGCCCGGCATCCAGCGCACGCCGGTCGGACTGGAGTGGTTCGGCGAGGACCCCGGCCTGCCTCCGGGCGTGCATGGCGCGGACCTGCCCGTGCAGCCCCAGATCCCGGTCTTCCACGGGGAGCAGGCACCCGCCGAGGAGCAGCAGTTCCGCTGGTTGATGTCCTCGGACGTCTGCAAGCACTGCACGTCCGCGGCCTGCCTGGAGGTCTGCCCGACCGGGGCGATCTTCTCCACCGAGTTCGACACCGTGGTGGTCCAGGACGACATCTGCAACGGCTGTGGCTACTGCGTCACCGCCTGTCCCTACGGGGTGATCGAGCGGCGCGAGGCCGACGGCGGCGCGTGGAAGTGCACCCTGTGCTACGACCGCATGCGCGGCGGCCTGCAGCCCGCCTGCGCCAAAGCGTGCCCCACCGACTCGATTCAGTTCGGACCCCTGGACTGGCTGCGGGAGCGGGCCAAGCACCGGCTGGATCGTGTGATCGCCGCGGGCCAACCCAACGCGCAGTTGTACGGGCACGACGAGGGTGACGGGGTGAAGGGCAACGGGGCGTTCTTCCTGCTGCTGGACGATCCCGAGGTCTACCGGCTGCCGCCTGACCCGGTGACGCCGACGCGCAACATCCGCACGATCTGGAGCGCCGCGGCCGCGGCTGCGGTCGCGCTGACCGCCAGCGTGGCCGCAATCGTGCTCGGGACCGGCAACGGCGCGGGAGGCGGCCGGTGAGCTCAACGAGCGGAAAAGAGGACCGAGTCCGTACGTACTACGGGCAGCCCGTGCTCAAGGAGCCGGAGTGGACCTACGAGGTGCCCTGGTACCTGTTCGTCGGCGGCACGGCCGGTGTCTCCTCGGGGGTGGCGGCGCTGGCACGCCTGCGGGGAAACCAGGTGCTGGCCGATCGCGCCCGGATGATCGCCGCGCTGGGCGCTGGCGCCAGCCCGCCGCTGCTGATCGCCGACCTCGGTCGCCCCAAGCGCTTCCTGCACATGCTGCGAGTGTTCAAGCCGACCTCGGCGATGAGCGTCGGCAGCTGGATCCTCGCGGGCTACAGCTCCAGCGCCGCGGGGGCCGAGGTGCTGCATCTGCTCGGCTGGTTCCCCCGCCTGCAGCGGGCGCTCGAGGCCGCTGCCGCGCTCCTGGGCCCGCCGATGGCCACCTACACGGGTGCGCTGCTGGCCGACTCGTCGATCCCGGTGTGGCACGAGGCACGCAGGGAGTTGCCCTTTCTGTTCGGCGCCAGCGCCGTAGCGACCGCGGGGGCCGCCGCCACGCTGATCACACCACCCGAACACGCGGCGGCCGCTCGCCGGCTCGCCCTGGCCGGGGCCGCGGCCGAGCTGGCCGCCGGCCCGGTGATGAAGGACCGCCTGGGAGAGGTCGGGGAGGTCTACGAGGAGGGGGTCGCCGGGCGTTACGAGAACGCCGCCAAGGTGTGCACGGCCGTCGGCGCCGCACTGATGGCCCTGGGCGGGCGGCGCCGGCGGCTGGCGACGCTTGCCGGGTCCGCGTTGCTGCTCGCGGGCGGGGTCTGCCAGCGGTGGGCGGTCTATCGCGCCGGGTTCCAGTCGGCCTGGGACCCGAAGTACGTCGTCAAGCCGCAGCGTGACCGCCGTGAGGCTGGGAAGGTGACCCCCTTTTCCTCACCGACCAGTGGCCGCAATGTCGGCTGAGGAAAGGGGGGTCAGGGTATGGCGGCGGCGGCACGCGATGAGGGGGCGCCCGAAGACGCCCCCTCCTGAGGTGGATAGCTGGCCGGTTGATCAGAGCGAGTTCGCCAGATCCCTCAGTGCCCCGACGACCGTGTCGTATTGGGGTCCCTTGAGCTGGTTCGCGATGGCGTTGAGCTGAGCCTTGGCCGCACTCTGCTGGTGGCCTTGCGAGAACTCCTCGGCCCGGTCGACGAACTTGTCAAACTGGTCGAGGTCCTTGCCGCTCAACTCGCCAGACCGCACGAGTTGATCACGGTACGCACGCACGAGGGTGAAGCTCGGCTCCCAGCTCAGCTTGGGCTGCAGTTGGGCGTTGAACTCGTCGAACCGCACCTGGGCGGCGGCGTCGATCTCATTCTGCGACAGGTGCTCGCTCTCGCTCAGCGCGAACACGTCGAACCCACGGGCGATCTCGGTGCCGTAGATGTGGCCGTTGTACCAGTAGGCCGACCAGAACCCACCGAGGGTCAGCGCGGTCGAACTGATCGGACCGCGGTCGAAGAACGCGATCTCCACCGGGTTCGCGGAGTCCGTGAAGTCGAATACCGACAGCCCGCCCTGGTACCATGCCTGAGTCATGATGTCGCGGCCCGGCACCGGGATCAGCGACGCGTTGTGGGCGACACAGTTCTCGGTGGTGGTCTGCGGGACGGGCAGCTTGTAGTAGCTGGCGAACTCCATCTTCCCGTCCGCGATGTCGAAGATCGCGTTCGCGCCCCACTCCGGCAGGTCGGTCGTCCGGCAGCGTGCACCCAGGCCCCCGCCCCACTCGTCGGTGAAGATCACCTTCGTGCCGTCATTGCTGAGCGTCGCCGAGTGCCAGTACGCGAAGTTCGGGTCGGCCACCTCGGCGACCCGGACAGGGTTCGCAGCGTCGGAGATGTCGATCAGGATCCCGTTGCCTTCGCACGCGCCGGCGGCCAGGCCGATCTCCGGGTACGCCGTGATGTCGTGGCAGGCATCGGTGATCGGCGTCGGTCCCCAGTTCATGCCCGACGGGTGCTGGGGAGTCGGCGGCGAGTTCTGCAGTCCGTCGATGGCGCCGGTCTCCGGGTCGGCGAACAGCCGAGGCTGGTTGACGATCTCGGCCTGCTCGGGCGCCGCCAGCGGCACCTTGATGACCTCGATCCGCCACCTCGAGGGGTCCTCACCCGACGCGGGGTTGTTGTTGCAGCTTTCAAGGGTCGAGGCGGGGCGCACGCCGGCCGTCCCGGAGACGTAGACATACACGTGGTCCGGGTCGTCGGGGTCGGTCACGAGCGTGTGGGTGTGGGACCCGCGGCAGGCCTGGACCGTGGCCACCTGCACCGGGTTCTGGAGGTCGCTGATGTCGAAGATCCGCACGCCCTGGAACCGCTCTCCCACGCTCGGGTCCGTCCCACAGTCCACCCGGCCGCGGGTCTCCTCGACCGAGATGAACAGCAGGTTCCCGAACACCGACGGGTCGCCCTGGCCGCCGGGGCACACCACCGAGGTGGTCAGGGTCGGGTCGTCAGGGGTGGAGATGTCGTAGATGTTGAAGCCGTGGAAGCTGCCGACGACCGCATGGTCGCCGGTGAGCGCCAGGTCCGAGTTCGCGAGCGAGATGGTCCCGATGCTGTCGGGATTGAAGAATCCTTCCGGCCGATCGAGGTGTGCCCGCAAGGCCAGGTTGCTGCTGGCCTCCTCGGCGTCGAGCCAGCCTTCGCCGAGCCCGATCCGTGGATCGGTCTCCTGCGCAACCGCCGCCGCCGGCAGCAGGCCCGCGAGCAGTGCGAGCGCGGCGACGACACCGAGCATCCGCCGTCCGGCACGCCTGCGGCGCGTCGAACGGACTGAACCGACTCCCATGTGCCCACCTTCCGTAGGCGGCTTCCCATGTGACGGGACGTCCGCTGTCGCCGGCGGATCCCGCGAGGCCCGATGGTCACAGCCCGCCTTGCGTGAACCGCACCAGTATCCGCAGACTCTAACGGTAATGATGTTCTGCCTGCATTAGAAATCGGTCGGGCCCAGCGATTCCGGGAGCGAACCACGATGACCTTGTCGCGCCGACTGCCTCCATTAGCCTTGATTGCTGCTGTCGTGCTCGTGGCGTGCAGCGGTACGAGTGAGGAGGCGGCCCCGAGGGTCGTCCAGCCCGGCGCACCCGGGGAACCCAACCGGGAGCTCACCGCTGGGGAACTGGCCGACCTCGAGGTGCCGCAGCACACCGACGCGGACGTGCGTTTCATGCGGGCCATGATCCCGCACCACCTCCAGGCGCTGCGGATGACCAGCCTGGTGCCGGCCCGCAGCGAGCGTGAGGACATCCCGCTGCTCGCCGGGCGGATGGACGCTGCGCAGGCGGAGGAGATCGCGTTCATGCAGCGCTGGCTCGAGGATCGTGGCGAGGAGGTCCCAGACCAGGGTTCGGGTCACGAACACGATGGCGCGTCAGACAGCGGCGAACTGATGCCCGGGATGCTCACCGAGGGTGAGCTCACCCAGTTGCAGGAGGCCACCGGTGCCGAGTTCGACCGCCTCTTCCTGGAGTTCATGATCGGCCACCATGAGGGTGCACTGGTGATGGTGGAGGAGCTTCTCTCCAGCGATGGTGGCCAGGAGCCCGAGATCTTCCAGTTGGCGAGCCACATCGACTCGGACCAGCGCATCGAGATCGGCCGCATGCACGGCATCCTGGCGGAACTGGACGGCGATGCCCCGGATTGAGCATGACCGGGATGGCGACCGCGACCGTGGCCGAGCGCTGAGGAGGCGGCGCTGACCGGCCCGCGGCTGCGCTGGGACCGGCCGGAGCCGGTTTTCAGGCTGCTCGCGCCGCCGATCGTCGCGGCGATGCGACTGGTGTTCCGGATCCGCATCGTCGGCGCCGAGCATCTGCCCCGTTGGGGTCCGGCTCTGGTGGCCGCCAATCACGTGTCCCTGCTCGACCCGCCCGCCGTGTTCACGCTCCTGTACCGGGCGGGGCGACGCGCCCGCTTCCTGGCCGTGTCGGACCTGTGGCGCATCACGGTGCTCGGCTGGCTCCTGCGCCGCGGCCGGATGATCCCCGTGGAGCGCGGTCAGGGGCCGGACCGGATGGTGCGTCACGCGTGCGCTGCTCTGGAGGCCGGGCAGGTGGTCGTGATCTATCCCGAGGGGCACGTCGCCCCACCCGAGCTGCCCCTGGGCCGGACTGGGCCGGGCAAGCCAGGAGCCGGGATGCTCGCGCTGCGCACCTCGGCGCCGGTGGTGCCGGTAGCGATCCTTGGCCTGCGCCGTCGCAACCCCCGCTGGTGGCGCCTGCCGCCGCGGGACATCACGATCGTGGTCGGACGGCCCGTCGACCTGTCGGGGCTGCGTGGGCGGCTGGACCCGGAGGCTGCGCTGGGAGCCAGCGAGGCGATGCTGGCCGAGATCCGCGCGCTCATGGCGAGTCGCGCCACACCAGGCAGGAATAGGCCGAGACGACGACCGCGGCGATCACCACCCCCCCGATGATCAAGCGGAAGGCCAGTTCGACGGGCGCCAGGATCGCAGCCGGGACCGCGAGCGTTCCAAGCGTTGTGAACAGGCGGCTGGCGAGCAGGTGCGTGAGCCTCCAGGATCGCTCGCTTGACAGCGTCCACGGCGTGCGCACGCCCAGGAACCAGTTGCTGCGGACCTTGCGGAGGGGCCTGCCGACGACGATCAGCAGAACCCCGGCTCCCACGAGCAGCAGGCGTCCCACAGCACCGCGCGGCCGAGCCCGTTCAGCAGGACCGTTCCGTGGACCAGCGTCATGTACGCCACCCCCGCGGCCCACACCCGTGTTGTAGGCCTTCGCCGAGACCTCAAGGTGCGTGCGACGCGGTTCGATCCGCGGGATGACGAACAGCGGCGCCGCCAGGCCAGCGGTGATCAGGGGCGTCATCACCAGCGCCCAGGTCGCGCTGGCGTAGCCATCGGCCTGACCCGACGCGTCGAAGTGCACCGCCACCTCGGCTGGGAGCCGGGGCGCGGCCCACAGCGACAGCAGCGCCATCGTCATGAGTGCGATCAATGTCGCGAGAGCACCGGGCTTGCGGCTCGTCATCGGTCCTCGGCGCCGGTCAAGGGGCCCTCCTGTGCGACCGCATGGCTCAGTCGCCCGGCCGAACTCGACATCCTCGGTCAGAGCGCTCGGCACGACGCAGGCGGTGCCGGGCGATCACCACCTCGATCATGATGCGCAGGTCGGGAGAGTGGACGCTGATCCGCAGATCCGGGATCAGCACGCAGGCGACGGTGCACGCCGCGAGGATGCTGACCACCATTTGCGACACGGGCGCGCAGGACGCCGATCGGGCGCGGGACCCGCTGGGCGGCGGCTGGTTCGCCGAGTGGCGCGACGGTTT
>WHTC01000293.1 GCA_009379795.1 Nitriliruptorales bacterium | reverse complement strand
CCTTCTCACGCTTGGCGGGTTAGCATGAGCGGATCAGGAACCGGAGGGCCCCATGACGCCGCTGATCGACGCCACCGAGATGTATCTGCGGACCATCTACGAGCTCGAGGAGGAGGGCATCACGCCGATCCGGGCTCGGCTGGTCGAGCGCCTGCAACTGTCGGCTCCGGCGGTCAGCGAGACCGTGGCGCGGCTGGAGCAGGAGGGCCTGCTTACCGTCGAGGGCAACCGGCGACTGCAGCTGTCGGAGGCCGGCCGAGACCTGGCCCGCTCGGTCATGCGCAAGCACCGCCTGGCCGAGCGCCTGCTGACCGACGTGATCGGGCTGGAGTTCGAGCAGGTGCACGTCGAGGCGTGCCGCTGGGAGCACGTGATCTCCGATCGGGTCGAGCAGCGCCTGGTCGACCTGCTGAACAGCCCCGCCACCGATCCGCATGGCAACCCGATCCCCGGCATCGGCCCGGAGCCGCGTCCCAGCGAGGTGCAGACCATGACCGAGGCCGCCAAGAACGGTTCGCGTGCCGCGATCGCGCGCATCTCGGAACGGCTGCAGGTAAATGTGGACGCGATGCGCTTCCTGCGGAGGCACAGCCTGTGGCCCGGGACACCCGTGGAGTTGCATCTTGAGGGCGGTAACGTGGTCATCACCGTCGGCGAGGAGCAGGTCATTGCTCCCGACGAGGCGGCCGACCTCGTCTACGTCACCGCGCAACCGGCCGAGGACTCGGTCTGAGCGCACCGATCATCCCAGGAGTCGCGATGTCCGCGATTGAAACCCTTCGAGCCTTCCTGGTCGCCGGTGCGGCGATCGCCGCGGTCGTCTCCGCCTTCCGGGGCCTGTGGCTGGCCGCGCTGATTCTCACCACGGCCGTCATCATCCACGGCTTCCTGACCGTCCACCTGCGCCGCACCAGGAACACCGCCCGGGCGAGCGACCTGTCCGGGCAGGTGTGATCCCTGAGCGCCGAGACCGAGGTCGTCGCCGACCTGCGCGCCCGACTGGCCGCGCACACCCCGGTCAACACGCGCGAGATGCTCTCCGCGCGCCGCATCCTGGCCGAGTTGGACCGGCTCCCCCACCCGCTCGACGAGCACGCCGACCCGGTTCACGTCACCGCCTCGGCGATCGTGGTGGGCACTCGCGGCGTGATCCTGCACCGGCACAAACGGCTCGGCATGTGGCTGCAACCCGGCGGGCACGTGGACGCGGGCGAGACGCTCGCCGTCGCGGCGCTGCGCGAGGCGCGCGAGGAGACCGGCCTTGCTGTCCACCATCCCCCGGAGGGCGCGCAGCTGGTCCATGTGGACGTGCACGAGGGCGGCCGCGGGCACCTTCACCTGGATGTCCGCTACCTGATGGAGGCGGACGGGTCGAATCCCCGTCCCAGCGCCGGGGAGAGCCAGCAGGTCCGCTGGTTCGGCTGGGACGAGGCGATCGCCCTCGCCGACCCGGGTCTGGAAGGCGGGTTGCGCCGCCTGCGGCCACTGCGGTGTGAGGAGGCAGGTCGATGACCGTGACCGCTCGGGCCGAGCACGTCGGCAGCCTGCTGCGCCCGCCCGCGCTGCTGGAGGCCAGAGCCGCCCACGCCGAGGGCCGCATCGGTCATGCCGAGCTCAAGCGGGTGGAGGACCAGGCCATCCGCGAGGTCGCCGCGCTCCAGGAGGCTGTCGGCTTCCCGGTGATCACCGATGGGGAGTTCCGGCGGGAGTCGTTCCAGAGCGAGTTGACCGCCGCCGTGGGCGGGTTCGCGGGCGTCACCATCGACGCGTGGCTGCACGGCGACTGGCACTCCGAGGAGGTCGGCGACCTGCACAAGGACCGGCCGGAGGGCGTCGCCGTGATCGCTCCGCTGCGCCGGCGGCGTCACCTGGCCGCCGAGGAGTTCACGTTCCTGCGCGCGCTGACTGGCACCCAGACCAAGATCACGTTGCCCAGCCCCACCCTGATGGCCAATCTGTGGACCGAGGAGCGCTCGCGCGAGGCGTACCCGACGCTGGATGACTTCCTGGCCGACGTGGTCGAGATCCTGCGCGACGAGGTGCGCGAGTTGGCCCGCCTGGGCTGCACCTACGTGCAGTTGGACGCCCCGCACTACCCGCTGCTGGTCGACGCGACATGGCGGGACTTCTACGAGTCACGCGGATGGACGACCGAGCGCTGGCTGGGCTACGGCATCGAGTTGGACAACGCGGTGATCGGCGCGGCTCCCGAGGTCACGTTCGGCTTCCACCTATGCCGCGGCAACCAGGGCAGCCGCTGGCTGGTGGCCGGCGGCTACGAGCCGATCGCGCGGCAGGTGTTCGGCTCGATCCACGCCGACCGCCTGCTGCTGGAGTACGACGACGAGCGGTCCGGCGGCTTCGACCCGCTGGCCATGGTGCGCGACGGCACGGTGGTGGTGCTCGGCCTGGTCACGACCAAGACTCCCCGGCTGGAGACCGTGGACGGCCTGACCGACCGGGTGCGGGAGGCCAGTCAGCGCCTCCCCCTCGACCGCCTCGCCGTCGGCACCCAGTGCGGCTTCTCCACCTCCATCGTCGGCAACGCCATCAGCGTCGAGGACGAGCGGCGCAAACTCGCCACCCTCACCCAGACCGCCGAGGCCCTCTGGCCTTCCTAACCCCGACTGCCCCTACTTCGCGCCGCTTTGGCTTATACTGACCACATGACTCCTATGCCGTTCACCGAGGCGCGCAATCGCCTGTCGGAGCTGATCGACCAGGTGGAGCGCACCCACGAGCGGATCCAGATCACCCGGCACGGTCGCTCCGCAGCTGTCCTTGTCTCACCGGATGACTTGGCAGCGCTGGAGGAGACATTGGACGTGCTCACCAGCCCGGAGACGATGCGACAACTGTCTGAATCCCGCCAGGCGATCGAGTCCGGCGACGTCCTTGATGCGGACGAATTGGCGGCGCTTCTTGCCAAGCGGGCGGAAGACAGGCGCAGCGCGCAAGGTGGGTGACGGTAGCCCATACGAGCTGCGCATCGCCCGCCCCGCGGCGCGCGCGCTCGCCGGTCGGCTTCCGGAGAAGATCGCCGTAGCTGTTCATGAATTCATCACCGGCACGCTGCTGGAGAACCCACAACGACTCGGAAAGCGCCTGTTGCTCCGGCCTTACGAGGGCACCTGGTCTGCTCGGCGTGGCAGCTACCGGGTGCTGTATGAGAT
>WHTC01000489.1 GCA_009379795.1 Nitriliruptorales bacterium | reverse complement strand
TGAGTGCCAGGTGGGTCGCACGGCACACTCATGAGCGAGGCGCGCGTCGGTCGGGCCCTGATCCTTCGAGGTAGTCATGCGGCAGGTGCTGGGCGGCCTCGCGGCGATGATCGTCTTCCTGTTCATCGCCGCGGTCATCGAGGGCGACCGCTCCTGGAAGCCGTTCATCGTCTCGTCGCTGGCGTTCGTGGCGTTCGGTGTGGCAGCGGCGATGTGGTGGGCGTGACCTCCGCGCCGGGTTCAGACGTCGACGAGCGGCGCCTGTGGACAGGAGCGCTGCGGGTGCTCGCGGTCATCATTGTCGCGGTGCTGGTGCCAGCGGCCGCGTTCGTCATCGCGTTCCCGGACCGGACGGACTACGTCGGTAATTGCCTGGCAGGGGCGGGCGGCACCGCGCTCGTCCTCGCCGCCGTCGCGGCGCTGCCGGGGCGGCGGCCGGGGCTGGTGGTCGCGGGGACGGCCGCGGCCATCGTGGCGGGTGTGGGCACCGAGCTGACGCTGCTCCGTCTGGCCTTCTGCGACCCGGTCGACCTCGCAACCAGTCACTCGACGCGGTCGTCGACGGGGCGGGCCTCGTCGCGACGGCCGGCTCGCCGGCTGGTCGCCGGCCCGGGCGGCAACCGGTGAGTAAGGGAGCTCGGCGACCGGAGGCCGCGCCGACGTGGGCGCGCGCCGCCGCGGTGGCGGTGGCCGCCGGCCTACGGCAACGGAGTTGCCCTAGGAGGGCTGTTCGCCATCGGTGCGGTTCTCGCCGTGCTGTTCGAGGTGCAGGGCTTCGGCCGGGAGGCGGCCGACCCCCGTCCTGGGTACCTCGCGGCGCTGGCCGTCGGGTTCGCCGCATCCCTCACGGTTCCCGCGCTGCTCGCACGATGGCTGTTTCCCCAGCAGGCCGCTCGCGTCACCGTCGTCGTGGTTACGGCCGGCCTGCTCGGTGCCGTGGCCATACTCGCGGTGTCGCTGACCGTCTGAGATCCAGCGCCTAAGCCCCTCGCACCGCGGAGGCGGTGGCGCGCAGGTCGTTCGGGCTTGCCGTATTGGCTTCCCTGCCCGGTAGCAGTGCGCTCGAGCGATCCGCAGCGCCATACGATCGGACGGCGACAACC
>WHTC01000154.1 GCA_009379795.1 Nitriliruptorales bacterium | reverse complement strand
CACCGAGACCGACCCCAGAGTCATATGGCGACGGTTCCTCACCCATCTGAGAGCCCTGGCAGGTCACCGCACGCTTATACGCCCGTGCCGTAGGACAAGGCATCTCTCGCAGTTTGATTCGTCTATAGCAATAGCTCGATCCTGAGCGTGCACACCCAAGTGTGTTCCAGGCTCAGGATCAGGGTTTGTTCCATGCTGGCAAGTGCGCCCTATATCAGGGCGCACTGAATAATTGTGATAAAGGCGCGCCGTGCGTTCGTGCATTGATACTGCTAGTGGTGTCCTCAGGCTTGCTTGGGATAATAACTGCGCCAGGAACCATCTGCCGCAACCGGACGTCCAACGTGAGGAAGCGTGCGAGTCGCCGAACAAGATAGGACGATGCGATGGCAGCCCTGGCGCGAACCGCGTCTGCAGGCTTCGCCGCGGTCATGCTTGCCTACGGCTGCGGGCCCGCCGACTCGACGGCCACCGACACAGCGTCGGATCAAGCCGTGTCGCAGCCTTCACCAGCAGAAAACGACGACACGGAAGCTCCAGTGAGCCCGCCGACAGCAACCGAGTTCGGCCTGGGGTGCCTTAGATCTCTCGATGAGTCCGGCACCGAGATGCCCCTCCATAACTCTCCAGAGGAGGCTATAGATGACTACATCGAGCCCGGCCAGGACTACCAGCTCGTTGAACGCAACGATGCACTTGTGACCTACGTGGTGGGATCCGGCTCCTCATCCACGCAACATGTAGAAGTAGGCTTTTATCAAGAGGACGATGGCTGGCGAGTAGCGTCCGTGGCCTCTTGCGTTCCTCCGGACAAGGCCGAGCAACCTGGCCCTCCCCCCTGAGTCGGATCCATCACACACGGGCGGCCCATCCAGCACCCCACCGACCCCGCCCGCGCCACGGTTGCCGGCACCGTCACCATCGCCGCTCTCATCGTGTTCACGCTCGCCCGGCTCCGCGCTCGCAGCCGCTGAGCTTCGTCGTTTCCCGGCCATCGCCCTGGACCAGCCCCGGGGACAACAGGCCAGGGTCAGGCAGCCAGGCCTGACCGCCTCTGCTGGAAGACTTCGTGAGAAATGACTCACGAAACAGGAATGCTGCGCTGGCGTGACGGCAGCGCAATGGTCGTCATTCATCCTGGAGATCACGGGCCGAACGGAAGACCGTCCTTGTGTGGTCGCAGCAGACGGAGGTCCGCGATGCTGGCAGCAATGGTCGAGGCGCTGGTCGGCGCGACGCTGGTGCTGGCCGGCGTCACCAAGGTCTTCCGTCCGCAGCGCTTCAGCCGCACGGTGGCCGGCTACGAACTCATCGGCTGGCGGCTCTCCCTGCTCGTCGGCCACACGTTGCCCTGGCTCGAGATCGCCGTCGGCTGCGCGCTCCTGACGGGGCTCTTCCGGCCCTGGCCCGCCGCGACCGCCGCACTGCTGTTCACCGCGTTCGCCGCCGCACTCGCGATCAACCGCTTGCGCGGTCGCACCCATCTCGCCTGCGGCTGCTTCCGGGACGAGGCGCCACGCCCGCTGACCTGGCTGGTCGTCGCCCGGCCGGCTGCCCTCGCGGTCCTGACACTCGCCGCTGGCGGGGCAGTCGCCCTGGATCCAACCAGGGCCGGGGCGCCGCTTGAAGAGCGGTTCCTCATCGTCGCCCTCGGCGTCCTGTCCGCGATCGCCGCGTTCGTGATCGGCGACGTCCGCACCGTGATCGACGCCTCGACAGCCAGCGCGGCAGGTCCGGCCAGGTCGCCCTCGCCGAACCTGCTCGAACACACAAAGGACGCTTGGTGACCCTGTCTGCCATCGTCGACCTGGTCCTCATCGTGGTCGTGGTCGTGGAGTTCCTCCTGATCCTCGCCCTTGCCCGGGAACTGGGACGCATCCAGGTGCGGCTGGGGCCCCTCGGCGCCCGCACGACGTCCTCGGGCCCGAGGATCGGGGCGTCCGCCCCGGTGATCGCCGGGCTGCGGGACCACCTCGACCGGCGGGTGACGCTCGGCGGTCCGAGCGATCGCGACACCCTCGTGGTGTTCGTGAGCCCCACCTGCGTTGCCTGCCACGCGCTGATTCCGGGACTCAGGACCACCGCGCGCGGCGAACGCGATCTCGACGTCGTCCTGATTGCCGACGGGGAGGCGGGTGACCACGACCGGTTCCTGGCCGACCACCGACCGGGCGACCGCCTCCATTACGTGATCTCGATGGAGGCGGGCATGCGCTACGAGGCCGGGCTCACACCCTACGCCGTGCTGCTCGACCGCACCGGCGTCGTGCGCGCCAAGGGGCTGTGCAACCACCTGCAACAGGTGGAGAGCCTGCTCAACGCGCGCGACACCGGTTTCGCGACCCTTCAGGACCTGCCTGCCACCGTCGAGCCGACCGGCAGTGTCCACCAACCGACCAACGGAGCCGGCGACCCAAGCGGTCGCGCGAGCACGACCGGTGCCTAGATCCAGCCCGAGAAGGAGTGCACTGCGATGAGCGACGAACGCTGGCAACCACTTGACGATGACCGTGCCGAGGCGCATCGGGCGTGGCTCGACAACACCGATGGCACGGTGAGCGGCAGGCTGTCACGCCATCTGGCCGATCGCTCCTCCCGTCGCGGGATGCTCGCTCGCTTCGCCAAGATCGCGGTGGCTGCGGCCGGCGTCTCAGTCCTGCCGGCCCTGCCCGTGTCGCGCATCGCCACCGCCCAGGAAGAAGAGGAAGAGGACGAGACCTTCGACTACACGGGCACCGACCCGACCGACTGCAACTACTGGCGCTACTGCAACATGGGCGGGCGGATGTGCACCACCTGTGCCGGAGGCGGTGTCGTGACCTGCCCGCCCGGGACCACCCTCGGTGTCGAGTATTGGGTCGGCTGCTGCGAGGACCCCGAGACCGGCAGGACGTACCTCATCGCCAACTACGACTGCTGCGGCAAGAGCGGTTGCGGTGAGTCCTGCGGCGAGCCGTTCATGCAGGACACCCCGCCCAACTACACACCCGGAGGGCAGGATCGCAACGTGCTCTGGTGCATGTCCGACGAGACCCAGTCCTACACCTGCACGGTCACGCCGATCATCGGCGAGGACTGCACGTCCCGACCGTCGCCCAAGACCAGGGCCGAATTCGGCGCGCGACGCTGAACGCTCACGGATCGTGCTGCGGAAACGCGAGCTCTCCGAGGTCGTCCCGCCCAGGCGGCGGGCCGCGGTTGCAGCCGTGGCCGGGGCCAGTGGAGCAGCACTGGCCTGGGTCGCCTCACCAACCGCCGACGCGGCGAACGCATGGATCGCGCTGATCGCGGCCACGGCGCTGCTCGCGGGAGTGGCGGCCAGTTGGAGCCCGTGAGGCTATTCCATGGTGGGCACCTTGACGGGCCCCACCGCCGTGGTGCACGGCGGGACATCCTTGTGGCAGCAAACGGGCTTCCACCTGCTCGGGCTGCTCACCGGCGCACTGCCGACCGGCGCGGCACTGGGTGCGCTCGGGGCCTTGCTGGGTGTAGCGCGGCTCGGGCCGGCCCGAGCCGCGCTGTGGGCACTGCTGACGGCCGCCTACGGACTGCACGAACTGGCGCTGGTGCGGATGCCGCACCCCCAGCGCTCCCGGCAGGTGCCACACCACTGGCGACGCCGGTATGCCCCGCGCCGGGTCGCGTTCGCCTACGGGCTCCTGCTCGGACCCGGCTTCCTCGTGTTCGTCCGCAGCACGGCGTACTACCTGGCCGTGCTCGGGGTGGTGCTCTCGGGCTCACCGGGCCTGGGAGCGCTGGTGTTCGGACTGATCGCGCTCGGCCGCTCGGCCCCCCTTGTCGCCTCGACGGTGTTCCAGCAGGGCGGCGGGGTGCTGCCGCAGTTCCTCGAGGGCACGGTCCGGGCGGATCCGTGGGCACGGCTGGTCTCCGGCTGGGTGCTGCTGGCCCTCGCCGGGGCCGCCCTCGCCGCCGTCCTGTGACCCGGAGCCGATCAGCGATTCGCCTCTGCCCTGCCGCCGCGGAGCCGGAATCGACCGCGCACCGTCCATGACTTGACCGCCATGCAACAGGAGCATCGCATGCATCCCGTCACGCACCGGCCCCGCTGGCTTGTGGCGTTCGCGCTGGTCGCCGCACTCACCCTCCTGGCCAGTGCGTGCACCGGCGACGACGGAGCCGCGGAGGACAGCGGCGAGGCCGCGGTAGAGGACGATCAGGAACGCGCGGCGTCGGACGCCGGCTACGACGGCGAGGTCCGGGCGCTGGGCGCCGAGGATCCGGGAATCCCCGAGGAGTTCCCGGAGATGGTGCCGACGACGTCGTGGCCCGTGGCCGAACCCGACCATCTCGTGGCGGTGGAGTACCTCGGGCCGGGACAGGGCGCCGCGCACCTTGTCGACCTCGACGAGGGGCAGCTCGGCTACGTCAGCGTCGGACTCACCGACGTCTACATGCTGAGCGGGGGCGGGGAGGACGCGCCCACGATCGTCGCCGCCGGCGAGCAGTTCCGGCCGCGCGGCGCACGCGGCCAGGCGGTGGCGGTCACCACCTTCTGGGACGGCAATGGCGAGGTCAGCGGCGAGGTCATCCTGCCGCGGGTGCAGTACCGAAGGCAGTTCAACCCTTCGGAGGCCATGTCCAGCGACGGCCGCTACGTCTATCTGATCGACACAATCCTCAACGGCATCGTCGCCGTCGACGTCATCGAGCAGGAAATGGCCGGCGAGTTGGCGATCCCCGGCTGCAGCGTGCGCAACATCGCCGCGGTCGGGCCGGACACCTTCTACCTTCCCTGCTGGAGCAGCGGCGAGGTGATCGAGGTGACCGTCAGCGGCGACGGACTGGAGATCGCGGACCGGGTGCAGGCCTTCGAGGAGGGCACGCAGATGCTCGACTACACCTTCTTCGCGGCCGAGTCCCGGACCATCCTGCTGTTCACCCGCTTCAGCGAAGCCATCACCCTCGACCTCGCCGGCGGTCTCCCGGAGGAGGTGGCCGACCCGGTCGACGTCATGGTCAAGGGGGAGACGATCGTGGACTACGACAGCCGCCTCTCCCCGGACGGCACGCGGGCGCTGGTGGCCTACGCCGAAGGCGAGGACTACACGGAGTACGTCGAGACCTATCGTGTGTACGACACCGGCACCTGGGAGCTGGCGGGCGAGTTCGCCGCTCCCGAGGACGGGATCGAGGACCTGCTCTACTCGCGCGACGGGTCCGAGCTGTATGTCCTGCAGAACGAGGTGACGGTGACCGACGAGGAGGGCGACGAAGACGAGGTGTCGCGCATCCTTACCCTCGACCCCGAGAGCGGGGAGGTCCTCGCTGATGTCGAGCTCGAGCTCACCAGCGGTGACGACTTCGATGCCATCTATCTCACGACCGTGGTCGAGGACGAGGAGTGAGGATCTGCCCCCATCGTCCGCGAACGCACGGGCAGGAGCAGCGCGCCGAGCGACCGCGCCAGCCACTGCTCATAGCGGTCGACGCTCCACCCCCGCTCTACGGTCAGGATGCGGTGCATCTCGGGAGACATGAGCGCGTAGATGAGGTCGGCGGCGGCGCCCTCGTCGACGCCGTCGGCGAGGGCCTTGCGTTCGGCGAGGGCTCGGGCGACCCGGGACTGCCCGACGTGGCGCTGCCGCGCGGTGATCGCCAACAGGTCGGCGACCTCCGGGTCGACCATGGCTGCGCTGCGCAGGACGTGCAGGATGGGCGCGGCGCGGCCGAGGAGTTCGCGGCAGATGCGGGCGAACGCGTCGAGGAGCCGCCGCGGGTCGGGTTCGGCGAGCGCGGCCTGGACAGCGGGTCGATCCCGAAACGCCACCGGCTCGTCGTCACCGCCGAAAGCAACGTCGAGCACTGCGGCGAGGATGCCGCGCTTAGATCCGAACAGGCGGTACACGGTGCCTACGGGTGTGTTGGCGGCCTCGCTGATCGCCTCGATCGTGGTCGCCGGATAGCCCCCTTCGACGAACAGCCGGCGCGCCGCCGCAACGACGTCCGCCCTGGTGGCGCGTGCCTGCGCCTGCCGTCGGGAATTGTCGTAGCGCCGCCTCTTGACAGCCTTCTCCATATTGGCGATAGTACAACTCTATTAGTGAGAGTATGACTCTCACCATAGATTGGCGGCGGCGTACGCGCTCGTCCCGAGCGTCCCGGCCGTCCGGGTGGGGCGATCCGCATGTCTGACACCGATACGAGTCACGTGCAGGTGCTCGTCGTGGGCGCGGGACCAGCGGGGCTCGTCGCCGGCATCACCCTGGCCGGGTACGGCATCAACGTGCTCGTCGTGGAGAAACGGACCGAGATCTCCACCCTGTCCCGGGCACTGGTGATCAGTACCCGCAGCATGGAGATCCTGCGCTCGTGGGGTCTTGACGACGCGGTCCGGGCCGGTGCCGCGGACGTCGAGCCGTGTGGCTGGGTGACCCACACCCTGGCCTCGGGCGAAGGCACGGAGATCCCGTTGGGGTACCCGACGGCGGCGCAGGCCGCGATGGTGAGCCCGACCCGGCCGGCATGGGCGCCACAGGACCACCTGGAGCCGCTGCTGCTCGCTCGTCTGCGCGCCGCGGCAAGCGCCGAGGTCCGTTTCGCGTCCGAACTGGTGACGCTCGACCAGCGCGCGGACGGCGTCCGGGCGCTGCTCCGTGACCGGGCAGCCGGCCGAATGCATGAGGTGGCGGCGCTCTTCGTCATCGGCGCCGACGGTGCCCGAAGCGCCGTTCGGGCGCAGCTGGGGATCGGCATGACGGGCCCCGACGACCTCGCGGAGTACCACAGCGTCCAGTTCCGCGCCCCGCTGGGTCCGATCGTCGCGGGCCGTCGGTACGGCCTCAACGTGATCACACACCCCGAAGCCGCCGGCGTCCTCGCTCCCCGCGGGCCCCAAGATCGGTGGCAGTACGCGCGGGAGTGGCGACCGGGACAGGCCCGCCTCGTGGACGCCACCGAGGCGCAGCTCGCCGAACTGATCGCCACCGCCGTGGGCGTACCAGGCCTGCGGCCGCGAATCGAACGGGTCAGCGCGTTCTCCTTCGCCGCCCAGATCGCCGACCGGTATCGCGATCGCCGCGGTTTTCTCGTCGGCGACGCCGCACACCGGATGACGCCGCGTGGCGGGACCGGCATGAACACGGCCATCCACGACGCGTACGACCTGGCCTGGAAACTCGCGTGGGTCCTGCGCGGCTGGGCCGACCCGGGCCTCATCGCGACCTACGAGATCGAGCGCCGGCCCGTCGGTCTGCACAACGTCATCCGGTCCGGCGACCCGAACGGTGCGCGGCAAGAGGTGGACGAGGCCCTGCCCAGGGATCTGAACGGTCGTCTTGCGCATCGGTGGCTGCACCGGCGGGACCAGACGGTGTCCACACTGGACCTGCTCGGTGATGGGCTCACCCTGCTCGCCGGCCGTGACGAGCCGCGGTGGTCGAAGGCGGCGACCACCCTGGGCGCGCGGGCGCGGCTGACGATTCACGTGCTGGACGACGCCACCGCGCGCGGCATTGGAATCCAGCCCGGCGCGGCGGCGCTCTTTCGACCGGATGGCCGGCAGGTGCGCCACTGGCCGAGGTTCACGCCGCGGCTGCGGGTTGGTTACCCTTCCTTACTTCATCGCGGATCTGCCTAGTACTACAGGGCTAGATTTTCTTCTGGGGTGTCGTCGTCGCAGGTGAGGGCGTTCTTGGCCGGTCCGGTGGCGGGCGGCCAGTTGGCGAATCTGGTGGCCAGGTGGGTGCCGCGGAGGCGTTGGCGTATGAGGAGCGGGTGTGCCGCGTGTGTGTCCAGACCTCCTGACCCAACCGCAAAGTGGGTGCAGGCCGAGGCGCCGACATGGGGGTGCGGCCGCAGTGAACGCGCTGGTCACCGGCTCGGCGGCCGCGACCAAGGCAGAGTTGACCTTGCATGACTAATCGAAGGCCTCTGACGCGCCACTTCGTGCTGACCTGCGTGAACGCGGTCCTATGTCAGGAGGTCTGGTGTCGTGCTGGGCAGTCACTGAATAATACGGCGCGAATTCCATCGCGCGCACCGAATCTTCTGAATTCCGGCATAAAATCGTGAGTAATCACGGCGCGCCTCCGATAAATTCAAGCCGGATCGTGTGACGATTCTCGCATGAATTCAGCGTCACCGAGT
>WHTC01000268.1 GCA_009379795.1 Nitriliruptorales bacterium | reverse complement strand
GCACTCGCCGGGCCCCACCGGCTGCCACTGCCGGATGGAGATGAACGGGACGACGAGCCCCTCCTCGTTTACTACCGGCCAGTTGTGCACGAAGCTGAGATTCGGATACACGCTCGCCGCCGACACCATGAACCGAGCATCCTCGACGAGGGCCCGCTGCTCGGCGGACCACAGTTCCCGCATCCGATCGATCATCTCGTCGGGGTAGCCCACGTAGCGCAGGCCGTCCTCGAACCTGCCCTCCGGCAGCCGGTACGTGGTGCCGCCGCCGACGTCCGCGAAGTACAAGGCCCCTTCCTTGCGCTTGTTCGCCTTCGGCTCCCGGAACAGATTGATGTCGACGATGCTCTTGTGCGTGTGCGGGGTGTGGTAGGTGTCGCCGCAGAAGTTCTCCGCGCCGATCTTCCAGTTCGCCTTGACGCGCCACCGCTGGGGGCCACGCACTTCGGGACCCGCCTCACTCTGCTTGAGGTAGTAATCGAGGTAGAACCTGAAGTCTCCGAGGTAGTCCTCGAGCTCAGGCGCGTGCTCGTCGAGCGTGACGAAGATGAGGCCGTCATAGGTAGCCAGCTTGGCCGGTCGCAGGAGTGCGAGGCCCTCCTTGCGCAGCCCCGCGTCGCCGCCGTAGGCGTCGTTGTGGAACGGTACGCCGGCGAGCTCGCCGTTGTTCTTGTACGTCCACGCGTGATAAGGACAGCGAAAGTGTGAGGCGTTGCCGATCTCGGATCGGCACACCTGCATGCCCCGATGCAGGCACATGTTGAACAGGGCGTGCACTGCGCCGTGCTCATCGCGCACCACGATGAAGGAGTCGTCCACGACCGAGCGCACCACATAATCCCCCGGGTCGGGGATCTCCGACTCGTGTGCGAGAAAGATCCACGACCTGGCGAAGACCCGATCTTTCTCCCACTCGTGGATCGTCGCGTCGTTGTAGATGGCGGCGGAGATCAGGCCGCGCTGGAGGTCGTCGACGATCCCGTTGATGTCCAGAGACACGGGCACCTCCTCGGTACGCTTCACTTCCTTCATCTCGTGCTCACCGCTAGCACTCTCCGGCGAACCTCGTATCGGCGACCTCGTCGAAGGGGACTTCCTCCTCCACGACCTCGTATCGCATCAGGATCTCAAGCTCGGTTTCGTATCCTTCGCGGTCGAGGCAGCCGCTGCCGAATCCGCCTCGGATGCGGTCGATCATCTCGACCACCAACTCCTCGTCGAGTCCCTCGAACAGTTCAGCAGTGCTGCTGTCCCCGAGCACGAGCTGCACGATCTCGTCGCTCTCAGCGTCGTGGATCCATTCCAGCGCAGCGGTGTGAGCGTCCACGAGTCGCTGGTAGAACTCCGGGTCCTCCTCGATGGAGTCCTCCAGGGCGATCATGACCAGAGCCTGTGCCCTCTCGCCGACGAACTCCTGATGCACCTCGTCTTCCCAGATGGCGACGAGCGGCTCGGCGATGCCTTCGTTGATCGCCCGGGTCGTGGTCGGCTCCCAGGAGGCGAAGGCGTCCACCCGTCCCTCCTGGAGCGAGGTGAAGATCACCCCCGGGTCGCCCCCCAGGGACACGTACTCCAGGTCCGTGTCAGGATCAAGGCCGGCGCCTCGGAGGTACACGAGGCCCATGAACCAGGACCCGGCGCCTGGCTCGGAGAAGCCGACCGTCCGTCCGGCAAGATCCTCGACGCTCTGAATCTCATCGGCGATCTCCGAGCGCACGATCAGGCTGAAGATCTCCTTTTCGTGCGCCGCGAAGATCGTCTTCCATGGGGAACCACCCGCACGGGCGAGCACCGGGTGCACGGTCGCGAACAGGCCGAAATCGAACTCGCCGGCGATCACCGCCTGACGCAGCGTGCCTCCCGAACCGGTCACATAATCTTCGATCTCGATCCCCTCCTCGGCAAGGAAGCCGGCAGCATCGGCGACGAGCGTTGGGAGGTTCAGTTCGTAGGAGATGACCCCGGGCATCTGGATGGAGTACTCGATCTCCACCTCTTCCGCGGCGGACTCGTCTTGTTCCTCGGCGACATCGTCTTCTGACTCGCCGGCGGTGTCGCCTTCTTCGTCGGCCGCGCACGCGCTGAGGACCAGCGCCATGACGGCGACCAGGACCCACCACAGTGACGGTGAGCGACGCTCACGTTGTGTCGTGTTCATAACCCTTCCTTTCTGGTGGGTTCCTTGCCTGCCGATCGGCCTGGCATGATCACGTGAGTCTCCCGACGTCGGGTCGCCATCGAAGCGCACGGCGTTCCACCTTTTCCGCCCCCCGTACCAGCAGCACCGCGACCACGCCGAGGATGACCATGATGGCGAAGACCCTGGGCGTGTTGAGCAGGCCGGCGGCGATCGTCATGCGGTACCCGAGCCCGCGAGTGGAGCCGACGAACTCGGCGACGACGGCGCCGCTGAGCGCGAAGCTGACGGAGGTGCGCAGCGCGGCGAAGATCCAGCTGACGACGGTGGGCAGCACAACCATGCGACCGACGTCGAGTCGTGAGCCGCCCATGACCTTCATGACCCGGAGCAGGTCTGGCTCCACCGTGCGGATGCCCAGGTAGGTGTTCCAGAAGATGACGAAGAAGACCGTGAACAGACTCAGCGCCACCTGTGAGGTGATGCCCAGCCCGAACCATAGGATGAGCAGCGGCGCAACGGTGATCCGGGGCAGCGAGTTGATCGCCACCATGGCGGGCTCCAGGAGCAGCGCGCCGATTCGCCAGTAGGCGAAGAAGACGCCGACGAGCGCGCCCCCAAGGACCCCGAACACCAGCCCCAAGAACGCGGCCCAAAGGGTCGCCTGGACGTCGCGGGGCAGAAGGCCGGACTCGGCGTAGCCCCACATTTCCACCACGATCGTCGACGGGCTCGGAAGGATGAGCGGCTCGAACAGCACGATGCCGAGGCCGAGGCCGCCCGTCACCACCTCCCAGAGAGCGAGGAACGCGACCAGCAGCGCGAGCCGGGAAGCGAACAGACCAGCTCTGGAAGTGTTCACGACTCCCTCGCTCCGGGGGCGACGTCCCCGCGGAATTCGTCGCTGATCTCGCGCCAGACTTCCGCCTGGTATTCAGCGAACTCCGCAGAACCGAACAGCTTGAACGGATCACGAGGATGCTCGAACGGGACCTTGAAGTCCCGAATGATCTGGCCGGGTTGGCGCGAGAACCCGATGACCCGCTGGCCGAGACTGATGGCCTCGCCAAGGTCGTGGGTGACGAAGAGGATGGTCTTCTTTCGCTCCGACCAGATGCGGATCAGTTCCGTTTGGAGCGTCATCCGGGTCTGCGCGTCCAAGGCTCCAAACGGTTCATCCATGAGGATGATGTCCGGGTCATAGGCCAGCGTGCGGATCAGCGAGGTGCGCTGCCTCATCCCACCAGAGATCTGGTACGGGTAGTAGTCCTCGAAGCCGGAGAGCCCAGCCATCATGATCAAGTCACGGGCGGTTTCCTCGCGCTCGTCTCGGGGGCGCTTGCGGATCTCCAGGCCCGCGAGGATATTTCCCTTCACCGTTCGCCACGGCATGAGTGAGTCCCGCTGGAAGACGTAGCCGAGACCGCTCGCCGTCTTTCCTCCGGCCCGGGGGACGACGTCCTCCCCACCAACCAGAATCGATCCGGTGACCTCGGCCTGGTCGGGTGGGATGAGACTGGCCACAGCGTTGAGAACTGTCGATTTCCCGCATCCGCTTGGGCCGATG
>WHTC01000255.1 GCA_009379795.1 Nitriliruptorales bacterium | reverse complement strand
TTTTCCGCGCCGCCGAGTGGGAGAATGTCCTTCCGGGAGATGTCGCATCGCTCCCGTCTGCCGACCGTAGGCGAGTCAATAAAGGACGGAGTTCATCGTGGGCATCATCGCTTTCCTGATCCTCGGCCTGCTCGCCGGGGCGATCGCCAAGTTCCTGCTGCCTGGGGATGACCCCGGCGGGATCCTGGTCACCATGCTGATCGGTGTCGTCGGTGCCATTCTCGGCGGGTTCCTCGCCGGGTTGATCTTCGACGTCCAACCGATCGACGAGTTCTTTTCGATCAGCACCTGGGTGACGGCCATCATCGGCGCGCTCATCCTGCTGCTGATCTACCGCGCCGTCGCGGGCGGTCGCAGAAGGGCCTAGCGGCCCAGTCGCCGCGACGAACCCCGGGCGGCGGGAGTCCCCGGGGTTCGTTCGGCCAGGTGCTGCCGTCGCGGGGCTCGCCGAGCCCGCTTGCGCCGCTGGGCAGGGGAGGTTGCGGCGGATCCGGCTCGGGAGGGCGCATGCTCTACGGGCATGAACTTGCTCTCACGGGAACTTCGTGCGCTTCCGAAAGCCCACCTTCACCTGCATCTCATCGGCTCCATGCGCCAGGCCACGCTGGCGGATCTGGCCGTGAGGGAGGGCGTGACCCTGCCCCAGGGCCTGGGCCGCACGGACCACGGCGGGCGGGGGCCACTGGGGTGGGCGCGCTTCGATGCCCTGTACTGCGCGGCCAAGGAGTTGGTGCGGTACCCAGCCGACCTCGCGCGACTGGTTCGCGAGCTGGCCCAGGACGAGGCCGCCGCCGGGTCGGGCTGGGTGGAGGTCACCGCCAACCCTGGCTTGTACTACGGGCGTTTCGGTCCTGACGAGGCCGTGCTGGAGTTGCTGCTGGAGGCTGGTCGGGCGGCCACCGCGGCCACCGGCGTGGGCATCGGCTGGGTGGTCTCGGCCGACCGCCGTCATCCCGACCGGGCCCCGGCACTGGCGCGACTGGCTGCACGCTACGCCGCCCAGGGGGTGGTCGGGTTCGGGCTGGCCAACGACGAGCAGGCCAATCCCGCTGCTGCCTTCGTCCATGCCTTTCGCATCGCCCGGGACGGCGGCCTGCTCGCCGTTCCCCACGCCGGCGAACTGTGCGGACCCGAGGAGGTCGACCAGGCGGTCGCGGTGCTGGGCGCGGACCGGGTGGGTCATGGGGTGCGCGCGGTGGAGGATCCCGCGCTGCTCGAGCGCCTGGCGGCCGCCGGCGTTCACCTGGAGGTCTGCCCGGCGTCCAACGTCGCGCTGGGGGTCTTCCCGCATGCCGGCGCGCATCCGCTGCCGGCGCTGCTCGCGGCGGGCTGCTCGGTCAGCCTCGGCTCGGACGACCCGCTGCTGTTCGGCGCGGGTCTGGTGGACCAGTACGCGATGGCCCGGGACCGGTTCGGGTTGGACGACCGGGCTCTCGCGAGGCTGGCGCGGTCCAGCGTGACCGCCTCGGCCGCCCCCGCCGAACGCCGGGTGGCGCTGCTGGGCGGAATCGATGCCTGGGCGGCGGACCGCACCCCGGTGGCCGCCTGACCGACCCCGGCTGCTGGCTCAGCTGTTGATGTCGCCGCTGTCGCGGCGGCTGCCGATCTCGCGGTCCAGGAGCAGCAGCGCGGAGGAGTCGTCAGCGACCATACGCAGTTCCGCGACGATCTGGCGGACGGTCGCCTCCTCCTCGATCTGCTCGTTGAGGAACCACTGGAGCAGGGGGAGGCTCGAATAGTCGTGCAGATCGCTGGCCTGGGCGTAGAGCGCGCCGATGGCGGCGGTCACCCGCTGCTCGTGGGCGAGCGCCTGCTCGAACACGTCGAGCGGTGAGGCGAAGTCGCGGGCCGGCGCCTCGAGTGGTCGCAGATCGACTTCGCCGGCGCGGTCCAGAACGAAGTCGATGAACTTGATCGCATGCTTCGACTCCTCAGCCCACTGCGTCCGCATCCAGGTCGCAAGGCCCGTGAGGTCGTGCGCCTCGCACCACGCCGACATCTGCAGGTAGGTGTAGGCCGAGGCGAACTCGAGCTGGATCTGGTCGTTGAATGCCTGCATCAGCTTTGGGTCCACGTATACCTCGATGATTGGTCGGCCGGCCGTGCGCCGATGATATCGAGGCTCCGCGGCCATCCTGCAGGTGCGGAAGCGCTCAGCCCTCGATGAGCTCTCCCCGCTGGATGATCTCACTGATCCGGTCGATCATCCGATTCCAGGCGCCGCGGGGCAGGTCGTGGCCCATGCCCTCGATGATCTCCAGTTCGGCGCCGGGGATCGCCGCCGCCGTGGCACGCCCGCCTGAGACGTCGATCAGCGGGTCCGAGTCGCCGTGGATCACCAGCGCCGGCGCCCGGACCTCGCGCAGGCCGGGTGTGCGGTCGGCGGAGGCCAGGATGGCCGCAAGCTGCCGGCTCACCCCCGCGGGGTCGTAGGCCCGGTCGAACGAGCGCAGCGCCCGGGAGCGCACCGACTCCTCGTCAGGAGGGAACCCGGGCGAGCCCAGGACCCGGAAGCTCTCGACAGCGCGTTCCGCGCCCTCTTCTCGTGTGACTGCCAGCGGTTGCATGAGCACCACCAGCGCCTCCTGGGTGGGCTGGCCCACGCTGCGGTCCCCGGTGGTCGACATGATCGAGGTGAGGCTGCGGACCCGCGCCGGGTGGCGGATGGTAGCCGCCTGGGCGATCATCCCGCCCATCGACACGCCCACCAGATGAGCGGCTTCCAGTCCGAGCGCCTCGATCAGGCCGCTGGTGTCATCGGCCATGTCGTCGATCAGGTAGGCCGCGGTGGCGGTGTCGCCGCTGGCCACGGCGAGCGGGTCACTCGCTCCCGCATCGTGGAGGTGCGTGGACAGCCCCACGTCCCGGTTGTCGAAGCGGATGACGAGGTGACCGCTGCATGCCAACTGGTGGCAGAGGTCCTCCTCCCAGCCGAGCAACGGCACGCCCAGTCCCATGATCAGCAGGATCGGGGGCTTCGTGGGATCGCCAAAGGTCTCGTAGGCGATCTCGATGCCATTGGCGGTGACGGTGCTGCTCGTCATCATGGCTCCGTGGAGGCGGGCCGGCGGGGCCATCGATCAGGCGGCGGGGGACGGGCGCGGGATCAGCCGGGCGGCGCGTGCTCGTCGCCGGGGGGCGGGGGAAGGTCGGGCCGCGTCCCCAGGGCGACCGTGACCCGGCGCACCAGCGTGGGGAGTTTCCAGGCCAGCAGGTGCCGCTCCACCTCGTCAGGGGTGGCCGTGGGCCGACCCGCCTCCAGGTCGACCAGCAGGTCACGCCGGATGGTCATCAGCGCAACGTTGCGGTGGAACACGGAGTTGTCCGGGTCGGCCATATCATCAAGCAGCGCCCGTCCCAGGGGGCGGCCCAACACCGAACTGCAGCCCAGCGGGTCATCGACCGCCGCCGCCACCGTCGGATACTCCCGCAGCAGCGCCGCCGCACGTTTGGCGCCGATGCCGGGGATTCCGGGGAGGTTGTCGGAGGAGTCCCCGCGCAGGGCCGCGAACTCGGTGTACTGGTCGGTACGGACGCCCACCATGCGCCTCACCTGCGCGGGCGTCACCTCGCGGGCGCTGTCGAGGCCCGATCCCAGCCGGAGCAGCGTGGTGGTCGGCGACACGAGGGCGTAGGCGTCCCGGTCGGAGGTGGCCAGCAGGCACCGCCAGCCGGCCTCCTCGGCGGCCTGCGCCCCGGACCCCAGGACGTCATCGGCCTCCCAGCCCTCCGGGCAGATCACGGGGATGCCGAGCCGCTCGAGCAGGCACGTCAGGTCCCTGATCTGCAACAGCAGCATCGGGTCCCTGTCGGGCCGCTGGGCCTTGTATCCCGGGAAGCGGTCACGTCGCACCGAGCGCTTCCTGCAATCGAAGCCCACGACGATCGCGTCCGGTCCGACGCGATCACAGATGCCGGACAGCAGTGCCAGGAAGCCGTAGATCGCGCCCAGGGGACGGCCG
>WHTC01000373.1 GCA_009379795.1 Nitriliruptorales bacterium | reverse complement strand
CGGCGCCCACCACTTCCACACGGGCAGGCCCCTCGCGGGCCTGCTCGGCTACCCACCGGCGATCGTGGATGCGCTGCCCGAGGAGGCGGTCGAGGCGTTCGCGGGAGTGGGCAACCCCTTCTCGTTGCGGCCGCTGACGCCCGGCGAGCGGGTCGTGGACGTGGGCTCGGGGGGCGGGTTCGACAGCCTTGTCGCCGCCCGCGCCGTGGGCCGCTCGGGCGCGGTCATCGGGGTGGACATGACCCCGGCGATGCTGACCCGCGCCCGCCGGGCCGCGGCCCGGGCCGGCTGCGCCACCGTCGAGTTCCGCGAGGGCGTCGCCGAGGCGCTTCCGGTGACCGGCGGCTGGGCGGACGTGGTGATCTCCAACGGTGTCGTCAACCTGTGCGCCGACAAGGAGGCGGTGTTCGCCGAGTTCGTCCGCGTGCTCCGTCCCGGCGGAGTGCTGCAGTTCGCCGACATCGCCAACGGTGTCGAGGTGCCCGAGGAGGCCGCGCGCGACATCGACCTGTGGACGGGATGAATCGCCGGTGGCCTGCCGTGCGCAGGCTGGCAGGCGCTCCTCGAGCATGCCGGCTTCGTCGGCGTGATGATCGGGCCGCCCCTCGACTGCTTCGCCGGCGCCCGGGGCGAGGCCAACGCCCGTCGCTACGCCGTCTTCGGCCACGCCTTCCTCGCCCGCAAGGCACCTGGCTAGCGTCGATTCCCTGGTGAGCGCTGCTGTGCACCCTCGGCGCGAGATACCGCGTCTCGGGTGCACAGCGCTGCTAACTTGGTGCACATGGATCGCGAGGCGCTCACGCATGGCCCAACGCCCCAGTCGACCGCGGCGGGATCGCCCAGCTTGGCCAGCGCGACCGCGTCGGCCATCTTGGCGCGCACCCGGCGCACCCCGGCGCACCCCGGCGTGGCCGGCCTCGGTCAGCCAGCGCCGGGCGCCCTCGCCGAGCGCGAGGAACCGGCCTCCTTCGGCCGCGTGCCGCCTGTGGACCACACCGCACGCGGGTGACGCCGTCATCGACCGCACCGGTGAGTGCGACTCGATCGAACACACAGAGCGCGGCTACGACAACCCCGACTACGACGACTTCTGGCTCGAGCGCGACTACCGCAAGGACGCCGCCAGCTTCCGCGCCGCTGCCCTGATTGCGCACGGCTGGCAGGACTACAACGTCAAGCAGGAAGAAGGCGTCAAGCTCTAACCAATTCTAGTAGTTATTTGAATATGCTACGATCCTGTTGATGAGCGCCGCTCGATCGCACCAGGCCCGCTCCGTCGGCACACGGGCCGCCAAGAACGCGCTGTTCGACGCCTTCGCGTCCGTCGCCAAAGCGCTGTCCAGCGGGCGGCGGGCGGAGATCCTTGAGCTGCTCGCCCAGGGGGAGCGCTCGGTCGAGCAGGTGGCCGAGGCCATCGACCAGTCCGTAGCCAACACCTCCCACCACCTCCGGGTGCTCGCCACTGCCGGCCTGGTACGCAGCCGTCGCGACGGCAACCACGTGCGCTATCGACTGGCCGGCAACGTGGTGGCCGAGTTCTGGGCGGCACTGCGCATAGTGGCCGCCAACCAGGTCGCCGAGGTGGAGTGGCTCGCCCGTGCCTACCTCGGCGAGCGCGATGAACGCGAAGCGATCGGGCACGAGGAACTCATCCGCCGCCTTGACGACCTCGAGGTGATCGTCCTCGACGTCCGCCCGCGGCTGGAGTACGAGTCAGGACACATCGCCGGGTCTCGCTCCGTGCCCCTGGACGAATTCGACGATGCTCTCGGGACCCTGCCCGAGGACGTGGAGATCGTGGCGTACTGCCGCGGCCCCTACTGCGTGTACGCCGACGAGGCGGTCCGCAGACTGCGGGCCGCCGGCTACCGGGCTCGGCGCCTGGAAGACGGCTATCCCGAATGGCAGCGGCGCGGCCTGCCCGTCACGCCAGCCCCTGATGCTCCTCCCGGGGCCGTGCTTCTGAGATGAACGCCGGGCAATGCCCGGCATAGGAAGGTGAGGCGGCTATGCCACTGGGGCATCTCGGCGTGAACGTGAGCGATCTCGCCCGCGCCAAGGAGTACTTCGACGAGTTCATGCCCCTGGTGTCCTACGTGCCATTTTT
>WHTC01000442.1 GCA_009379795.1 Nitriliruptorales bacterium | reverse complement strand
CTGAACAGCAAGCTGCCGCGCGCCGCCCGGCCATCAATGTGGCACTACGCAGTCCTTTTGATCGCTGCCGTGTTCTTCGGGTTCTTCTTCATCAATTTCGTCGTCGAGTTCTTCACCGGGGAAGCCCTCGTCGTGTTCTAGAAGTGGCGAGGGGTCGGCCCGGTACCGGGCCGACCCCTCGCTGTCCGCTCATCATGAGGAGCGCAAGCACGAACGTGGACAACGTCGCCGCCACCACGTCCACTGCCCACGGCACCACCGGCCACGCGCTGCCCTCGAACACGACGATGCCCGCGTACCAGGGGATCCAGAACGCCGGCGTGACGACCAGCGCGATCCGGCGACGCACCGAAGCCGTTGATGCGGACGAGGACCAGGAGATCACCAGGTCGGCTGCCAGACCGCCGATCAGCGCGCCGAAGAACCCCTCCGACCCGCTCGAAGCCCGTCACCGCTGACGCCATCAGGGCCACGCTGGTGAGCATCACGGTCACGCCGCCCAGCGGCGGCTGCCAGCGGCGCAGGATGAACAGCACCGGCGCGATCAGGATGAGGTTGGTCAGCACGATCGCCGCAGTGGCGTTGATCTGGAGCAGTCGCTGCAGACCCGCCGCTGCTGGATCCGGCCTGGTCCAGGCCACCAGCGGGGACTGGAACTGCGCGGCGAACAGGGCCACCGATGTAACGGCGATCGCGGAGAGCAGGACCGGCGCGAAGGCTCTTATCGTCGGCACCCGCCGCCCTTCCGGCTTCAGCCACATCGAGCGCAGGGCAGCCCCGGCCAGCAGGAAGGACGCGACGAGCAGGATCAGGTGGAACGGGCTGACATTTGTGGCCGGATTCGCCGGCGCACGGAAGGCGGTCTGCCACATGGCTTCGCCGGCCAGAGCGGCGAACCCAGCGACCAGTCCCAGCACCGCGAGGGCGTACCCCTTCGGAACCCTGGTCAGCAACGACCGCTTGGGACCCTGATGCCGGGTGAGGCTCCAAAACGCCAGCCCGGTGAACCCCGTGAGCAGCAGACCGTGCCACGCGTTCAGCAACACGCCGTTGGCGCCGCTCACCCGGGCGAGGGCCTTCCAGCCCTCGGAGAACAGCCCCAGTGCCAGGCTCAACGCGAATAGACCAGTGACCAGATCCTCCCGCCAGGCGGCGAAGGGACGCCTGGCCGCGTCACACCGCCGACGGCGCAGCTCGGGCTCGGGCTCAAGGTCACGGCTGAGCAGGACGTGGAGCAGCGCGTCCTCATCGGGCGCTTCCGCATCGACCGGCGGAAGGCCCCGCTGGTCCGTGATGTCGTGCTGGGCAGCAAACCCGCGGCCCGCCGATCCCCGCCGACCAAGGGGAGTCAGCGCGATCTCCCCAGACGGGCTCAACGCGGTTTCAAGATACGCGTCGCGTTCCAGCACATCGCACAGCCGTCGGGTCACGAGCCTTCGCCTCCGTGCGCATCTCGTGGTGTCCTGCGCCTCGGGATCCGATACGTTTGGCGTACCGGCCTCACCGCATTGGGGCTCCCCTGTGCCCGCAGGAGAGGTCT
>WHTC01000109.1 GCA_009379795.1 Nitriliruptorales bacterium | reverse complement strand
CCTATATTGGCGGGCGATCGCTCCATCGCCGGTCAGCCAAGGAGAGCGCCATGATCGCCGTGCGCCGCCTCAACCACGCCGTGCTGTTCGTCTCCGACCTTGACCGCGCTGTGGCCTTCTACACGGAGGCGTTCTCGTTCGAGGTCATCGCCCGCGAGCCGCGCGCCAATGCCGCCTTCCTGCGGGCCAAGGGCTCCAACAACCACCACGATCTCGGACTGTTCGGACTCGGGCCGGGCGCCGAAGCGCAGCGCAGGGGACAGATCGGTCTCTACCACCTCGCCTGGCAGGTTGACACCATCGACGATCTGGCCGGGGCTCTGGAGTCGTTGCAAGCCGCGGGCGGCTACACCGGCCGTTCCAGCCACGGGGCAACCAAGTCGATCTACGGCCAGGACCCCGACGGGAACCAGTTCGAGGTCATGTGGATGCTGCCGCGCGAGGAGTGGGGGGCCTACGAGCAGTCAGCGACGGTCGACCCGCTCGACCTCGAGGCGGAGGTGTCCCGCTGGTCGGGCGTGCGCACCGCCAGCCAGGCCGCCGAGGTCTACCCGTCGAGCTCGTCGAAGCGGTAGTCGTCGACTTCGATCACCGGCCGGTAGCCGATCCACTGGTAGGTGGCGTTGGACGTGCGGTTTGCCAGATCCGTGGAGAGGAAGCAGAAGGTTCTGCCACCCTGGAGCAGGCGCTCGGTCAGCGAGGCCACGCAAGCGGTCGCGTACCCGCGCCGGCTCAGCTCAGCCGGCGTGTAGACGGCGAAGACCCGGATCCCGTTCGGTGTCGGCCCACCGTAACCGGTCAGTTGAGACGCTTGCTGCGCCCCTCGCCACGCTTTCACGTCACCATGATGCGTGTTCCGTCTTTCTCGAGTCGCATCGTGCCAGCGCCCGCAGCCGACGATCCTGGACGGCCGGCCCTGGCCTGGATGGGGCGCAGGTGCTCTACGCTGCCGGCAGTTGGAAGGGCAGTGGGGCGGGCCTGTGCACGCCGGAGGGGGAGACCATGGCAGTCCGGCTGTACAGCGTCGTGATCGACAGCCGGGATCACGCCAGCCTGGCCCGCTGGTGGGCGGCTGCACTGGGCTGGCGCCTCGTGTACGAGGACGACAACGAGGCCGCCCTCGCGCAGGACGAAGGCAGCGAGCCGGCGCTGGTCTTCGTTCCGGTACCGGAGTCAAAGCAGGTCAAGAACCGTCTCCACATCGACCTCGCGCCCGACGACCAGGAGGCCGAGGTGCGCCGACTGCTCGACCTTGGGGCGCAGCGTGCCGACATCGGGCAGGGCGAGCAGACCTGGGTGGTGCTTCAGGACCCGGAGGGCAACGAGTTCTGTGTCCTGAGCGCGCGCTAGCTCTGCACCTACGGCGCGAGATCTCACGCCTCACGTGCATAGCCCCGAAGTCGCGCGCTACCTGTGCACCTCAGGCGCGACATACCGCGCCCCGGGTGCACAGCTCGGGTCAGTTGGTGGCCCCGCCCAGTGGCTTCAGTGGCGGAGGAGACGGTCCGGGAGACTGCGGCCGGTGGGTGGGCGGCCTGTTCTGCGGCCGACGGCGTCCAGTCGGGCCAATGCGTGCTGCACGTAGCGGGTGGCGAGCCAGCGCAGCGGCTCGACCTCCCAGCGGCGTGATCGGTGGTTGACCATCGGCAGCGCGGTCAGCGGCGAGGGCGTACCCGTGATGGGATCGGCCAGCACCCGTCCCACCAGGTTGGCGGCCGCGACCCCCTGCCCGGTGTAGCCGTATGCCCCCGCCAGGCCGGTCCGGCGATCGTAGCGGAACGTCGGCATCCAGTCCCGGGGCTCGGCCCGCCCCAGGCATAGCTGAACCGCACGTTGCCCAGCCGTGGAACCACTCGCGCAGGGATTCCCGCAGCATCGCATGGGTCGGCTCGCGGCGGTCGTAGCGCGGCTCGATACGCGAGCCGAAGTGGTACGGCGCCCCCCGCCCGCCGAACAGGATCCGCCCGTCCTCGGTCCGAGACAGGTAGTCCACCGTGTAGCGCGAGGAGGACATGCACTCGCCGCCCTCCCAGCCGATCCTCGCCCACTGCTGGTCGCTCAGCGACTCGGTGAGCACGATCAGCGAGTACAGCGGCAGGACCGCGCGGCGGGTCACGGACGACTGGGACAGCCACGCCTCGCCGGCCAGGACCACCGTGCGGGCGGACACGTCGCCCCGCTCGGTCTGCAGCGCGGACGCCGGCTCGGTGCGGACCCGACCACGCGGGTGTCACCGCCGCATCGTCAGCAAGGGCCCCAGCCCGCCGAGTACGACCTGCCCGAGGGCATGTGGGGCGAGGAGTTCCTGCCCCAGGTCTCCGTCCTGCCGCTCGTCGACCTGGTCCTCACCCACGGCGGCAACAACACCATCACCGAGTCGTTTCACTTCGGCAAGCCGATGGTCGTGCTGCCGCTGTTCTGGGATCAGTACGACAACGCCCAGCGGGTGGACGAGACCGGGTTCGGCCTGTGCCTGCCGCCCTACACCCTGGAGCCGGACCAGTTGCTCGGCGGGATCGACCGGCTGCTCGCCGAGCATACGCTGGCCGAGCGCCTGTCCCGGATCTCGGCCCGCCTGCACGCCAGCCCCGGCACGATCCAGGCCGCCGACTTGATCGAACGCCTCGCCCACGACCGCGCCGCGCGATAGCGCTGGCCTCGGCGTCGTACATGCGGGTGTAGGCGTGCAGCTTCTCGGCCAGCTGCTGCGCCGAGGTCATCATGGGGACTTCCAGCAGCGGCTCGTCTAGCATCGAACCGATCCAGCTACCGCAACCCTGCCGGCCCGAGGAGAATCGCTGTGCCTGAACCCCCCAACCCCGTGGCAGAACGCGTTGCTGTCCCGGCGGGCACGACGTGCGCCACGGCGCTCAAGGCAGCTGGGCTTCCCTCCTCGGGACCTGAGGCCATCGTCGTGGTGCGCGCCCCGGATGATTCTCTCAAGGATCTGACCTGGATACCCGACGTTGATACAGACGTCGAGCCGGTGCCGATGTTCAATCCGGACGGGCTTTACGTGCTCCGTCACTCAGCGGCCCATGTCCTGGCTCAGGCGGTCCAGGACCTCTTTCCAGAGGCCAAGCTCGGCATCGGTCCGCCGATAGAGAACGCCTTCTACTACGACTTCGACGTCGAGACTCCATTCAATCCCGAGGACCTCAACCGCATCGAGGCACGGATGAAGGAGATCATCAAGTCGGGTCAGCGCTTCCAGCGACGGGTCTTCTCCTCCGCCGACGAGGCAAGGACGGAACTGGCCAGCGAGCCGTACAAGCTTGAGCTGATCGATGACACGTCAGGCGTCAATAGAACCGAGCTCATGGAGATCGGGGAGGGCGAGCTGACGATCTATGACAACGTCGACCGCCGCACGGGCGAGACGTGCTGGTCAGACCTGTGCCGAGGGCCTCATCTGCCCTCTACGAAGATGATCTACGGGGCACGCCTGCTGCGCAGCGCCGCGGCCTACTGGCGTGGCAGCGAGAAGAATCCTCAACTACAGCGGATCTACGGCACGGCGTGGCCCACTCGCAACGAACTTAACGAGCACCTACAGCGACTTGAGGAGGCGGCGAAACGGGACCATCGCCGTATCGGCGAGGACCTGGACCTATTCACCTTCAGCGCCGAGATCGGGCGGGGCCTGCCGCTGTGGATGCCCAACGGCACGATCATCCAGGACGAGCTGGAGGAATGGGCCCGCCAGACGGAGCGCCGCCTGGGGTATCAACGGGTCTCGACCCCGCACATCACCAAAGACGCCCTGTACTACTTGTCCGGGCACCTTCCGTACTACCAGGACGACCTGTACGCGCCCATTGATATCGAAGGAGAGCAGTACTACCTGCGGCCGATGAACTGCCCGCACCACCACATGGTGTACCGGGCGCGGCCCCGCAGTTACCGCGAGCTGCCCTTCAAGATCGCAGAGTACGGCACGGTCTACCGGTACGAGCGCAGCGGCCAGCTGTACGGCATCATGCGCACCCGCGGGTTCACGCAGAACGACGCCCACATCTACTGCACCCTGGACCAGGCCAAGGACCAGTTCCTTGAAGTCATGCGCATGCATGACGACTATTACCGGGCGCTAGGCATCACCGACTTCTACATGGTCCTCGCTCTGCGGGACCCGGCCAACACCGACAAGTACCACGACGACGAACAGATGTGGCAAGACGCCGAGCGCATCACCGTGGAGGCGATGAAGGAGTCCAACATCCCCTACGTGGAAGACCCCGGGGGTGCCGCACACTACGGCCCGAAGGTCGACTTCATGTTCAAGACCGTCACGGGCAAGCCATATGCGGCCTCCACCAACCAGGTCGACCTGTACACCCCGAACCGGTTCGGGCTTACCTACACCCATTCTGACGGCGCCGAGAAACCGGTCGCGGTGATCCACCGGGCACCGCTGGGCTCCCATGAGCGGTTCATCGGGTTCCTGACAGAGCACTTCGGCGGTGCGTTCCCCGTTTGGCTCGCCCCCGAGCAGGTCCGCGTCATCCCGATCATGCCCGACCTCCTTGACTACGCCTACAAGATCCGCGATGTCGTATTGGACGCCGGTCTACGCGTCGACGTCGACGCCAGCGACGCCAGACTGAACGCCAAAATCCGCACGGCAGTGACCCGGAAGATCCCACTGATCCTCGTCGTGGGACGCCGCGAGGCCGAGCAGCAGGCCGTGTCCGTGCGCTACCGCTCCGGCGACGAGAAGTCCATGGCAGTGGACGTCTTCGTCGAGCACGCCCTGGACCTGGTGCGCAGCAAGAGCCTGGACGGCGCCGGAAACCTTCGGCCCACAGGCGACAAGACCCCTGGCGACAGCTGAGACAATCACGTGTCTCGGCATGGTGCCTACCCGTCCCCGTCAGCCGTAGGGTCCTTTCTCGCGCCTTCGGAGCAGGCGCAATAGTCGATCCGACACACCGTCCAGCACCTCCGGGGGGTGCGGTAGTTCAGGAACGGGAAGAACCGCTGGCTGATAAGGCGGCGACCGGAGGTACCGAGCCTGGTCTACAAGCAGAATGGGAACGGAGGAAAACAAATCCCTCTTGATGGAACTTGTGGAGCAGACTGGGCCAAGGGGCTGCCTCAGGTTTCTCCGATCCAGTGGGAGCGTATTTCTTGTTCTAGCGGTACTCCTCTTCGGGGACCTCGGGAGGCATGTGCTCGGCGCCGATCCAAACGCGTGTGCTGAAGTCCTCGTATTCCTCCGTGTTGAGGATGAATGAGTGCCACACCATGTCTACGGGACCAGACGGCGCGTTGTGCTCATCGGGGAAGAGCATGGACAGTGCGACGTACTGCCGGAACTCCTCGATCAGCGGAATGGCATACTTCTCGAAGAAGTAGTCGCGAAACTCGACAGCTTTCGCGTCCGACACGCTCTCGAAGTCGCCCTCCGCCGGGTTAAAGACAAGCCATTGCTGCATGACTTCTGCGGCCCAATAGCGGCAGTGTTTGTCCCACTGGCCAAACCATAAGAGCAGCGGCAGCACCTGCTCGTTGTCGAACAGACGCCCGTCACGAAGGAGCCGACGGGGACTCAAACCGAGCAACAGGAACCCCAAGTCGTACTGCTCGAGGAGCATGAGCCGCTTGCGAAGGTTTTCGCCCATGTCTGGCTTGACGGCAAGACACTTGTCGAGGATGCCCCCCGGCTCGGCGACCAGCGTTGTCTTCTTTATCTGGGCTGTCTCAGGCAATCTGAACGCCAGGGCTCAGTTGCGCGCCGTCCAGCCCCAGGAGTGATGCCATGCGCTACGACTGCGGCTCTGCCGCGACTGCGGGGGCAACGCTGTAGCAGTTCGAGCACGTCTGCTCACCAGAGGGCCAATGCTGCTCGTTGCGCGCGCCGAAGATCTCCTCCAAGCGAGCCTTCGTGTCGTAGTAGATCGGTGAATAGCCTTCCGCAGTGACCTCGTTTGAAGGAAGATGCCCTCGCATGCCCGCGCCCTTCCTCGGGACCAGGTACGAACGGGTTGCTCTGACTACGAAGGGTGGAGTGCCCTTACGCCCTTGTTCTCCTGGACTCATGATTGGCTATCCTGAAGGTACCACACCAGCGTAGTCACGACCAGCGGGGCCAGCGCCGGGGTGTCGCAAACCATGCTGCGCAGTTGCTGGCGGTTCAAGACGCCTCGGGCGACCGCCTGCTCCACCGCCTGCTCCACCAGGGCAGGGTCGCTGGACGTGACAACGTCCTGCAGCGTCCGCGCGATGGTGGTCACCGGGACGCTGTCACGCACCTCCCGATCCTCGTCCGGCAACGGCGCGCGGTGGACAACCACACCTCGCTGCTGACCGCGGAACGATCGCGGGACGGTGATGTGGATGCTGGCCGGCATCGCATCCGAGATCCCATGGACCGCCAAGGCGGTCTCGTGGCTGGCCGCGCTGTCCGGTCCCACCCACAGGCAGGCGGCGGTGACATCCTCGAAGGGGTGTGCGGGGAAGTGTCGCAGCCGGTACAGGCCGTGACGCACCTGGTGGATGTCGCCCCGCTTGGCGCGCCCGGACAGGGCCCGGCGCGATACGCCCGCCTCGACGGCCTGCGCGGTGGTGAAGTAGCCGGCCTGCTGTTCGGCCAGATGGTACAAGATGCTCATCGTTCCGGGCATCAATGTTACCTTTATAGGAACTTTCACGAGGACATCTAAGCTATTCCGGCCTGAATGTTACCGTGTCGAGCACTGGTCGAACATCCACCCCTGGGCAGCCGGCCCGGTAATGCCGGGGCCGGGCTGGGCAGGGTGAGCGCCGGAGGTTTCGAGGGCGGGAGCGACGTCATGAGCCAGGAGCGCGCAAAGGACGAGCCAGAAACGACCGGGCCGGAGGGCGGCGGGGATCAGGCCGGCGACGCGCAGCGCGAGTTCGACGACCCGCTCGACAGGATGGAGCGCGAGGCCGGAGAGGCTGCGTTCAACGTTCAGGAGTCCGACCAGGTCGAGCCCAGCAACCGTCGGGGGACGAGGCCCCAAGCGGCTGACCCCCGGGCGGGCGGTCGTAGCCGTTCTTCGGGGTTCGGTCCTCGCGCGCCCCGATCATCTGCCAGACTGCGGCGATGTGAACACGCAGGGTACCGGGGCGAGCCGATGACCAGGGAGCGAGCATGAGGGGTGCGCAGCTGTCCGACGGCCACCTGTGGCTGCACTTCACCCGGACTTCGGACTGGCGGGGCGACGCGCCGAACGTCCCCGTGCTGGAGCGCGGCGAGGGCTGCTACGTCTGGGACGCCAATGGCACGCGCTACCTCGACGGGCTGAGCGCCCTGTTCTGCGTCCAGGTCGGCTACGGGCGCCCGGAGATGCCCGCCGCGGCCGAGGCGCAGATGCGCAAGCTGCCCTTCGCCACCAACTGGGGCACCGCTCACCAGCCAGCGATCGACCTGGCCGCCGCCCTCACCGAGCGCTTCCCCGGCGACCTCGACCACGCCTTCTTCGTCAACTCCGGATCGGAGGCCGTCGAGTCGGCGCTGAAGCTTGCCCGCCAGTACCACGCCGCCAACGGCCAGCCCAACCGCTACAAGGTCGTCAGCCGTAATTTCGCCTACCACGGCACCACCCTCGGGGCGCTCGGCGTCACCGGCCTCGCCGGTGCTCGAACGCCGTTCGAACCGCTCGCGCCCGGGATGTTCCACGCGCCCAACACCAACGAGTACCGCTGCCAGACCAGCCTGCACTGCCCGCCCTGTGACCTGACCTGCGCCATGGCCATCGAGCGCATCATCGTCGCCGAGGGGCCGGAGACGGTCAGCGCGGTGTTCGTCGAGCCGGTGCAGAACGCCGGCGGGTGCTTCACCCCGCCGCCCGGGTACCTGCAGCGGATCCGCGAGATCTGCGACCGCTACGGCGTGCTGATGGTCTCCGACGAGGTCATCTGCGGGTTCGGCCGCCTGGGTCGGTGGACGGGCGCGGAGCGCTACGGCTACCTGCCCGACATCATCACCTTCGCCAAGGGCGTCACCTCCGCCTACGCGCCCCTCGCCGGCATGCTGTTCCGCCGTCACATTGGCGACGCGCTGGCCACCGGGCGCGCGTCGATGTTCGTCCACGGGGCCACCTGGGGCGGCCATCCGGTGTCCTGCGCGGTGGCGCTGGCCAACATCGGCGTGTTCGAGTCCGAGGACGTGCTCGGCAACGTCCAGCGCAACGAGGTGTGGCTGGGCGAGCAACTCCACGAGTTGATGGCGCGCCACGAGATCGTCGGCGACGTCCGCGGTACCGGCTACTTCTGGGCGCTTGAACTGGTCGCCGACCGCGAGCGCAAGGTGATGTTCACCAACGAGCAGGCCGAGGACCTGCTGCGCGGATTCCTGTCCGCCCGCCTGCTGGAGCTGGGCCTGATCGCGCGCGCGGACGACCGCGACGAGCCGGTCATCCAGATCTCGCCACCGCTGGTCGCCGACCGCGAGGTGCTCGGGGAACTGGTCGGCATCCTCGATCAAGTCCTCGGCGAGGCGCAGAAGCGGATGAGGCACTGATGATGCGCGTCCCGGCGCTCCTTCACCCGTTCGCCAGGCCGGCCGCCACCGACTTCATCCGCATCGTGGCCGGCGAGGGCGCTCAGGTCGTCGACGATCAGGGCAACCGCTACATCGATGCGCTGGCCAGCCTGTGGTACTGCAACATCGGCCACGGGCAGGCCGAGGTGGCCGAGGCGGTCGCTGAGCAGATGGCCCGGCTGGCCTGCTTCCACACCTTCGAGCGCTTCACCAACGGCCCCGCCGACGCGCTGTGCGAGCGGCTGGCCGCGCTGGCTCCCATGGAGGGCGCGCGGGTCTTCCTGACCTCCAGCGGTTCGGAGGCGGTGGACACCGCGATGAAGCTGGCCCGGCTGGCCCATGCCGTGGCCGGCCGCCCCGAGCGCACCCTGATGGTCAGCCGCCGCCCCTCCTATCACGGGGTCACCTACGGCGGCACCGCCCTCACCGGCCTGCCCCCCAACCAGGAGCACTTCGGGCCGCTGCCGGGCCAGGTGGTCCAGGTCGGCAAGGACGATCTGGACGGCATGGCCGCCCTGTTCGCCGAGCGCGGCCACGAGATCGCAGCCGTGATCGCCGAGCCGGTGATCGGTGCCGGGGGCGTCTACCCGCCGGCTCCCGGCTACCTGCGGGGCCTGCGGCGGTTGTGCGATGAGTACGGCGCGTGGCTGATCCTCGACGAGGTCATCTGCGGGTTCGGCCGCCTCGGCAGGTGGTGGGGCGCCGAGCACTACGAGATCCGTCCCGACCTGGTCACCTTCGCCAAGGGCGTGACCTCGGGCTACGTGCCGCTGGCCGGGGTCCTGGTCGGCCGTCCTGTCCGTGAGCCGCTGGAGGCCGATCCCGCCCTGGTCCTGCGCCACGGGCACACCTACAGCGGCCACCCGACCGCTTGCGCTGCGGCCCTGACGGTCCTGCGGATCACCGAACGGGAAGGTTTGCTGGACCGTGCCGTGGGCGTCGGCCAGCGCCTGGCGGCCGGGCTGGACCAGATCGCCAAGGACGGACTGGTCGCCGAGGTGCGCGGTGACGGCGCGGTCTGGGCCGTCGGCCTGCACCCGGACCGCGACGCGCTCGCGGTGCGCGACGCGATGCTCGCCAGAGGGGTGATCGCGCGCCCGATCGGGGTGTCGGCGATCGCGTTCTGCCCGCCGCTGATGATCCAGGACCACGAGATCGACCGCTGCCTCGACGCGCTGGCCGGCGCGCTTGCCGAGCCTGCCGCAACCGCACCGGAACGGCCATGACATGAGCGGTCGTAACAGATCGGACGGCTCCCGCGCCGGGCTGCACAGCCCGATGGCGGCGCCTGGTGCGCTGAGGAGGTGGCGACGATGGCCGAGGTTGGAGTGCCCGCCGAGACCGCGGGGACAGACGTACGCGAGCCCGGCACCGTCACGGTGGAGCCGCCCGGCGCAACCGCGGTCGAACTATCTCAGGTGGTCAAGCGCTTCGACGACGTCACCGCGGTCGACGGGATCAACCTGAGCATCCGCGACGGGGAGTTCTTCTCCCTGCTGGGCGCGTCGGGGTGCGGCAAGACCACGACGCTGCGCATGATCGCTGGGCTGGAGTACCCGACCGAGGGCAGCATCGCCATCTCCGGCGAGGAGATGGGCCTGCGCCCGCCCAACCACCGGCCGGTCAACACTGTCTTCCAGTCCTACGCGCTGTTTCCGCATATGAGCGCGGAGCAGAACATCGCCTTCGGGCTGGAGATGAGCGGCGTCGGCAAGGCCGAGATCCGTGAGCGGGTGGCCCACATGATCGACCTGGTCCAGTTGGGCGGCATGGAGCGGCGCCGGCCGCGCCAGCTCTCCGGCGGTCAGCAACAGCGCGTGGCGCTCGCCCGGGCGCTGGTCAACCGTCCGAAGGTGCTGCTGCTCGACGAGCCGCTCGGCGCCCTGGACTTGAAGCTGCGCCAGGCGATGCAACTGGAGCTCAAGATCCTCCAGGAGCGGGTCGGGACCACATTCGTCTACGTGACCCACGACCAGGAGGAGGCGTTGACCATGTCCGACCGGATCGCGGTCATGGACCAGGGCCGGCTTGTGCAGGTGGGCACTCCCGCGGAGGTCTACGAGTACCCGCGCACCAGGATGGTCGCCGACTTCATCGGCCAGACCAACCTGCTGCCGGCCGTGGTCAACCGCCCCGGCGAGGTCTCCCTGATCGACGGCCAGCGCATCTACGCCGACGCGCAAGCCCCACCGGGCT
>WHTC01000040.1 GCA_009379795.1 Nitriliruptorales bacterium | reverse complement strand
GGACGGATGTGGGTTGCGTAGATGTGTTCCCACGTGTGGCTCTGGACGACGCGGCGGTACAGCTGGTGTGTCGGGATCCCGTCGAGGTAGGTGAGGAGCTCCGCGGCGATCTGCTCAGGCGGGTCGTCGAGCGCGAACCGGTACGCATGGTCACCGCTGACCTCGCGCAAGACCGGAATGTCGGCGCACGCGACCGGCAGGCGGATCAGACCGGCCTCCAGCAGTGGCAGTCCGAACCCCTCGCTGAGGCTGGGCAGGAAAAGCATGTCCGCCACCTGACAGAGGTCGCGGATCCCGACCCGGCTGGCGACCATGCGGCTGCCGTCGGCGAGGACGTGATCGGCGAGCATGACCACGGCGTCGGTGACCTCGAGCCGCACCGCGAGTTCGTGCAAGCGGCGCGCGTACCCGGAGGCCGCAGGGTCGTGCGGGTCATGCGCGCCGGTGACCAGCAACCTCGCATCCAGATCCCGGTCGCGGAGGGCCGCCAGGACGCGCAGCGACAGCTCGATGTTCTTGCGGGGATGCAGGCGGGAGGGCTGCACCAGGACGAGATCGGAGCCGACGAGCCGCTCTTCCCGCACGAGCGCCGAGATCGACGGCTCCAGCTTGAGGAACGAGTCCACGTCGATGCCGTTGGGCACGACCTCGGGGCAGAAGCCGCCGTAGAGGCGGGAGAACTCCCGGGCCCGGGCTTCGGAGACCGTCACCCAGCGGATGCCAGGGTCCGGGTCCCGCAGCACCTGCCACGGGTCGCGGTCCAACCGCTGGTCGTAGCTCGGATAGAAGTAGGGCGAGTCGTGGTTCCAGCCGACCACAGCCGGTGCCGTCCGCTCCTCCCGGGAGCTGCCCCGAGCGGCGATGCGTCGCAGGGCGATGGTCAACGGCAGGTTGAACGGCATGGACAGCACGTTGTGCGCGAAGACCACGTCGGATCCGTCCAGCGCCTCGTCGAGGACTGCCTCCACCCGCGCGGCCACGCGGTGCACCGCCTCGGATGTGCCGTCGGCCGTCGCCTCGACGGCCTCGGGCGCCCCCGAGGCGAGCAATGGGTGGATCTGGACCGTGGTATCGCCACGTGCCAGCGTGGCGCCGTCGGCCGTCGTCCCCCCGGCGCCAACGACCAGCCTCACCTCGTGGCCATACTTCGCCAGCACCTGTGCCTGCTGGCGCAGAACCTCCTCGACTCCCCCGACGACCGGGGGGCACGAGTAGTGCAGCAGCGCGACGCTGGTCATCGCTCGAAGGATCCGATCCGCTGCGAGAGCCGGTTGGCGAGGACGTCGTAGGAGAAGTGGCGACGCCCGAGCTCGAAGTTCTTCTGGGTCATGCGCTCGCGGCCCCGAGCGTCCGAGAGGACGGCCTTGATCCGGGCGATGTCGTCGGCGTCGGCGAACCCGTCGATGGCGATCACGTCGAACCCCTTGGGCTCGATGTCGGCCACGTAGACCGAGTAGCGGTTCACCACGATCGGCCTTCGGTGGTAGACCGCTTCAACGAACGCGTTGCCGAAGCCTTCGAATCCGGAGGTGAACGTGACCAGGTCGGCGGCCTGGTACGCGTCATCCAGGGTGTAGGGCCTGACGCCGTTCCCGTTCACCCCGATCATGTGGGACACGTCCACCAGCTCCACGCCGAGCGAGTCGGCGTGCCGCTGCAGGCGCTCGGCGTAGGACTGGCCCTCGTCACCCACGGCGTGTGAGATGACCAGGCGTGGAATCCCGAGGTCACGGACGATCTCGATCGCCCGCTCGATCCATTTTCGGGCGACGACCCGCGTGGGCTGCAGGACCAGCGTGTCGTCCTCGCCGAAGCCCAGCTCCTTCCGCAACTGCCACGCGCGGTCAGCCGGCCCGACCGGGCGCTCGAAATCCCACACGTTCGGAATCACGGTGTTGGAAAGGCCCATGCGGTGCGACAGCTGCTCGGAGGCATAGGAGTTGATCACGACGTGACGGATGGACGGCGAGTCGGGCGGGAACGCGCCGTGGAGGTAGTCCCCGCACGCGTTGATGCGGAAGCGGTCCCGCTCCCACGAGAAGTCGTGGTGGTGGCCGACAACGGGCAGGCCGGTCTCCGCGATCACCTGCGTGAGGGCGAGGCCGAGGGGGATGTGCATCGGGATCGCCAGAGCGTTCTCGGGGATCAGCAGGTCCAGGTCGAAGCGCTCGATGAACGTGTAGAGGGCGGTCACGAGAGACTCCCTGATCCGATGCACGCGATCCGACACGGATCGGTCGCGCCGCCAGGAGCCGAACAACTCGGCCTGGACCGCCGCGACCTCGGGATCCTCGAAGTGGGCGAGCGGGACGACCATCGCGCGCTGCGGATCACTGTCGACCTCGCCGGCGAACGCGTAGCAGGTGTATCCGAGCCGCTCGAGCACCGTCCGCCACTTCTCGGTTTCGAGCGAGACCCCATCGGTCCCGGCGAGGCGGGTTGCCACGAACCCCACGCGCTTGATCGTCATCGTCGCTCCGGATACTCGCCATCCGCCGCCACTCCGGCGGCTGGCGGACATTGTGCAGCACACGAGCCGACCGGAGCCCGATCAGCCCCCGGGTGTCCAGCTAGCGGACGGTCGAGAGGGACAGGGCGAAGTCGCCCGCCGGGTCGGTCCAGCATGCGGCGAGCGTGAAGCCCGCGGCCGCGAGTTCCGCTTCGAGGCTCTCCTGGCGGAACTTCGCCGAGATCTCGGTGCGCAGCTCCTCCCCGGTGCCGAAGTCGACGACCAGGTCGAGGTCGCGCACGTGCACGGTCTGGGGAAGGATCGAGCGCAGGCGCATCTCGATCCACTCGCGGTTGGGATCCCACACCGCGACGTGTGCGAACGCGTGGGGTGCGAAGTCGGCGTGGAGGTGGCGGTTGACGACCCGCAGCACGTTGCGGTTGAACTCGGCAGTGACGCCGGCGGTGTCGTTGTAGGCGGCGACGAGCCGCCGGGGATCCTTGACGAGGTCGGTGCCGAGCAGGAGCGCGTCGCTCGACGCGAGATTGGCGCGCACCGCGGACAGGAACCGGCGCCGCTTGCCGGGGGTGAGGTTGCCGATCGTGCCGCCGAGGAGGGCCACCAGCCGGTTGCCGGTGCGCGGCAGCAGGTGGAGGTGCCGCTCGACGTCGGCGACCACCCCGCGCATCTCGACGTCGGGGTAGTCGTCGCGCAGCGCCTTGAGCGCGCCGAGGAGGGCGCCGTCGCTGACGTCGACGGGCACATAGCGCCGCAGGGTGCCGGTCGCGCGCATGCTGTCGAGCAGCAGCCGGGTCTTCTCCGAGGAGCCTGATCCGAGCTCGACCAACGTGTCGGCCCCCGACAGCTTGGCGATGTCGTCCGCGTGCGCGGTGAGGATCGCCCGCTCGGCTCTGGTCGGGTAGTACTCGGGAAGCCGGGTGATCCGCTCGAACAGCTCGCTGCCGCGGGTGTCGTAGAAGTACTTGGGCGGCAGGGTCTTCGCGCGGCGGGTGAGGCCCCGGCGGACGTCGGCGGCCAGCGTGCGGGCGAAGTCGTCGCTGGTCAGGTGCCGCTCGACTGCGACGCTCGGCCGGGTGGTCATGGGTTCTCCGACAGTCGGGTGAGCTCACGTCGTCGGGTCCAGCCTTGACCAGTCAGCGGGGTGGCACCTCGTCCAGCCGGTCCCGTCGCCGGTCAGGAGTTGCCGCCCTCGGCGTTCGCGAAGCCGATGAGCCCCTCGTCGAGTGTTCTCGGCCGCGGCGTATGAACGTTACGGCCCGTGCTCGGCGGCCTGGAGTTCGGCGGTCCGGCTTCGGTGTGCGAGGTTCAGCGCGAGCGCGCCGCCAGCGGCCAGCATGGCTGCGGTGGCAAAGACCGGGACGTAGCTGCCGAGCCCCGTGCTGGCAACCCCGGCCAGGAACGGCCCGGCGGCCCGCGCGGCGACGACGAAGGCGGCGAGGACACCGTTGATGCTCGCGTAGTTCGCCGGTCCGTAGTACTCGGCGACGAGGGAGCCGCGGAGCAGTTCCGGCAGCCCGAACCCGAGGCCGAAGAACACCACGAACACCACGATCGAGACCGTCGCGCCCGCCCCGCGCCCGGAGGTGAGCAGCGGTGCGAGCATTGCCGCGCCTTGCGCGAGGAAGATCACTGCGGTCGCCCGGTGCTCCGGCCACCTCGCGCGCAGCACGGTGACCAGCAGCCTGCCGGCGACCTGGAACAACCCGACCGCACCGGCGGCCAGCGCCGCCCGGGACAGCGGGTACCCACGCTCGGTGAGATAGGCGACCAGGATGACGCTGAGCCCGAGCCTTGCCGTGGTGGCCAGCACCAGACAGAGCGTGATCCACCGGAACGAGGCGCTGCGCAGCACGGTCCGCCGGTCACCGGTGACGGGTGGGTCCTTCCGGCGCCGGGCTGGCTGGCTGCCGTCGACCTGCAGGCCGAGATCCTCCGGCCGGCGCCGCAGCAGCAGGCCATGGATAGGCAGCCCGACCAGGGCGGCGATGGCGGCGAGCACGAGCAGCGCCTCCCGCCAGCCGAGCCAGGTGACCAGGACGCCGGTCAGCGGGACGAACACCGTGCTGGCGAAGCCGCCGAAGATGGTCAGCACGAGTACCGCGCGCGGCCGGGAGCGGTCGAACCATGCGGCGGTGACCGCGAACGCCGGCTCGTAGAGCGTCGTCGCCATCGCCAGGCCGCCGAGGACGAACACCGCGAAGAAGGCCGGCACCGAGGTCACCCGGGACCAGCAGAGCAGCATCACGACGCTGATCGCACTGCCCAGGGTCATCACGCCACGGGCGCCGTGCGCCTGCAGCAGCCGCCCGACCGGCACCGCGAGCACGCCGGACACGAGCACCCCGGTGGCGTACGCGGTGTTCAGCTCGGCGGTCGACCATCCCAGCTCCGCGCGCATCGGCACGACGAACACCGAGAAGGCGTAGACCAGGACGCCCCAGGAGACGAGCTCGGTCAGGCTCAACCCGCCCACCATCAACCAGCCGTAGTACGGCCGGTTGGTCGGTAGGGAAAAGGGGCTCACACAGTCAGCGGCCTGCACGGCTCGCGTCTGCTGGGCGGCGCAGGCTTCGTTGCAGCAGCACGGTGTCCAGCCATTGGCCGTGTTTGAAGCCGACGCCGGTCAACCGGCCAACGTCGGCGAACTGCCGCGTGCGGTGCAGCTTCAGCGACGCGGGGTCGCCGGTGTCCACCACGACCGCGATCACCTCGCAGACGCCCGCGTCCTCGCAACTCGCCAGCAGCGCGTCGAGCAGGGCCCCGCCGACTCCGCAGCCACCGGCCCAGGGCGCGACGTAGACCGAATCCTCGACCGTCCGCCGGTACGCTGGCCGAGGTTTCCAGGCCGTGCAGTACGCGTACCCGGCGATCTCGCCGGACAGCGCGGCCACCAGGAACGGCAGGCCCTGCGCGGCAATGGTCCGGAATCGCCGGTCCCAGCCGTGCCGGTCCACTGGCGCCAGCTCGAACGTGGCGGTGCTGGTGGTCACGTAATGCGCGGCGATTTCGGCAACCGCGCCCAGATCGGCGGGGCAGGCCGGCCGGATCGTCAGTGCGCCGGTAGGCATGTGCGGTGCTTTCGCTATAGTGAAAGTAACCTACACTAGAGCGTACATGAACCTTGAGGTGCTCGGCCAGCGGATTCAGGGGTTGCGCGTCGAACGCGCGATGACGCTGCGGGACTTGGCCGACCGCTCCTCGGTCAGCGTCAGCATGCTGTCCTCAGTGGAACGCGGCGCAAAGGCTCCGACCGTCGTCGTGCTCGACCGGATCGCCAGCGGGCTCGACGTCCCGCTCGCCCGGCTGGTCACCGAGCCGGACGCGGACCGGGTCGTGGTACGCCGGGCCGCAGAGCAGGACATCGTGGACGAGCCCGGCGGCTGGCGGCGCACGATCCTCACCCCGGTGGTACCGGGGGTGAGCTTCGAATGGGTGCGCATGATCCTGCCAGCGGACTGTGACGCCGGCACGTTCCCGGCCTACGCGGCCGGGTCGCACGAGTTCATCGCGGTGCGGTCCGGCACCCTGACGCTGACCGTAGCCGACCGCGAGTTCCTCCTGGAAACCGGCGACTCGCTGTACTTCGCCGCTCATGTCCCATACGGCTACGCCAACTCCGGCACCGTGCCATGCACCTACGACGTGGCTGCCCTGACCCCCTTTTCCTCAGCCGATTCTGTGGCTGATCGGTCGGTGAGGAAAAGGGGGTCGCTGATCATGCGACCACGCAGGCCAGGTGCGCGCGCCCGGGCCCGCGGGACGGCCCCCGAGGTCTAGGCGCGGTGGTCTATCGTGCGTTCCCGAACACAAGGAGCAGCGGTGGTGCCCGACCTGCAACCGTCCGCCCCCCTGACCGGCGAGCAGTTGGCCGCGTGGGTCCACGACGCGCGCCAGCGCACCATGGACCTCGTGGCCGACCTCGACGACGACCAGCTCGTCGGGCCGGTCCTGCCGACGGTCAACCCGCTCATCTGGGAGATCGGGCACCTGTCCTGGTTCTCGGAGAAGTTCGTGCTGCGCGACGCGCTGGGCGAGCCTCCGATCATCCCCCACGCCGACGCCCTCTGGGACTCCGGCGCGATCCCGCACGACACGCGCTGGCGCCTGTCCCTGCCCTCCCGGAAGGAGACGCTGGCGTACATGGCCGAGGTGCGCGACCGCACCGTCGAGCGACTCCTCGATCGGCGCTGCACCGACGTCGTGCGTCACTTCGCGCTCTACGCCGTCCTCCACGAGGACACCCACACCGAGGCCATCACCTACACCCGTCAGAGGCTTTGCTACCCCGCGCCGCAGCTTCCCGACCTGGTCGGCACGTCGGCCGCGGATGCCGGCGCGGGGCCCTTGCCCGGCGACGTCGAGGTCCCTGGCGGAACCCACCTGCTCGGTGCCTTGCGGTCGGACCCCTTCGCCTACGACAACGAGAAGTGGGCGCATCCCGTCGAGATCGCGCCCTTCGCCATCGCCAGGGCTCCCGTGACCCAGTCGGAGTTCGCCGCGTTCGTCGACGACGGCGGCTACACGAGGCCGGAGTTGTGGGGTGCCGGTGAGCAGTGGCTGCGGAGCTCTGGTGCAAGGCAGCCGCTGTACTGGCGCCGTGAGGGCGACGGATGGCAGCGCCGCGACTTCGACGGCTGGGTGGCCCTCGAGCCGCACCGGCCCGTGATCCACCTGTCGTTCTGGGAGGCTGCGGCGCACTGCCGCTGGGCGGGCCGCCGGCTGCCGACCGAGGCCGAGTGGGAGGTCGCCGCGAGCGCCGAGCCCGGCGAGGGGAGCCTGCGCGACGTGCGCCGACCCCACCCCTGGGGCGACGAACCAACCGCGCCGGAGCACGCCAACCTCGAGTGGCGCGCCATGGGCACCGTCGACGTCGCCGCGCATCCGGCCGGCGACAGCGCCTTCGGGCTGCGCGGCATGATCGGCAACGCGTGGGAGTGGACGGCCTCCACGTTCTCGCCCTACCCCAACTTCGAGCAGGACGCGTACCGGGACAACTCCTGGCCGTGGTTCGCCGAAGGCCGAAAGGTCCTGCGCGGTGGCGCCTGGGCCACACGCGCCCGCTACATCCGGACGACCTACCGCAACTACTTCACCACGGAGCGCCGCGACGTGCTCGCCGGCTTCCGCACCTGCGCGCGGTGACGGCGGCCGGCATGAAGATCGAGGTGGTCACCCCCGCCCCACCGCGCTCGCACAACGGCAACCGCGTCACAGCGTTGCGCTGGGCGCGGCTGCTCACCGAACTCGGCCACACCGCGACCGTCACCACGTCCTGGTCCGGAGAGCCCGTCGACGTCCTCATCGCCCTGCATGCCCGGCGCAGCGCGGGCGCGGTACGGGCCTTCGTCGTCGCGCACCCCGGCCGCCCCGTGGTCGTCGCCCTGACCGGCACGGACCTGTACCACGATCTGCCGGGATCCCCCGAGGCGCAGGAGACGATCGAGGCGGCCACCGCCCTGGTCGTGCTGCAGCCGCTGGCGCTCGAGGCCGTGCCGGGCCGCCTGCGCGACCGCGTGCGCGTCATCCACCAGTCCGTGGTCGCCCCGGTCACCGGGCCAGCCACCAGCGACGGCGGGGCATTCGAGGTCGTGTTCCTCGCCCACCTGCGTGCGGTGAAGGATCCGTTCCTCGTCGCCGAGGCCACCCGGCTGCTGCCGACGCGCTCGCGCGTGCGCGTCACCCATCTCGGCGCGGTCATCGACCCGGGTACGGGCGAGCGAGCCCGATCCGAGACCGCGGACAACCCCCGCTACGAGTGGCTGGGCGACCTGCCGCGTCCCGCAGTGCTGCGGCGCCTGGTCGAGAGCCGCCTGCTGGTCCTCACCTCCCGCCTCGAGGGCGGGGCGAACGTGGTCTCCGAGGCCATGGCCACCGGCACACCAGTCCTGTCGACCCGTATCGCCGGCTCGATCGGCCTGCTCGGGGCCGACTACCCGGGCTATTTCGAGGTCGGCGACGCCCAGGGGCTCGCCCGGCTGCTCGGGCGCGCCGAGACGGACGCGGCCTTCCTCGACGACCTCACCGCGCGCATCGAGGCCCGCCGCGACCTGGTCGCCCCGGCCCGCGAGCGCCGTGCGTGGGCGGAGCTGCTCGCGGCCGTTGCCGTCTTCTGACGGAGCGGTTCGGCGCCGGGCGCCAGGGGTCAACGTGACGTCGGCCTATCACCGGAAATCGATCCTTTTAACGGATATTTAACGGCTCCCCTGCACGCTGCCCGGGACAGTGCCCACCGGTCTGCGCCGGTCGGGAAACGCAGAGCGATGAGGGGAAGAGCCATGCGGAGATGGCGGCACGAACTCCTTGAGGCGACCAGGCCACGACCTGGAGACTTCCGCCGCGCGGCGATCATCAGTGGGGTCGGAGTACTCGCACTCGTCGGCGTGCACGCAGCGGCGGGCCACGCGTCCCACACGGTGCCACTCGCCGTTCAGTGGTTGCGCGACAGCATGCTCGCATTGCCCATCGGCCTGGCCGCGGTGTGGACGCCACGTCTCGCCCGCATGATGCTCCGCCGGGACCGCCATCGAGTGCGGGGCTTTGACGCGGTCGTCGGGAATGCCCTGTGGCCATCAGTGGTGTTCGGCGTCGGGGCGCTGCCTGGCGGTGTCGTCCACGGCTGGCTGTTCGGCGGCGGGTTCCACGGACTCACCGAGCTGTTGCGGCACGGGGGCGTCGCCGCCGTCGCGGTGCTTGGTGCCCTGCTCATCATCGAGGGGACCCAGGGACTGTGGCACGCGCGGCGTTCCCAGGTGGCTGACGTGCCGGACGCCGGCCACGCCGTGGCGCTGCACGGCGCGGTCACCACGCTCGGCCTGGCCGCCGTCGTCCCGCTCGCCGCTGTCGCTCTGGGACTGTGGGGCGAGGCTGGTGATCACGCCGACGGTGACGCCGACGCTCACCTCGCGCACGACGATGGCGACGACATGACCGACGCCCAGCACGCGATGATGAATCATGGCGAGGGGCCGGACCAGACCTTGGAGCGGGAGGCGGTCAGCAGCATGGCCTTCGCCGCCACGACGACCACGGACGAAGTCTGCCCGTCCACCGCCCCGGTGGTGTCCTACAACGTGAGCGCCATCGACGTGACGATCACGCTGAACCGCTTCGGCGATCACGATCCCCTCGGCCGGATGTTCGTCCTGGACGGCAACATCGACGCCGTCCGAGCGCAGGAGACCGCCGCGCTGCCGGATCGGGTCAGCGTCGGCCTGCGCGACGACCCCATCCAGCCGCTGGTGATCCGGGCGAACCTGGGTGACTGCGTGCAGATCAACCTGACCAACCGGCTCGGCAGCGACCGGGCCTCGATGCACTTCCACCGAGCCAGCGTGCATCCGGGGCAGGACGGCTCCCACGTGGGCGAGAACCCCGACAGCACCGTGGCGCCCGGGGACAGCATCACCTACACCATGCACATCGAGGACCGTCCCGAGCTGGAGGGCAGCTTCTACTTCCACAGCCACGGCAACACCCGCGAGCAGACGGGTCACGGGCTGTTCGGCGCGCTCGTCGCCGAACCCAGGGGCTCGGCGTACCTGCATCCCGATACGGGCGAGCCGCTCGACAGCGGCTGGGAGGCGATCATCTGCAACGACGATCCCGCGCAGCCGTGCTTCCGGGAGTACGCCAAGCTGTACCACGAGGTCGGCAACGAGGACTACCAGATCCTCGACGTGGATGGCAACGAGGTCGAGGTCTTCGAAGACCTGACCGACACCTACCGGCCGGGCACGCGTGCGTTGAACTACCGCTCCGAGCCGTTCATGCGCCGGATGGAGCTGGCGGAGGTCAAACCGCTGCAGTACGCCACCTACACCTACGGCGACCCGCCGACGCCCATGCCCCGCGCCTACCTGGGTGACCCGTCCAAGACCCGCCTGGTGCACGCGGGCGCCGAGACGTTCCACTCCCACCACCTCCACGGCGGGGCCATCCGCTGGCGGTTCCAACCGCAGGCCGAGGACACGGGGATGTTCGATGGCCTGACGAAGCGTCCGGAGGTTTCGCGGTCACAGTCGGAGCGCCTGGACGTGCAGAACATCGGGCCGGGCGAGACCTACACCCTGGAGCACGAGTGCGGCGCGGGCGGCTGCCAGCAGACGGCGGGGGACTTCCTCTACCACTGCCACTTCATCACCCACTACCCCGCGGGCATGTGGGGCTTCTGGCGGGTGTTCAACACCCTGCAGGACGACCTGGCCGAACTGCCCGACCGGGCAGGCGAGGCGAGCGCCGGGGTGAACTCCGTCGACCTGCTCGGCACCATCCTGCCCTCGGGGAAGGTGCTCGATCAGAACAACATCGAGGAGTGGGTGGAATCCCAGCTGCCACCACAGGGTGTCCCCCTGGACGATGACGACGCCACCGTCTGGGACTGGGAGAAGGTCCTCACCGACACCGGGCCGCTGTATCGGGGCGAGCCCGAGGACGACCGGGTGTGGGCGAACTTCGCCTCGGACAATCCGGGGGAGCGGCCCGAGATCCTGTTCGATCCCGATACGGGACGGCTGGCCTACCCGCTGCTGAGGCCTCACCTGGGGCAGCGGCCGCCGTTCTCACCGGGCGGCCATGGCGGCTCGCCGTACCTGCGGACGCCGCCGAACCCCAACGACCATCCCACCAACAGCGACGACGAGGTCACGCGCGCTGATCCCGAGCGGCCCGAGGACGCGGTCTGTCCAGAGGGAAGCCCCATCAGGCGCTTCAACCTGGTGGCCATCGACCTGCCCATCGAGCGCAACGACCACGGCGACGTGGGCGAGGGAGAGATCTTTGTGCTCGCCGAGCACGTGGACGACGTCAAGGCGGGGAGGCGACCCGCCGAGCAGATCGTGCTCCGGGCCAACGTGGGCGACTGCGTGGAGTTCACGGTCGTCAACGGGATGGAGCAGGTGGACGAGCGCACGAACCAGCACGGTCACCTCATGCAGTTCGACGTACAGGCCTCCGACGGGGTCATCACGGGAGCGTCCTACGAGCAGTCGATGTTCCCCTACCGGATGGAGAACCGCACCCTGGCCGCTGATGTGACCGCAGGCATGACGCAGCTGCCGGTCACCAATGTCGACCGTCTGCGGCCGGGCATCGCGATCGGCGTTGGGGTTGGCACCGAGCACATCGAGGTGCACAACATCCAATCCATCGACAGTGCCACCAACACGATCACCCTCGCCGACCCGCTCGTGCGCGACCACGCGGCCGGGGACGCCGTGAGCGTGGAGTTCAACCGCCAGACCTGGTACATGGACGCCGAGGTCGGCGCCATCTACTTCCATGACCACGTGGACGGCGTCCGCGCCTGGACCCGCGGTCTGTTCGGCGCCATCATCATCCAGCCCGAGGGCGCCGAGTACTTCGACCCGACCACGGGCGAGGAGGTGCGAGCCGGCACGCAGGCGGACATCGTCGTCGAGGAGGACGGCGCCATCCGCAGCTATCGCGAGTTCGCGTTGCTGGTGACCGAGAACGATCCGGCCACGGGGACCTCCATCAACCTGCGGGCTGAACCCCTCCACCATCGCGAGGATGAGGACGAGGCCTTCGCCTTCAGCTCCGTGGTGTACGGCGATCCCGCCACGCCCCTGTTACGCGCCTACGAGGACGACCCGGTACAAGTGCGCCTGCTCCACGGGGGGCCAGGCCATACGGGGGCACATTCCCTGCGCTTCACGGGCCACCGGTTCAGTCTGGAGCGCTTCGACGAGGCCGCCCTCATGGACAGCCTCACGATCGCCAACGCGGAGCGCTTCGACCCGTTCCTCGACGGCGGCGCCGGATCGGCGGGTGATTACCTGTACTACAACGCGCAGGGCAAGCACCTGGCGGAAGGCTACTGGGGCATCTTCCGGGTACACGACACCCTGCAGGACAACCTGCGCCCGCTGCCCAGTCAGCCGGCGCCGCCCACCGGCGACGGCTTCCCGCACCTGTCCCGGACGGGCAGCCCGCCCCCGGCGGCTGACGGTCCCGGCGATCCCTGCCCGGCCGGGGCGCCGCTGAGGGAGTTCGACGTGTCGGCCATCCCGCACCGCATCCGCATCGAGGGCCTCAGCGGAGGAGATGAGCTGTCGGCACACTTCGTGCTGGCCGAGCACAAGGACGACGTCCTCAACGGGAGGCGGCGGGCCGAGCCCCTGGTGCTGCGCGCCGCCGCCGGCGACTGCGTCGAGGTGCGCCTGACCAATGACCTGGACCGGGAGCTGGACGGCGATCGGATCTCGTTGCACCCGGGCCGCGTGCTCTACGATCCGCAACGGTCGCAGGGCATCACGGTCGGCTTCAACCCCGACCAGACCGTGGACGACGGGGACACCGTCACCTACCGCTACTACGCCGACCGCGAGCTGGGCGCGGGGATCCTGACGGACTTCGGCATGATGCCCGTCGAGTACGCCGAGGGCCTGTACGGCAGCATCGTGGTCGCTCCGGAGGGCTCGCGCTTCTTCGATCCCGCGACAGGTGAGGAAACCTCCGCGGGGTGGCGGGCCGTGGTCAGCAATGACAGCCTGGGGGTCCCTGCCTACCGTGACTTCGCCCTGCTGTTCCATGAGGCGGACGAGCACTTCGGCAACGCCCAGCCGATCATGCCCTACCGCGAGGACGTCGAGGGCTTCACCGGGATCAACTACCGGGGCGCGCCGTTCGACGAACGGCTCGAGGCCAACGAGGACCCGTCGAGGGTGTTCGACAGCGACACCCACGGCGACCCGGACACGCCGCTGCTGGAGGCCTTCGCGGGCGATCCGGTCCGGATCCATACCGTCGGCGGCTACGGGCATGCGATGGGCACCTTCGCGCTCAACGGCCATCGCTGGCCCTACGACCCGAACATCGCGGGCTCGGAGCTGTTGGCGACCAGGCACTTCACTCCCCACATCACCATCGACGCCGAGCTCGACGGCGGCGCCGGAGGCCGGTTGCAGGCACCAGGTGACTACCTGTACCTCAACCACCGCATGCCCTACATGGAGGCAGGACAGTGGGGGCTGTTCCGGGTCCACGAATCTGAGGATGCAAGCGTGCTCCTCACCGGGCAGGAAGCGGACACGGACAGCGAGGTCATGTTCGCCCAGGCGGGCAGCACGGCCACCCTTCCGCGAGGGTCCGAGCCCTGCCTCATGAGGCTGGACGGCACCCTCCCGCCCTGCCCCACGAACCTGACCGTGACGAGCACCGGTGAGGACACCCTGCAATTGACGTGGGATGCCCATCCCACTGACACCGCCGGGTACAACGTCTACCGCGGCCTGCTCAGTGGCGGCCCGTACGAGCGGCTGAACACAGACCTGATTGCTGGTACGAGCTTCCTCGACAGCGGCCGGCACCCCGGCATCACCTACCACTATGTCGTGACCGCGGTGGACGCGGACGGTCAGGAATCCCTGGCGTCTGAGGAAGCCAGCGGCACGACGGACCCGGTGGTGGAGTTGACCGAAGAAACCGCGCAGATCCTGTCCGAACCGCTGTCGGAGCCGGTGACCCTGGCGATCCAGCCCAACTCGGACGCGGGGATCAGCGGCCTGCGCTTCTCACCGGATGGTGGGGTGACCTGGATCGAGACCGTGGAGGACCTGCCCTTCGACATCCCCGAGGACAAGCTCCGCGAGGAGGGCATCACGCCGGCAGTGATCGAGCTGTTCCGGCCCTGGGAGAAGACGCCGGCTGAGGCCACGGGCGGCATCACCGCCAGACCGCTCTACGGCGAGTTCCAGGTCCAGGTGGACCCCGCCGATCTCCCCAACGGGGAACACCAGTTCGTGTTCCGCAGTGTCGATAGGAACGGCGAGGTCAACGACCTGGTGGTGCCAGTCCAGGTGGACAACGGATAACGGATCGTCCGGGTAGATCGCCCGGGGTGGTAGCAGGTCATCCGGCCCGCCACCACCCCGGGCTCGTTCCTGGAGTACGGCAGCGTGTGGGGGACTGGACCGCCTCAACCCTCGATCGAATCCCCGCCCTCCGGGGCGCTGTCGCGCTCCTCACCCAGCGGATCCCCGCCCTCCGGGGCGCTGTCGCGCTCCTCACCCAGCGGATCCCCGCCCTCCGGGGCGCTGTCGCGCCCCTCACCCAGCGGATCCCCGCCCTCCGGGGCGCTGTCGCGCCCCTCACCCAGCAGGGCCCGGGCGGCCTTCTCGGGGTCGGCGAGCAGTTCGATGACCGCGTCCATCCCCCGGTCGGCGTCGCGTGTCTCGGGAGTCTCGTCGGCAAGCGGGTGCTCGCCCACCCACCGGTAGAGATCGGCGATTCCCTCGAACGTGCCCCCCGGAAGTCCCGCGTCAGCGAACGTCTGAGCGATCTCCTCCATCTCGCCGACCCACCGATGGGCCTTCACCGGCATGACCGGAAGGCGGCGGCGCATGAGCGCCAGCAACTGCGGGACGCTGTCCGAGAGCTCTTCGATCAGGACCTCGTAGACGTCGTTGCGCTGGGCCGTCACCAGAAGTTGCGTGGCCAGCGCAACAGTGCCCTTGGTGACCGCCGCATAGGACATCTTGAGCGCCGACGCCGAACCGATGGCCGCACCGACGGGTCGGACGTCCAGTCCGAAGTCATTCAGCCGCTCCAGCGCGTCGGTCGATGGTCCGCTCACGTAGATGCGGGTCGCTCGGGACTCCGTCGGTGGTGGACCGATGATCGACCCGTCCACCACACCGGCGCCCGCGTCGGTGAGTTCCCTCGCGATCCCGCGTACGGTGTCGGGGGCGATCGCGTTGCACTCGGCGAACACGATCCGCCGGCCGGTGGACCGCACCGCGCCGGCGACGTCCCGCGCCAGCTTCTCCGCCTGAGCCGGCGCGATGACGGAAATCACGAGGTCGACGGAGTCCACGAGCGTCTCCAGGTCAGGGGCTTGTTCAACGCCGGCCTGCCGGGCCAGCATGCGCGTGCGTTCGCTTCGTCCCTCGACACAGGTCACCACGCGTGCCCCACGGCTCAGCAGCCGATGGCTGATCCCGCTGCCCATCTGTCCCGGGCTCAAGACACCGATGTCCATGGCCTCCACCTCTCTCAAAAGCCTCGGTCGAACTCCGCGAGGTTGCGGAGCGGCTCGCCGCTGCGGAGTCGACGAATATTGTCGCCGACGGTGCGGATCGCCCGCTTGCGCGATTCTGCGGTCGCGCCCGAATAGTGCGGTGTCAGGATGACGTTGAACTCCTGCAGCGGTCTGCGGGATGGAGCGCTCCGCTGTCCCGGCGGTGCCTCGACCTCGAAGACGTCCAGCGCCGCCCCGGCCAGCTTCCCCGATGCCAGCGCATCGTAGAGGTCATCCTCGTTGATCAGCTTTCCTCTGCTGATGTTCACGAGGTAGGCGCCGTCCTACATCGCCCGGATGCGGTCGGCGTTGATCAGATGGGTGGTCTGGTTGGTCAGCGGCACACTCAGCACCAGGTAGTCGCACCGTTTCAGGAATGCGTCGATGTCCTGCCAGGGCACGACGAAGTCCAGGCCCGAGCCTTCCAGCCGGGCGGGCCGCCGGGCGAGCGCCCCCACCTCCATGCCGAAGGCGGCAGCCCGTTTGTGGATCTCGACGGCGATGCTGCCGTAGCCGATCAGGCCGAGCGCCGACTCGTACAGCTCCCCTCCAAGGCTGCCGGCCCCGCGCTGCGCCTTGAGCTCGGAAGACCAGTCTCCGTGGAACGTGAGCCGGTTGTGCAGGGTCACCATCCTTCGGGTGAGCGCGATCAGGCTCATGATCACAAACTCGGCGATCGCGATCGCCGCAGGATTGGAGCGTGCGACCAGGACGCCTCGCCCCCGGAGCAGATCCACGGTCTCGGGGGTGAGCAGCCCGTCGACGCCATGACCGAGCACGTGGATAAGACGCAGTTCGGGCGCCCGGGAAAGGAGGTCCTTCGGGATGGTCCACACGGGTCCGACCATGACCTCGACCTGGGGAATGATGGTGCGCAGCTCGCCCGGATCGAGGTCGCCTTGCCGCAGGCTCTGCAGATCAGCGGGCCACTCGCGAGCGATCTGATCCCGCTCGGCCTCGGTCGGCTCCCAGGTCAACAGCACCATCATCCGGTTCAGACGCCTCGCTCTCCTCCACGTCAGATACCACGGGGCGGCCGAGAGGCGCGCGATGCTCAACCAACGGCAACCGGCGGTTCGTGGCACTGGGCTGGCCCGCCGATCCTATGCCGCTCACCCCGAACGGTGTCACCCCGCACGCGGCCGCTCACCCATGGGTCGGTTGCCTGACCGCCCGGCGTCGGTTCGAGTCGGTCAGGGCGCTCGACGGTCCCCATCTCCACGCTGGAGGGCGACGGAGCGCCACGTCGCTGACTGGCTCGCCCTCCGGGTCCGCAGTTCCCAGCGCACGGGCACGGTTCGTCCTGTCTGGACGCGGCCGGGCACCTGCGCGAACTCGATCACAAGGGACGGCGTGGTGGTGAAGCTCCACACGGGGGAGACGAGCCGGCCGCCGAAGGCGTCAGCGGCTTCGGCGTACCAGTGGTGTGTGTGGCGTCGCCGGCGAGCGCGTGCCAGGGACGGCGGCCTCGTCGCCGGAGTCGATGTCCACAGGATCGCCGATGGCCGCGCCGGTGCGGCTCTGCAGCCACACCGCGTCGGTCGCGACAAGCCGCTCCGCAGGTCGCAGATCGACTTCGAGGGTGAACGCCTCGTCGTCGTCGGCGAAGTAATTCTCGTCGTCGAGGTACGGCGAATACGTGTTGACCGCCAACGTTCCCGCGGCGACGTCGAACTGCAGGACGCGCAGGTAGCCCGTTGCGCGGCGCCCCTCGTCGTCGGTGGCGAACTGGTAGTTGGCCATCATCTCCACGACGGTGCGCTCGCCGACGCGCTTCACGTTGTAGGCGACGCCGTGGTTGTGACCGGCCAGGACCATGAACACGTTGTCATTGGGGACGATGACCTGCTCGAAGATCTCCGATCCCTGCCCGGAGTAGGAGCCGTCGAGGGACAGGTACTCGTGGGTGGCGACGATCGCGTTGCGGTCGGGGTAGCGGGTGAGCACCTCGTTGGCCCAGGCGAACTCCTCCTCGGCGATGGAGAAGCCGAGGTAGACGATGATGAACTCGGCGCCGCCCGCGTCGATGAGGTCGAAGTGGTTCTCGTTGTTCTGGAACGACCCGCCGTAGTGGGGGAGGTGGGCGAAGCGGTCCTCGCCGAAGTGCTCCCAGTAGAAGGTGTGGTTCTGCCCGTGGGAGCTGTCGTGGTTGCCGGCGACGACGCCGTAGGGCATGCCGGCGTCGTCGAGGATCTTCATGCTCGAAGAGGCGCGCTCCCACTCGATCTCGCGGTTCCAGGTCTCGACGAGGTCCCCGGTGTGCAGGGTGTAGGCGATCTTGCGTTCCTCAGCCTGCTCGACGATCCAGGTGTTCATCGCGTCGTAGACCTCGGGGAACGATTCCGAGTAGTACTGCGTGTCGGTGATCCACGCGAACCCGAAGTCGTAGCCGTCGGGATCGGGCAGGCGGTCCTGGACGAGCACGTGGACCATGTCCTCGCCGACGTGAGTGGCGGGGTCGAGCGTGCCGGTCGGTGCCATGCTGGCGCCGTGGGGGTCGCGGCCGCTCGCGAGCGACGCCCAGGCCCCGGCAAGGAAGTCCCAGGCATATGCGGAGACCTGCCGGTTCGGCAGGGACTGGCCGCGCCACTCGATCTCCAGCGCGGTCGCATCGGCCGACGTGTCCGGCACGCGCAGGTCGTAGCGCTGGTACGGATAGGCCTCGTCGCTGCTGGTGGCAAGGGATCCGCCATCGACGCTGGTTGCAGCCGCTGCGCGCAGCAGTTGACCCTCGACGAGCGACAGGCCGAGCCGCTCCGGGGAACCGGACTGGGCCGCAGCAGGGGTGACGGCGGCGACCGCCAGCGCAACGACGAACAGCAGCGCAACGCGCGCTCTTCTTCCCACGACACTGCTCCTTGGGCTACCGGGACCGCGAATACGCCTCGGCGCCGTCCGCGCCGCCGACCCCTGCACCCTTGCCACCGTTGATGGCGGATCCGGTAATGTCGGACCACGTGCGCCCGTCGCCAAGATGACGATTTGCTGACCGCCGTTGCCCACTGCCCGGGTTGGAGACCGGTTGCGACCTCCATCTCCGGCCCCGTGGCCGCGAGTGGTCTCAGAGCTTGAGGACGCGCAGCAGCGACACCACCGCGAGCAGAAGCCCGCCGCCGAGCACGGCGACCGCGCTCACGACAGGGAGCGCGTCCACGGTCGCGCCGACCCAACGCACGCCGGGACGGCGCAGCCCGAGCGCCGTCCGGCCTCGCACGGCGAGCGTGCCGAGCAGCGCAACCGAGACCGCCATCGCGAGCACACTGCCGGGCGAAACGTGGCGCTCGCGGTGGTGAGCCTGGCCGGTCCGGTGCTGGCGCAGTTGACGGCGCGTCAGCAGCACACCCACGCCGACCACCCCGCCGCCGCGACCACCTGGAGCACGGCGGTCACGCGGGTGAGATCGGGTGCCGCGCCCGCGAGCGCCCACCAGCCGAGGGCGAGCGCACCGACGCTGACGCTGTGCATGACGGCGACGACCGCCCCGAGGGCAAGCGCGTCGCGGGGGTGGCCACGGGCGCCCACGAAGTAGGCGGCTACGAGCCCCTTCCCATGGCCGGGCGCGCATGCGTGGCCCGCGCCCCACCGCGGCGGCCGCCGCCAGGACAACGAGCAGCGCGCCGGGGCTGTCGAACAGCGCCACGAGCCGGGTCTCGAACGGCCCAAAAGCGCTTGGGCTCACGCGCACCGCCGCCGAAGCACGGCTGCCATCGTGGCGGCGGCAGCGACCGCGAGCGCACCCCCCTGTGCGCGCCCCTCACCCAGCAGATCCGGCCACCGAGGAAGAGGCCTGCGGCCGCAGGACGCGCGGCTAGG
>WHTC01000168.1 GCA_009379795.1 Nitriliruptorales bacterium | reverse complement strand
TGACCGATTGCGAGCAGCGGGTCGCCGGTCACCTCCACGTGAAGCCGAGCGGTCACGTGGAGACGGTTCACGTTCACGACCGGTCGCCGGTCACCTCCACGTGAAGCCGAGCGGTCACGTGGAGACGGTTCACGTTCACGATCGGCCGCCGGCATAGGACCGCGAGCAGGCTCACCGGCCGGGGGCCTGCACACGCTCGCGACCGGCCACCTCGCGCTTGTGCCGGCGACCGGCGCTGCGGGTGGGGCTGAGGCCGAAGACGAGGCCGCTGGCGACAACCGCGGTGCCGGCGATGCGCAGCGGACCGGCGGTGCCGGTGCCGATGGCCACCGTGGTCACCAGCGCGCTGACAGGGATCAGGCCGGCGAACAGGCCAGCGCGCTCCACGCCCAGCCGTTGCAGGCTGCTGTACCAGCACACGAACGCCACGGCCGTGGCCACCGCCATGTAGACGAGGGCACCCGCCTCGGCGAGAGTGGGGACGGCGAAAACGTCGCCCCCGCCGGTCCCAACGCCCGTCGCCAGCAGCAGGACCGCCGCGATGCTGCAGGCGTAGCCCGACAGCGCCACGGGACCGAGGCGTGGCAGCAACGGCACAGCCAGCAGCGAGAACAGAGACTCGCAGGCCAGTGCGCCGACAGCCAGTAGCAGGCCGGTCATCGTGACGGTGCCCGGCCCGCCCTGTGCGGCAGCGGCACCCGCCACCACCACGAGCGCAGCCGCGATCACCCGCCTGGTCGGTCGCCGCCCGTCGAGCAGGGGGCCGGCCGCCGCCAGCACGAGCGGTGTGGCCCCGATCACCACGCCGACCGCAGCCGGGTCGGTCGAGGCGGTCGCCAGGATCAACAGGACGTTGAACAGCGCCAGGCCGGTGAGCGCGAGCAGCGTCAGCCGGGCGAGGTCCCGCAGGTCGGGACGCGGCAGCCGGCCGTGGCGCAGTCGCAGGATGACGGCGAGCAGCAGCGCCGCCACGGCGTAGCGCACGCCCTGGCCGCCGAGAATGGGGTAGTCGCCGAGAAGGCTAGCGGCGGCCACGGAACCGCCCACGAGCATGGTCGCGACGGCGGCCAGCAGCACGCCGGTGAGATCTGGCTTCTTCATGGGCGGACCGTACGCGCGTAGTGGTCTGTGTGTAGGGTCCAATGCCATGGAGGAAAAGCGGACCAATTCCGGCCCCGAACTTCTCGTGAGCCTCGAACGCGGGTCCGGGCGGCCGCTGCGGGCGCAACTGGAGGATGCGCTGCGGGCCGCCGTGCAGCAGGCGCGCCTGCGCCCCAGCGACCATCTCCCGTCCACACGGGCGCTGGCCGCCGACCTGGGCTGCGCCCGCAGCGTGGTGGTCGACGCCTTCGCCCAACTGGTGGCCGAGGGGTATCTCGTCGCGCGCGCGGGAGCGGGCACCGTCGTGGCGCCACGCGCCGGCGCCGGTCTTCGTCCCGCGCCCTCACGCCCGGCCGAGCCGACGTACCGCTACGACTTCCGGCCGGGCGTCCCCGACCTGCGCCTGTTCCCCCGGGTGGCCTGGCGGCGGGCGACGGCCGAGGCGCTGGACTCCGCGCCCGCCGCGACGCTCGGCTACATCGACCCCGCGGGTGCGCGCCCGCTGCGGCAGGCGCTCGCGGGCTACCTGGCTCGCGTCCGGGGCGTGGCCGCATCCGCCGACGAGGTGATGGTCGTCGCCGGTATCGCGCACGGCTTGGGGTTGCTCTACCGGGCGCTGCGCGTCGCCGGGGTGGCCGAGATGGCTATCGAGGAGCCCGGCGGCGCGGAGCAGCGCATGCTGGTGCGCCGTTCGGGCCTGGAGCCCGTGCCGGTGGACGTGGACGGTGAGGGCCTGCGGGTCGACGACCTGGAGCGGACCGGCGTTCGCGCCGTGCTCGTCACCCCGGCGCACCAGTTCCCGCTCGGCGCGGTGCTGTCACCCCGCCGCCGCGCCGCGCTGGTCGATTGGGCCCGGCGACGGGATGGGCTGATCGTCGAGGACGACTACGACGCGGAGTACCGCTACGACCGGCGGCCGGTCGGGGCGGTCCAGGGGCTGGCCCCCGACCGCGTGTGCTACCTGGGGACTGCCAGCAAGACGCTGGCGCCCGGACTGCGCCTGGGCTGGCTCGTCCCGCCACCGGTGTGGGCCGGTCGGATCGTCGAGGTCCGCCGGAGGACCGATCTGGGCACGAGCGTCGTCGATCAACTCGCCCTCGCGCGGCTGATCGACAGCGGCAACCTCGACCGGCACCTGCGGCGCACCCGCCCCGTCTACCGGGACCGTCGAGACGCGCTGGTGCGGGCGCTCAATGCCCACCTGCCGGAGGCGACGGTCAGCGGCGTCGCCGCCGGGCTGCACGCGGTCGTGCGCCTTGCCGCCGGCACGGACGAGCAGCGCGTGCTGCGGTCCGCAGCGCAGCGCTCGATCCGGGTCGCGGGGCTGAGCCCCGCCTACCTTCGAGGCAGCAGCGCCGGATGCGGCCTGGTGCTCGGCTACGCCGGCGTCAACGAGAGCGCCATGCCCGAGGCGATCAGCATGCTCGCCGAAGCCGTGCACGAGACCTGACAGCCTCGGGATCAGGGTCAGTCCCAGTCGAGGATCCGTGGCAGCCTGCCGTGGTTGCGCAGGCTGCCGACGATCCCTTCGGGAAAGAAGAGCAGGGCGGCGAGCAGCAGGCCGCCGGTCACGACGATGTTCAGCTCGCTTGACCCGAAGCGCGCCACCGAGAACTCGTTCACGCTGATGAGGAGCACGGCTCCCACCACCGGTCCCGCGACCGTGCCCCGCCCGCCGATGAACACCATCAGGACCATCTCTGCCGCTACCAGGAGGGCCAGGAAGACGGTAGGGCGCAGGTAGGACAGCGAGTAGCCCCAAATCCCGCCCACCACGGCTACGAAGAAGGCGCTCGACGCGAACGCCAGGATCTTGTACAGCCGGGTGTTGATGCCGGCGACCTCGGCCTTGATCTCGTCCTGTGAGATCGCCCGCAGGCCGAGGCCGAACTTGGAGTGCTTGATCCGGTAGGAGAGCAGCACGGCCCCGACCGCCGCCGCCAGCATCGCGTAGTAGAACGGCGCCTTCAGCCAGGGAGTCGGGAACGGCGGCAGCGGCAGGCTCACCCCGTTCGAACCGCCGATGTAGTCCCAGTTGTCGAACCAGAGCCGCACCATCAGCAGCAGCGCGATGGTCGAGATGATGAAGGCCGGCCCACGGGTCCGCAGCGTGATGAGCCCGAGCACGAGGCCGACCAGGACCGCCACGACGCCGCCGAGGATCGCGGTCCACAGCGGCGACAGGCCGTAGCGGACCAGCAGCAGCCCGGCGACGTAGCCGCCGATGGCGAAGAACACGTTGTGGCCGAGGGAGACGTAACCGGCGTAGCCTCCGATGATGTTCCAGCTCGACGCCATGGCGATCCACATGAACGTCACCAGCATGAGCTGGAGCACGTAGTTGTACCGGTCCAGAACCGGCTGGAACAGCGGCACCAGCAGCAGGAACAGCAGGACGACGCCGAGGGCGATCGCACGGCCTTCGACGCGCCGGGGGGACGGCGGCTCTGCGGGCGCCCGTTCGGCGGCGAGCTCGTCGACCGTCTGCTTCGCCATCCCTACGCCTCCATGGGCTTGCCGAACAGTCCCTGCGGTCGCACGAGCAGGATGAGGAACAGTGCCAGGTAGAACGTCATCGGCGACCACGTCGGTCCGAACCAGGCACTCATGAACGCGCTGGCAACGGACAACCCCAGCGCCCCGACGAGCGCCCCGCGCAGGCTCCCGAGGCCTCCCAGGACGACGAGCGAGATCAACAGGGCGATCCACGCCCAGTGTCCCGACGGGAAGAACGTGAAGAGGAGGCTCAACAGCGACCCGGAGGCGCCGGCCAGCGCGAGCCCGATGCCGAAGGACAGCGTCGAGATCCGGCGGACGTTGACGCCGACGATCTGGGCCGCGGTGCGGTTCTGCATGGTCGCCCGCACGGCATAGCCCGTGCGGGTGAAGTACAGGAAACCCCACAGCAGCGCGAGGAGCAGGACGCTGACCCCCGACGCGTAGAGCTGCGCCTTCGGCACGAAGAACGGGCCCAGCAGGAAGGCGTCGGTGGTGTAGGACGGGTTCGTGGACCGGTAGATGCCGGTGAAGATGAAGGCCAGGACGCCCTCCGTGATGAGCGCCAGCGCGAAGGTCAGCAGGACCGTGCCCTCGGTGAAGCGCGGGCTGCCCTCGATCCGGGGGAACAGGAGCCGGTAGAGGAGCATGCCGAACAGGAACATCACCGGCATCGTGATGAGGATCGACAGGAACGGATCGATGCCGAACAGCGTGAAGGCGAAGTAGGCCAGATAGGCGCCGAGGAAGATCAGGACGCCGTGGGCCAGGTTGACGATCCGCATGACGCCGAACACGAGCGTCAGGCCGGATGCCATGAGCGCGTAGACGCCTCCCAGCAGCAGGCCGAGAATGACGATCTGCAGCACGTCGGTCACTGGTGTTCGCCGTTTCCCCAGGGACGACCCTCGCCCGCCGGCCGCTGGTCGGCCGTCTCACCGGCCGCGGCCGGCCGCGCCCGCAGCTGCTTGCCGAGGTAGAGCTCGCGGATCCGCGGGTCCGACAGGATGCGCTCGGCGGGACCTTCGAACCGTTTCGTGCCGAGGTCGAGTACGCAGCTCCAGTCGGAGCACTCCAGGCCCTTCCTGACGTTCTGCTCGACGAGGAGGATCGCGATCCCCGTCCGTCCCAGCCTGCCGATCGTGTCGAAGATCTGCTCCGACACCTTGGGGGCGAGTCCGAGGCTGGGCTCGTCGATCATGAGCAGCTCGGGCTCCACCATGAGCGCCCTGCCGAGCGTCACCATCTGCTGCTGCCCGCCTGAGAGCGTGCCCGCCCGCTGGGAGGGATGGTCGGCGAGTTCGGGGAACAGGTCGAAGACGCGCTGCATCCGCTGCTCGACGACCCGACGGTCCCGCTCGAGGAAGGCGCCCATGCGCAGGTTCTCCCTGACGGTCATGTCCGCGAACAGGCTGGGCTCCTGGGGCACGAAGCAGCAGCCGTGGGCGAGGATCTGGTCGGGGCGGAGGCGGTTCAGCACCGTCCCCTTGAGCACCACCCGGCCGGACCGGGGCTTCAACAGGCCCGCGATGACCTTCAACATGGTCGACTTGCCGGCCCCATTGGGGCCGATCACACAGTAGGTGCGTCCTGGCTCGACCGCCAGCGAGATGTCGTTGAGGATGTTCGGCCCGATGCCGTAGCCGGCGCTGAGACCGTCGATCTCCAGAAGCGCGGCCATCAGGCCTTCCCCAGGTAGGCGTCGAGCACCGCGTCGTCGAGCTGCACGGCGTCGGGGGTGTCCTGGACGAGGACGTCGCCGTGGGCCATGACCACGACTGATTGGCTGAGCTGCATGACGACGTCCATGTTGTGCTCGACGATCAGGAACGTGACGCCCGTGCGGTTGACATCCCGGATGCGGGTCATGATGGTATCGAGCAGCGCTGGGTTCACGCCTCCACCCGGCTCGTCGAGCATGATGAGTCGCGGTTCGGCCATCAGGACGGACGCGAACTCGAGCAGCTTCTTCTGGCCGTAGGACAGGTGCTTCGCCTGCTCATCGGCGAGTTTGGCGATCCCCACGAACACGAGCAGCTCCATCGCCCGCCGCCGCTCGCGGGCCAGGATGCTTCGCCCCAGCATCGACCACAGGCCCTCGGTGGGCGACTGCACCACCATGTTCTCGAGGACGGTCAGCTCGCCGAGCTCCCGGGTGATCTGGAACGTCCTGGCGATGCCCCGGCGCGTGACGACGTGCGGCTCCTTGCCGGTCACGTCTCGGCCGTCGAACACCACCCGTCCCGACGTGGGCTTGATGATACCGCTGATGCAGTTGAAGGCGGTGGTCTTGCCCGCACCGTTCGGGCCGATGAGCGCCGTGATCGATCCCTGCTCGACGGAGAACGTCGCGCCGTCAAGGGCTCGAAGGCCACCGAAGTCCTTCGTCAGATCGTGGGTCTCGAGCAGCGCCATGCCGCAGCCATCCTCCCGCCGCCTGGACGGCTTGTTCCATCGGCCCCGCCGGTTGCCTACCACTCCGGCTTCGGGTGGGCGAGATCCGCGACGCCGGGGAACTCGTCCACCGGGTAGACGAACTCGAGCGCGCCGTCCTGCCACTGGGTGAGGATGGGGAAGCGGTCGATGGGCAGCCCCCGCTCATCCCAGTAGTACGGTCCCAGGACCGTCTCCACCGGGTCCTCTTCGGTGCGGGACCTCAGCCAGTCCCGGATCGCGGCGTTGTCGGTCGTCCCCGCTCCGGCGACCGCCTGCTCCATCCCCTGGCAGACGGCGAACGGGATCGCCTCGTCCTCGTCGGGCGCCCGGTCGTACGCCGCCGTGAACTGCTCGATGAAGTCCTGGTTCGAGAAGGGCTCCCCGGCCAGCGTGCCCTCGTACTGGGCCGCCGGGTGCCAGGAGCTGTACGCCAGGACCCCGTTGGCGGCCTCGCCGAGGTTCTCCTGGAACTCCGACTGCGTGCCCTGGGACATGTACACGGCCTGCGGCTGGTACCCGACCGTCTGCAGGCTTCGCACCACCTCGACGGCCTCGTCGGGCGAGGCCGTCCCCACGGCGAGGAGATCCGCGTCGGCGGCGCGGATGGAGTTGGCCAGCGACAGCCAGTCGCTGTAGCCCTCCGGCCATTGCTCGTCCATGACGACCTCGATGCCGGCCTCGGCGAGGAAGCCGGGCGAGAGGTCGACGACCTCCTCGGTGCCCTCGACCGCGACCTGACCCCCGAGCAGCCCCGCCGCGAATGCCGCGGCGAAGAAGTCCTCCGCATAGACGACCGAGGCCGTCTGCGGCAAGTCGCCCTCGGACACCACGTCTTCGTCACTGTAGTGCGAGAACGCCTCCATGGCGGACTCGCCGAGGAACTCGGCCGGCTGTTGTTGGAAGTAGAAGATGTTCTCGAAGCCGCGAGCCCAGATCTGCAGCGCCCCGCCCGACGGGACCGGATACAGCATGCCGGCCTGCTCGGCGACCGCCGAGGTCGGGAACGTCAGCAGGCTCGAGAACGTGCCGAACAGCAAGTCGACGTTCTCGGCGTTGATCAGCCGCTCGTACTGCGACACGCCGGTCTCCGTGTCCGAGCGGTTGTCGGTGATGACCAGCTCCACCGGTCGGCCCAGCAGCCCGCCCGCCTCGTTGATGAGGTCGACGCAGAACTCGTATCCATCCTGGTGCTTCGAGCCGGGGACCGAGAACATCCCGGTCAGCGGCAGGGACGTGCCGATACGGATCGCCTCGCCGTCCGCGTCCTGTCCGGCGGTGTCCTCGGTCGCCGTATCCGCATCAGTGGGCGCTTCTGTGACCTCTTCCAC
>WHTC01000160.1 GCA_009379795.1 Nitriliruptorales bacterium | reverse complement strand
CCCATCGGGTTGTTCGGCGAGGACGGGTTCGTGGTCTCTCCCCGAACCCGGATATGCGCTGCACGCCGCAGAGCGTTGCCGCCAGACGCTCTACGAGGACGCCGACCCGTTCCGCTTCGTCGAGCCCGGGGGGATCCTGGACACCTCGGCCAGCGTGTACGAGGCCGTGGACAAGCGCAGCGTCTGTGTCCGGGGCAGCCCGTTCGAGGCGAAGGACCGCTACGACGTGCGGCTCGAAGCGGCGGAGCTGAAAGGGTACCGGTCGATCGCCATCGGCGGGATCCGGGATCCGGTGGTCCTGCGAAGCCTGGACGCCTCCTCGCGCTGAAGGCCTCGATGCCACGACCGGCGCCGAGGGTGCACAAGGGGACGGCGACGTCTATGGCGGCCAGTTCCACAGCCCCTGGTATCCCTCGAGATCCCCACCGGCGAGGACCGTCGATAGGACCTACCGCCGCCCGGCGGGCAGAGAGCGGTTGAAGGCACCCTTGATCCATGGCCCGCGCAGGCCCTGGTGGATCTCGCAGTCCAGCAGGAGCGGCCCGTCGAGCCGCTCGAGCTCCGGCGCCACGTCCTCGATGTCGGCCAGGCTGTGGATCGTGCGTCCCCGGGCTCCCATGGAGCGGGCCACCTCGGCGAAGCTGGGGTTCTCGAACAGCCCCACGTCAGGGGCGAGGTTGCCGGCGTCGAGGATCGCGAGCTCGGAGCCGTAGGCCCGGTCGTTCATCACGACCACGACCACCGGGATCCCGTACCGGGCGGCGGTCTCGAGGTCGGGCAGGCTCATCAGCAGGGCGCCATCGCCAACGACGAGCACCGACAGCCGGTCGGGACGACCAACAGCGGCCCCGATCGCCGTGCCGAGCCCGAGGCCGATCGCGGCGAACTCCAGTGAGAAGAGGTACCCGCGGTGGTCGGGCACGCGCAGGTAGACCGAGGGGAACCCGGCGCTGTGGCCGCCGTCCACGGTCACCGTCCGCTCGGGTGGCAGGAGTTGGTCGAGCCGCAGCATCAGGGAACGGGAGTCGACCTGTCCCTCCTCGCTCAGATCCTCGTACGGCTCGTGGACGGCTCCCCGCCCCAGGCGCTCGGCGAGTGCGGGCGAGCGCGCTCCCCCGCCCGAGAATCCGCTCCGGGCGAGCTCGGCCGCAAGCGCTCGCGCAGTCACCGCGGCGTCGCCGACGATCCGGTGGTCCACCGGGACGGAAGCGCCCGGCGGCTCTTCCAGGACATCGCACTGGATGACCGCAGCGTCGTCGCCGAACAGCGATCCCGAGCGCGTGGCGCGATAGTTCAGGCTGCCGCCGAACACCAGGACGCAGTCAGCCCGGCCCACCTCCTCGACGGTCAGCGCCGGGGAGAAGCCGCCGATGACCCCGACGTCCCAGGGATGGCCCGAGAAGAAGCCGCGTATCGGCAGCGTCGTGGCCAGCAACGCCCCGATCCGGTCCGCGAGCGCCTCCAGGGCCTGGCGGGCGCCCGGCGAGGCGATCGCGCCCCTGCCTGCCACGACCAGCGGGCGTTCGGCGCGTGCGACCAGGCCGGCCGCGACGCCGATCGACTGCGGGTCCGTTGCGGCGGGTTGGTCGGCAACCCGCTGGTCCACCCAGTCGGCGGCGGCCGCCGCCGCGAGCGAGACGTGCTCGCCGGGACCGTCCTGCACGTCGGTCGGCACGCAGATGCCGACCGGCCGGCGTTCTCGCCTGGCACGCTCGAAGGCGCGCCCCACGTCGCGGAGCACATGCTCGGGGTCGACGTCCTGCAATCCCGCCCCGGCGGTCTCGAGGAGGGCACGCTGGTCGATCGTCTGCGGGTGTCCGGGCAGGCCGGTTGGCGGCATTCCAGTGACGAGCACGAGCGGTTCGCACCCGCGCCCCGCCGCGGTCAGTGCGGTGAGTGCGTTCGTGAGCCCGGGCCCCTGGGTTACGGTGGCGAGGCCGGTCCGTCCAGTGGAGCGCGCATAGCCGAACGCCATCGCGACCGCACCCGTCTCGTGCCGAGCCGCGATGTAGCGGCCGCCGCACTCCTTCGCCCAATGGTGCGCGAACTTCACGTTCCCGTCACCGGCCAGGCCGAACGCGACCTCGGCACCCTGGCGCCTGCAGGCGGCTGCGAGCGCCTCGTAGACCCTCACCTGTTGGACCCCTGTTGTTCGAACCTGCCCTCAGCAGTCCCGCTGGCACCCGCTCGCCCGGCGGCGCGGACAATCGAGCCGCTGGTCACTGAAACTGAAACCTATACAGTATTCCATCGGTACGGTGCGCCAGCCGTGCCCGGAGGTGAGCACGCTGCCCCAGCAGTCCATCCCCGCGGTGCTCATGCGCGGCGGGACCAGCAAAGGGCTCTTCATCAGGGAGTCCGACCTGCCGCCCACGGGGCCCGAGCGCGACGCCCTGCTCCTTGAACTGCTTGGCAGTCCCGACCCCATGCAGATCGACGGGCTCGGCGGCACCTTCTCGTCCACCAGCAAGGTCATGGCGGTATCACCGAGCGACGAGCCCGACTGCGACGTCGACTACCTCTTCGCGCAGGTCTCGATCGAGCATCCGGTCATCGACTACCGGGCCAACTGCGGCAACCTCACCGCGGCCATCGGCCCCTACGCGATCGACGAGGGACTGGTCAACGCTGCTGAGGGACCGGTCCGCACGCTCCGCCTGTTCAACAAGAACACGGGCGTGCGGGTGCTCGCGCACGTCCCGGTGCGCGACGGGCACGCCGCGGTGCAGGGCGACCACCACATCGCCGGGGTCCCCCGCCCGGGCGCGAAGATCGTGACCGAGTACCTCGACCCCGCCGGAGCGGTATGCGGAGCGCTGTTCCCCACGGGACAGCCGCGCGACGAGGTCGCGTTGGACGGCGATCCCGTCGAGGTTTCGATCGTCGACGTGACCAACCCCGTGGTCTTCGTGCGCGCCGCCGACCTCGGACTCGACGGCACCGAGTTGCCGGCGGCCATCAACGGCAACTCCGGCCTGCTGGCCCGACTCGAGCGCCTGCGCGCGGCGTGCGCCGTCCGGCTCGGGTTCGCCGAGCGGCCAGAGGACTCGGTCAGCGTCACGCCGATGCTCCCGTTCCTGTCCCTCGTGCGGCCGCCCGCGCCCTACCGGACGACGTTCGGCACGGACCTCTCCGCAGACGCGATGGACCTGTGCGCCCGGTCGCTGTCGGTGCAGAAGGCTCACCACGCCTACCAGATGACCGCGCTCATGTGCACCGCCGCGGCGGCCCGCCTGCCGGGCACCGTCGTGCACGAGGTCGCCGACCCCAGCCACGAGCACGAGGTGCGGATCGGCCATCCGAAGGGCGCCGCATCCGCCATCGCGCGGGTCGGCCCCAGAGGCGGCGAACCGCGAGTGCAGTCGGTGGGAGTGACGCGCACCGCGCGGCGGCTCATGGCCGGCGATGTCTACTACCGGGCGAGGCCGGATGGCGCCGCCGCACCGACCGGGCACGTCCAGGAGGTGGCATCGTGACCAAGCGCCAGAGCCCGGGTCGGCGACTGCGGACGCTGATCGAGCGTGACGAGATCCTCGTCGCGCCGGGGGCCTACGACGCGATCACGGGGCGGCTCATCGAGGCGAACGGGTACGAGGCGGTCTACATGACCGGCGGTGGGACCGTGAACGCCCACCTCGGACTGCCCGACACGGGACTCGCGACCATGACCGAGATGGTGGAGAACGCCGGCCGGATCGCGCAGGCCGTCTCCGTGCCGGTGATCTGCGACGCCGACACCGGCTACGGCAACGCCGTCAACACCATGCGCACCGTTCGCGCCTACGAGGCCGCCGGCGTCGCCGGGATCCACATCGAGGACCAGGTCGCTCCGAAGCGCTGCGGACACCTGGACGGCAAGCAGATCGTGCCCGTCGAGGAGATGACCGGCAAGGTGCGCGCGGCCGCCGAGGCGCGGGCCGACGACGACTTCGTCATCATCGCCCGGACCGACGCCCCGGCCGTCGAGGGCGTGGACAAGGCGATCGAGCGCGCGCGCTCCTACGTGGCGGCTGGGGCGGACGTGATCTTCTCCGAGGCCCTCACCAGCGAGGAGGAGTTTCGCCGGTTCGCCGACGCCGGCGTCGGGGCGCCGCTGCTGGCGAACATGACCGAGTTCGGCAAGACGCCCTACCTGTCGACCGGGCAGTTCCAGGACATCGGCTACTCGGTCGTGATCTTCCCGATGCTCGCCTTCCGCACGATGGTCAAGGCCGTCGACAACGCCCTCGGCGAACTGCGCGCGCGCGGGACGCAGACCGGCATGCTCGACCGGATGACGACCCGCGAGGAGCTCTACAAGCTCGTCGACTACCCCACCTACGACCAGCACGAGCGGCGCTTCGTGCGGGAAGTCGGAGAAAGGCACTGACATGGCAACAGGGACCGAACCGGGCGACAAGCGCGACCCTCGCGAGCTCGTCGACCTCTCCGGCAGGGTCGCGCTCGTCACCGGCGGCACCCGCAACATCGGGCGGGAGATGGCCGAGCTCTTCGCGTCCTGTGGCGCATCGGTCGCTGTGATCGGACGGTCCGACGAAGAGGCGCTGAAGGAGACTGTCGCCGCGCTCGAGACCCACGGTCAGCCCGCCTTCGGCACGCTCGCCGACCTCAGCGCGCCCGAGCAGATCGAGAGTGTGGTCCGCGCCGCCGGCGATGCGCTCGGCCCCGTGGACATCCTCGTGAACAACGCCGCCGTCCGCCCGCACGCGTCTATCGAGGAGCTCACCGTCGCCGACTGGGACGGCGTGATGCACATCAACCTGCGCGCGCCGTTCCTGTTCGCCCAGCAGGTCCTCCCGGGCATGCGGGAGCGCAAGTACGGGCGGATCATCAACATCAGCGGTCTGTCCGCCCTGTGGGGCAAGGCCAACCGGGCACACGTCTCCGCATCGAAGGCCGGCATGGTGGGCCTCACGATCGCGCTCGCCGCGGAGTCCGCGCTCGACAACGTCACAGTGAACTGCATCGTGCCAGGCCTGATCGACACCGAGCGGCACACACCGGAGTGGTACCCCGACATGGATGACTTCTACGATCGGCGGCTCTCCCGGATCCCGATGGGACGTCTCGGTCGCCCGGAGGAGGTCGCCTCGGTGAGCCTGTTCCTCGTGTCCGAGCTGTCGTCCTACATGACCGGGCAGACGCTGTACGTCTCCGGCGGCGCCCACCCGATGGTCCGCGGGGCGTAGGGACCGCACCAGGACGAGGAAGGAGACGACGTGAAGTTCGGGGTGTCGCTGCTCGGTCTCGTGCAGCAACCGCTCGACGAGGACCTCGCACGCCGGGCCGAGGACGTGATCGCCTGGGTCCATGAAGCCAGGGATGCGGGCTTTCACTCCGTCATCTCCGGCCAGCACTATCTCACGCACCCCTTCCAGGAGCTGCAGCCGGTGCCGCTGCTGGCACGGCTCATCCCCGAGTCGGGCGACATGGAACTGTTCGGCACCCTGATCGCGCCGCTGCACAACCCCGTCGACCTGGCGGAGACCTGGGCCAGCCTCGACGTCCTGTCGGGCGGGCGTATGGGGCTGTGCTTCGCGCTCGGCTACCGCGACGAGGAGTACGCGGCCTTCGGGGTGGACACCAGCCAGCGCGTGCGGGACTTCCGCGACGTGATCGAGACCGTGCGCGCCCTGTGGACTCAGGACGAGGTGACGGCGACAGGGCGAGGCTTCACCATCGAGAACGCGACTTGCACCACCCGCCCGGTCCGCAAGCCCCACCCGCCGATCTGGATCGCGGCCAACGCCGACCCGGCCGTGAAGCGGGCAGCGCGGTGGGGGCTGCCCTGGAACATCAACCCCCACGCCCGGTACGAGACGATAGAGCGGCAGGTCGGTCTGTACCACGACAGCGCTCGTGAGGCCGGAATCGAGCCGGCGGAGCTCCCGTTGCAGCGCGAGGTGTTCTGCGCACCCACCCGAGAGGAGGCGATCCAGACCGCGGGCCCCCACCTCGCGCGCAAGTACGCCGCCTACGACCAGTGGGGACAGGACAAGGCCCTTCCTGGTGAGGAGGAGTTCGCGATCCCGTTCGCGCAGCTCGCCCAGGACCGCTTCATCCTCGGCGACCCCGACGACTGCGCGCGAGAGATCGCGAAGTACCGCAAGCTCGGAGTCGACCGGCTCCACATGCGCATGAACTGGCCCGGAATGGCGCTCGAGCCCGCCGTGGAGGCGCTCCGTCTGTTCGGCGCCGAAGTGGCCCCGCGGTTCGCGGACAAGGGTGGCGGGAGTGGACCTTGATCTCCTCGTGCAGGGCGAGCCATCGACGCGCGAGGCAGCCCAGGACGTGGCGCATCGCGACGCCGGGATCGCTGGTTCTTGCCCGCCGCCCGGGCGCTCGGCCTTGCGGGGCGGCCGGCTGACCTCGGTCACCGTGCGGCCGTGGCGGCGCAGGAACCGTGCCAGCCAGTTGCGTAACGTCTCCTTGTTGATGCCGAGCGACGGGCGACCTGGGCGCAGCCGCCCCGCGAGTCGCCGCGCTCCTGCCGCCACTCGAGCACCATCCGCACCGCCCGCTCCTCCGGATACATCCTCGATGCTGGCATCGCTCCATCCTCTCCAAGGATCAGAGCCTCCACCAGACCCGGGGCGGTTCACTACGCCCGCCGCCCCGGTGTGAGCTACCCGCCAAGCCGGATGATGCTTTGGTCGAGGGCGCGGGTGACCGCTGCGGTGCGGTCGTCGACACCAAGCTTGGCGAAGATGTGCAGCAGGTGGGTTTTGACCGTGGCTTGGCTGATGTGCAGGTGGGCCGCGATGTCCTTATTGGACAGGCCGCGGGCGACCGCCGTGAGCACGTCGATCTCCCGGCCGGACAGCATGTCGGGTTGGGGCGTGCGCATCCTGGCCAGGACTCGGGTGGCGATCGCGGGAGACAGAACTGACTCGCCGCACGCAGCTGATCGGATCGCGGCGAACAGCTGCTCGCGCGGGGTGTCCTTGAGCAGGTAGCCGGTGGCACCGGCGTCGATCGCCCGGGTGATGTCGCTGACGGTGTCGTAGGTGGTGACGACGAGGATGTTCGCGTGCGGGTCGCGCGCGCGGATCTGGGCGGTCGCGGTGGCCCCGTCGACGTGCGGCATCTGCAGGTCCATCAGGACGACGTCGGGTTGCAGATCGCGGGCGAGCTGGATGGCCTCCCTGCCGGTGGTGGCCTCGCCGACGACCTCGAGGTCCGGCTGGGTGCCCAACATGGCCCGGATGCCGTCGCGGACCACGGGGTGGTCGTCGGCGATCAGGACACGAATCCGCTCGGTCATCGTAACTCGCCCGCCGTCGCCCCGATGGGCGGATCGGTTGGCAGTGCCGTGGTGGGCAGCGTGGCGACCACCGTGGTGCCCTCGCCGGGCGCGGTCTCCACGAGCAGCGTCCCGCCGAGGTTGTCGAGGCGCTCCCGCATGGTGGCCAGCCCGACGCCGGTGATTCGTTCGCCCTGGGTACCGATCTCCTTGGTGTCGAAACCGATCCCATCGTCTTGCACGTCGAGCATCACGACCCCGTCCATATAGGACAGGGTGAGGCTGGCCCGGTGTGCGCGGGCGTGCCAGCGCACGTTGGACAGTGCTTCCTGGGCGACGCGCAGCAGCGCGGTCTGTGTTTGTCATCCAGGAAACTCGGGCTAGGAGCGCGGGTCGGTAACGGCCAGGAGCTGTGACGCGATGGCGAGAGGCGGCGTTGTTCTGGTCGGGTGGCTGCTGGTTATGGTGCCGCTGTCCCGCTGGTCGGTCACGCGTCGTGTTG
>WHTC01000240.1 GCA_009379795.1 Nitriliruptorales bacterium | reverse complement strand
TCACCGGCTCCTTCGAGCAGTTGACCGGCGAGGCCGTGCCCCTCGCCTTCGGTGTGACCACGACCCAGAACGAGCCGGTCACCGGGGCCGACCTCGAGCTGTACGTCGCCGCTCCCGAGGGGGACCCGAGCGGTCCGTACCCGGCGGAATTCCACGAGGTCCCCGGGCAGCCCCTGGGCGTCTATGTGTCGCAGGTCGATCTGGAGGAGACCGGTCCCACCTCGTTCATCGTGGTGACCGCCGACGGCTCGCAGGCCGGGCTCGCCGTCCTGGCGATCCGCACCCCCGAGGAGAGCCCACTGCCCGCGCCCGGCGAGCAGGCCGCCTCCGTGGCCACCCCCACGACCGCCGATCCCATGGGCATGGCGCAGTTGTGCACCCAGAATCCGCCCTGCGGCATGCACGAGATCAGCCTCGATCAGGCCCTGCGCGAAGGGCGTCCGGTGGCGATCACGTTCGCCACCCCCGCATACTGCCAGACCGCGGTCTGCGGACCCTCGGTCGCAGCGCTGGAGGAGGTGCGCGCCGAGCGTGACTGGGGCGACATCGCCTTCATCCACGTCGAGATCTATGCCGACGAGGGTGAGACGGTCGCCGATCCCGTGCGCGAGTGGAACCTGCCCAGCGAGCCGTGGCTGTTCACCATCGGCGGCGATGGCACCATCCAGGGTCGTGCCGACGGGCCGCTTCTGGTCCTGCCCGATCAGCTCACCAGCCTGATGGAAGCGGTCTGAGTCCCGGCCTCACGGAGCCACTTTCAAGACTGGCCCGTAACTAAATCCTTCAGGTTGGGTACACCTCCTGTGTGCGGTCGCCACGTTGGATGGTGAGCCGTTCGACGCATGCCCCCGAATCCAGGAGGAACCGTTGGGAGACGACGCCGTTCAGCAGCACGTGCACGAGGGCAAGGCCAGCTTTGACCATCTGTACGACCTGCCGGATCCGCGCCCGCTCTTCCGTGCCCTCGCCCCGCTCGGGTACCGCATCCCCCACCACGGCCAGCCACTGTTCTCGTTCCTGCTGGCCGAGCAGCGGAGGGACAACGGGCACGGGCCGCTGACGGTCCACAGGCCGCTGACGGTCCTCGACGTCTGCTGCTCCTATGGCATCAACGCCGCGCTGCTGAAGCACGACCTGACCTTGAAGGACCTCTACGAGCGTTACAGCACCGAGGAGCTGGACGGACTGTCCGCCGAAGAGCTTGCCGAGGCCGACCGCGCCTTCTTCGCCGAGCGGCGGAGCAGTGCGGGGTTACGCGTCATCGGCCTGGACACCGCGGGCAGCGCGATCGGCTACGCGTTGCGGGCGGGTCTGCTGGACGGCGGCTTCGGCGAGAACCTGGAGCACGACGAACCCTCGCCGGAACTGACCGGTGCGCTGCGCGCCGTGGACCTCATCACGGTCAGCGGGGGCGTGGGCTACCTGTCGGCGCGGACCTTCGACCGCCTTCTGGCCGCGACCCGCGGGCGAAGCCCCTGGGTGGCCACCTTTCCGTTACGGACCGTGGACTACGCGCCGATTGCCGAAGCGCTGGCCCGCTACGGGCTGGTGACCGAGCATTGGGCTGGCCGGACCTTTCCCCAGCGGGCGTTCGTGAGCGCGCAGGAGCGGCGGTTCGCCGTGCGCGGCGTCCGGGAACGTGGCCTCGACCCGGCCGGCAAGGAGGCCGACGGCGAGTTTCACGCTGACTTCTACCTGTCCCGCCCCGCCGACGACGCGGCCGCGCTCCCCATCGACCGCCTGCTCGCCTCGCTGGACGCCTGACCCGCCCGGCTGAAGGAGGGGCGACGCGTGCCGAGACCAGGAGATCGGCACGCGCCGCCCGCCGTACTCACGCCGCGACCGGCACGGTCGGGGCTGGTTCCAGCGCCAGGCGCAACAGGTCTGCGGCGTCGGCGACGAGGTGGAAGGTCATCTCCTGCCGCACCGCCTCGGGCACGTCGTCCAGGTCCGGGCCGTTGCGCTCGGGCAGGACGACCTCGGTGAGACCGGCGCGGTGCGCGGCCAGCACCTTCTGCTTCACCCCACCGATCGGCAGGACCTTGCCCTGCAGGGTCACCTCGCCGGTCATTCCCACGCCGGAGCGCACCTGACGGCCGCTCAGCAGGCTCGCCAGCGCCGTGGTCATGGTGACCCCGGCCGACGGCCCGTCCTTGGGGATCGCCCCGGCGGGCACGTGCACGTGGAAGCGTCGGCCCTCGAAGCGGGCCTCGCCCAGCCCCAGGCGCTCGGCGTGCGAGCGCAGGTAGGACAGCGCGATCGAGGCGGATTCCTTCATTACGTCCCCGAGTTGGCCGGTGAGTTGAAGCCCGCCAGAGTGGGTCGGGTCCGAATCCGAGGCGGTGGCCTCGACGAACAGGACATCGCCGCCGACACCCGTGACCGCCAGGCCGGTTGCGACCCCCGGCACGGTGGTCCGCTCGGCGGCCTCGTGCCAGAAGCGCTTGCGGCCGAGCCCTGCACGCATCGCCTCCTCGTCGATCCGGACGGGGGTTTGGACACTGCCGGCAGCGATCCGCGTCGCGGTCTTGCGCAGCAGCTTGCCCAGCTCGCGCTGCAACTGGCGGACGCCCGCCTCGCGGGTGTAGTCGGTCACGATCGTCGCGAACTGGTGGTCGCCGATATCGACCTCCTCCGGCCGGAGCCCGTTGGCCTCCAGCTGACGGGCCAGCAGGTGGTCGCGGGCGATGGCGATCTTCTCCGCCTCGGTGTAGCCGTCGAGCCGGATGATCTCCATGCGGTCCAGCAGCGGTGCGGGGATGGTCTCCAGGACGTTGCCTGTGGCGATGAACAGCACGCTGGACAGGTCGAGGTCGACCTCCAGGTAGTGGTCCCGGAAGGTGTGGTTCTGCGCCGGGTCGAGGACCTCCAGGAGGGCCGCCGACGGGTCGCCCCGCCAGTCCGCCCCGACCTTGTCGACCTCATCCAGCATCAGCACGGGGTTCATGGTCCCGGCCTCGCGGATCGCGCGGGCGATCCGGCCCGGCTGCGCGCCGACGTAGGTCCGCCGGAACCCTCGCACCTCGGCCTCGTCCCGCACGCCGCCGAGGGCGACGCGCGTGAACTTGCGGCCCAGGGCGCGTGCCACCGACTCGCCCAGCGACGTCTTGCCGACCCCAGGCGGGCCGACCAGCGTGAGGATCGCGCCGTGCCCGGTGCGGTCGCGGCCGCGAGGCTTGTCGTCCTCGTCCTCGCCGCCGGCGGTGTCGTCCAGGCCGCGCTCGACGCGCAGCTTGCGCACGGCCAGTTGCTCGACGATACGGTCCTTCACCTCTTCCAGACCGGTGTGGTCGGCGTCCAGGACGGCCCGGGCGGCGTCGAGGTCGAGCTGGTCCTCGTCGCGCACGCCCCACGGCAGCTCCGTCATCCAGTCAAGCCAGGTGCGGATCCACGAGTGTTCGGGGCTCTGCTCGCTGGTGCGCTCCAGACGCTCGATCTCGCGCTCGATGGCGTTGCGCACGTCGGCGGGCACGCCCTCGCCCTTGTCGGCGAGCTTGCGCCGGTACTCACCGGGGACGTCATCGTCGCCGCCACCGAGTTCGCCCAGCTCCTTGCGGATCGCCTCGAGCTGCTGACGCAGCACGTACTCACGCTGCGTGCGCTCCATGTTGTCGGTGACCTCTGACTGGATGCGCTCCTTCACCGACAGCTCGGCCAGGGATTCCCGTGCCCAGCGCAGCACCTTGTCGAGCCGCTGGGTGACGTCGAGGGTCTCCAGGACTTCGACCTTGCGCTCCTGGGAGAGGTCCGGCGAGTAGACGGCCGTGTCGGCCAGCGCGGCCGGGTCGGTGATGCCCGAGATCGTGGCGGCCAGGCGACGCCCGCCGCGGCGCTCGAGGATGCCCTCGATCACCGCCCGGTACTCGACCGCCAGTTGCTTGGTGCGCTCGGGGTCGGAGGACTCCTCCTCGACCACCCTGGTCTGGATCCAGATCCCGGCGCCCGAACCCGGTACGCCGGTACCAAGCACGGCTCGGTACAGGCCGCGGACGAGGACGGCGCGGCCGCCCTCGACCAGGCGGTCCACCTGCTCGACCTTGGCGACCGTGCCCACGCGGGCGTAGCGGCCCTCGATGTGAGGGACGAGCACCAGCAGACCGTCGTCATCCGCGGCGGCATCGACCGCTGCCCGCGCTTCCGCGGTATCGACGGCCAGGTTCACCACCATGCTCGGGACGACCACGCCGCCGGTGAGGGGGAGCAGGGGCAGCGCCACCTGCTCGACAGACTCCGTAGCCATGTGCGTACTTTCCTTAGAAAGGCGTCTCGTGCACGTGGAACGGCAGGGGTCCGCCGGATATTCCTGTAAGGGCACACCTTCCGGAGGCCCAGCTTATGGGAGGTCGGCCGATGAGGTGCTCGCGTCGCCGAGGCCGTAGCGCAGCGTCTGGCCGACAGCGGCCGCGTAGCGCTCGAGCGTGGACATGCGCACGTCCGTCCCGCCGCCCTCCAACCGGGCGACCGCGGACTGCGAGGTGCCCATCCGCGCCGCCACAAGTGTCTGGGACAGGCCCAGTTCCTCGCGGCG
>WHTC01000213.1 GCA_009379795.1 Nitriliruptorales bacterium | reverse complement strand
TCGAAGCGCTCGGCGAAGCGCTGGGACAGCATCGGCCCGTACAGCACCTCGGCCATCGGGTCGCCGACCGCCGCGGCGCGCACGGCCGCGTCGAAGCGCGCGAGCACCTGGTCGTGGACGGACTCGTGGACGATCAGGGTGCCCAGCGAGGTGCAGCGCTGGCCGGCGGTGCCGAAGCCGCTGAACAGCGCGCCCTCGACCGCCAGGTCGAGGGCGGCGTCGGGCATCACGACCATCGGGTTCTTGCCGCCGAGCTCCAGGCAGGGCGACTGCAGGTGCCGGCCGCACAACTCGCCGATGCGCTGGCCGACCGCCGTGGAGCCGGTGAAGCCCACCTTGTCGATGAGCCCGGCCTCCAGCGCCTGCTCCAGCCCCGCGAACGTCGTCGGCCCATCGGCGAGCACCAGCGACAGCACCCCTTGCGGCAGGCCGCCGGCCACGAACAGCCGGGTGAGCGCGTCGCCCAGCGCCGGGGTGTACTCGGCGGGCTTCCACACCACGCTGTTGCCGCACAGCAGCGCGGGGACGAGGTACCAGGAGGGCACCGCCACCGGGAAGTTGCCCGCGGTGATCACCGCCGCCACCCCGATGGGGTTGCGGAAGGTGAACAACTGCTTGTCGGGCATCTCCGAGGGCACGGTCTGGCCGTACAGCCGCCGCCCCTCCCCCAGGAAGAAGTCGCAGGTGTCGATGATCTCCTGCACCTCGCCGAGCGACTCGGCGTAGGGCTTGCCGATCTCGCGGGTCAGCAGGCGTGCCAGGGCCTCCTTGTTGGCCTCGACCAATCGCCCGACGGCGGCGATCACCCGCCCGCGGACAGGCGCGGGCGTGGCAGCCCAATCGCGCTGCGCCGCCCGGGCGGCCCGGCAGGCCTCGACGAACACCCCGACGTCGGCGAGGGTCGCCTCGGCGACGAGGTCGTCGAGGTGCGCGGGATTCACCGACGTGAGCGTCTCCCCCGCCGAGCCGGCTCGGCGGGAACCAGCGATCAGTGAGACGACGGACAGGGTCATGAGCTCTCCTCCAGACGGTGCAGCACGCGGTCGAGGGCTGCGCAGCCGAGCCGCAAATCCTCCTCGGTGACCGCGAGGGACGGGCGGAACCGGACCGAACGCTCGCCCGACGGCAGGATCAGCACCCGCTCGGTGACGCGCAACCGCTCGACCACCGCGTCTCGGGTGGCCGTGTCGGGAAGGTCGAACGCGCACATCAGCCCTCGTCCACGCGCATTGTCCATCCTGGGATGGACGCTGGCCAGGGCCTCCAGACCCTCCAGCAGGCGCTTGCCCTTGATGGCGGCCGCGTCGATCAACCCCTCGGCCTCGATCACCTCGAGGATGCGCCGCGACCGGACCATGTCGGTGAGGTTGCCGCCCCAGGTGGAGTTCAGGCGCGAGGAGACCCGGAAGACGTGGTCGGACACCTCGTCGAGGCGACCGCCCGCCATGATCCCGCAGACCTGGGTCTTCTTGCCGAACGCGACCACGTCCGGCGCCAGGCCGAGCTGCTGGTACGCCCAGGGCGTCCCCGTCAGGCCGCTCCCGGTCTGCACCTCGTCAAGCACGAACAGCGCGTCGTGCTGGCGGCACAGGGCCTGCATCGCCTGCAGGAACTCCGGGCGCAGGTGACGGTCGCCGCCCTCGCCCTGGATCGGCTCGGCGATGAAGCAGGCGATATCGTGAGGGTGGGCGGCGAAGGCCGCGCGCGCCTGGTCGAGGGCCCTGACCTCCGACTGCTCGACCTCGGCGAGATGCGCCTCGAGCGGGAATCGCAGCGCGGGGGCCTCGATGCGCGGCCAGTCAAACTTCGGGAAGCGCGCCACCTTGTTCGGATCAGTGTTGGTCAGGCTCATCGTGTAGCCCGTGCGGCCATGGAACGCGCCGGTCAGGTGCAGCACGCGCGAGCCCAGCGCTGGATCCCGCCCCGCCACCTCGTTGTGCCGCGACTTCCAGTCGAACGCGGTCTTCAACGCGTTCTCGACCGCAGCCGCGCCGCCCTCGATGAAGAACAGGTAGGGCAGCGTCGGATCGCCCAGCACCCGGGCGAAGGTGTCGGTGAAGGCCGCGAGGTATGTCGTGTACAGGTCGGAATTGGCGGGCTTGTTCACTGCCACGAGCGCCAGGTCGCGCAGGAAGGCGGCGTCGCCGGTCAGGGCCGGTGGGTTCATGCCGAGCGGCAGCGAGGCGAAGGAGGTGAACAGGTCCAGGTACCGCGTGCCGTCGCGGGCGTCGACCAGCCAGGATCCGCGGCTCCCATCGACGTCGAGCACGAGGTCGTAGCCGTCCACCAGCAGGTGGCGGCGCAGCGCGTCGAGTACGGCGGTGGGTTGGACCATGCAGACTCCTCGTCGAAGGCGCGATCGCAGGATCGGCGGGCACGCCCCCATTGTTCGTGGAAGGGAGCCGGCCAGGTCGCGGGCAAGCGTCGGGAGCTTCCCGAGGCGCCGACGCTGCGTAGGATCTCACCGACGAACCGTCGGTGAAGGAGCAGGCGTGGACGAACTCGACGCGCGGCTCGTGGAATCGCTGCGCCGGGACGGGCGCATCTCCATGGCGGCGCTCGGCCGGGCGGTGGGGCTGTCCCGCACCGCCACGCTGGCGCGGGTGTCCCACCTGGAGGAGCAGGGGTTCATCCGCGGCTACCACGCGGATGTGGCCCTGCCGCAGGGCACCCATGTGGCCCGCGTGGCGATCACCGTGCGGACTTCCGACGTGAACGCCTACATCCGGTGCCTCCTGCGGCAACCCGAGGTGACCGAGGCCGAGAGCGTGGCCGGCGAGTACGACCTGCTGGTGCGCGTCGCCACCGACAGCGCAGCCGAACTGGATGCGGTCCTCAACCGCCTCGCCTCATGGCGCGAGACGGTTCGGACCACCACGTTCGTGGTCCTCGGGCACCACCCCTCGGTTCCCCGGGTGTCGTGACGGCCCGGCGGCGTCTTGCCACCAGTCACGCCCGAGCCGCGAATGCCAACTGTCGAGGTCCTCATCCGCGTTCGCGGCGTTCGAGGTGATCAACCGGGGCGAACAGGATGCAGCCAACCTGGTCGTCGCGGCGCAGCAGCCAGTTCGATGCCGCCAGCACCTCGCATCCGGCGTAGCCGCGCCCGGCGGCGAGCAGCATCGAGGCGCCGTAGAAGATGAGGGCGGCGTCGCTCGTGATCGAGAGGACGGGCGCGTACCAGAAGGTCAGGTACAGGGCGAGGAACACCAACACGTTGAGGGTGTGACCCACGAGCCCGGTTGCCCGGAGAGGGGGCGCGCCGCGGCGCGCTCGGGCCCACTGCCACGCGAGCAGCACCGTGGGGAAGCCCACCAGGCCGAGAACCCATGACGCCGGCCCGAACTCCCCTGTCCAATGGCCAAGCATCACATCGCCCAACAGCGCCAGGCCGACAACCACGCGCGCGGCGGTGCCCAGCGGGCCGATGCGGCGCCGCCACCCGGCGCCACGCGCCGTCCCGGCCGGCTCCGCTGGAGGGGCGGTCCGATCGTCTGCAACGCTCATCGCTTCATCCATGAGCCGCACTATAAAGCTTCCAGTAAACAGGAAGGTCAAGGGGCTGGATGAGATCAAGCCGTGAGGATCCTGCAGTAGCCCTGGCAGTCAGCAGGATCCTGGGCGGTGGCTCGGCGGGCGAGGGTCTCGAGGTGGCGGCGGGTCCGGTTCAGCTCGGCGATGCGGGCCTCGACGTCGGCGAGCCGGTCGGCGATGAGGCGGCGCACATGCTCGCACGGCGCGTCGCCGGAATCCTGGATCTCGAGAACCTGGCGGATCTGGCCAAGGGTGAAGCCGGTCCCCTGCGCGTAGCGGATGAAGGCCAGCCGAGTAAGGATCTCGGGCCGGTAGTCCCGGTACCCCGACGGTGTGCGCTCGGGCTCGGGCAGCAAGCCCTGCTCTTCCCAGAAGCGGATCGTCTTGACTGGCATCGCCGCTTCGGCGGCAATCTCGCCGATCCTCATGCCAACCTCCCTTGACGTTCCTTTCAGCAGGAAGGTTTACCTACTACCCTCCACCTGATTGCCGTATTCGAACCGTGTCAGCGTTCACTACCGCGAGCGCCGCGATTGAGCTGGGAGGCCCGGCCGGGGCTCCCTGCCCAGCGTTGTCGGCCGGGCTGGAGGCGGACATTCTGGGCGTAGGTTACGCTTGGATATCTTCTGGCCTGATCTTGCGAGGAGGGCCGATGGCCACTATCGATCCTGCTTGGTGGACAGCGGGCACGTTCGAGGGGCGGCCGATGTCAGAGATCCTGGCTGCGCGGGATTTCGGCAAGGTCTTCGCATTTCTGCGTCAGCGCGGGTGGAGTGTGGGCGCGCTGTCAGCGGCGACTCGGATCGACGAATACCCCATTCGGGAGATCATCAAGGGGAAACGCGAGATCAAGGCATATGATGTTATAGAGTGGGTTGTGCTCGGCCTGGGCATCGCCCGGCAGCTGTGCGGGATCGGTGTGGAACGGCCGCCGACGGCGCAGGTTGACACGAGGCTGGAGCGCGCGGCGGCCGAGTTGGCAGACCGGCTGGCGCACGCCGACGCCGTGGGCCTCGACACGCTGGCTGCGCTCGCCGAGCAGTCCGACCATATCCGCCGGATCGACCGGATGCTGGGCGCGCAGGCCGCCGACACGCCACTTCGCGGTCATCTGCAGACGTTGACGTCCTTGCGTTCGTTCTGCCTGTCGCCGTCGATACGCTGGCGACTCGCCGAGTTGATCGGTGATGCTGCGGCCCTGGCAGGTTGGGTTGCGCTGGACCTGGGTGACGTGGGCCGAGCGTGGCGTCACTACGAGGAGGCCAAAGACGCTGGAAGCGGTACTCGCGCATGCGCTGGCGCAACAGGCATATGTGCTGCTAGAGATCGATCAGCCGGAGCAGGCGCGAGAACTCGCTGAGCATGCCGTCGGCGTCGGCGGCACGGCCGTCCCGCCGGTGTTGGCCGCCTGGCTGAAGGCGGTAGTCGGGGAGATCACGGCGATGGGCTCCGACGCTTCGGCTGTCGAGCGCTGCTTCGACCGTGCCGCGAGACTGCTCCCCGCCGATCCGTGGGACCCGGCGGTGCCGTACATCATGCTCGACGAATTCCACCTGGCACGCTGGCACGGCACCGCCCTGGCCCGGCTGGGCGACGAGTCGGCGATCGTGCGCTTGCAGTACGCGTTGACTGGCATGGATTCCTCGTTCGTGCGCGCGCGGGCACAGCTGCACATCGAGCTGGCGCATGCGCTGATTGCCGCTGATCACGTCGATCAGGCGCGACGTGAGGTCGCCAAGGCCAAGACGCTCGCGGTGAGAGTCGGGTCCGCACGTCAACGGCGACGAGCACGCTCCCTGGAGCTACAGCTGAACCAGGCCAGCTAGGA
>WHTC01000189.1 GCA_009379795.1 Nitriliruptorales bacterium | reverse complement strand
GGGCGTGCGGTGCGGCTGGCCGTAGACTTCTCTGCCCAGCCACATGACCGGAGAGCAACCCGTGCGCCTGACGCCGTGCGGGCCCATACGAAGTGGAGGTGCAATGTCGACAGCCAGCCCCTCCGCCGACGGGAGAGGGTCACAGCCTGGACGGGAGGATCGAGGCCCCGTTCGCCAGGAACTGAGCGACGCGGAGCGCCAGGAGCGGTTCACCAGAGAGGCTCTGCCTTACCTGGACGCCCTGTACTCGGCGGCGCTGCGCTACACGCGCAATCCGGCCGATGCCGAAGACCTGGTGCAGGAGGCCTTCGCCAAGGCCTATGCGGCCTTTCACCAGTTCCGTCCCGGCACCAACCTCCGTGCGTGGCTCTACCGCATCCTTACCAACACCTACATCAACGCCTACCGCAAGGAGCAGCGGCAACCGCAGCAGGTGTCGGTTGACGCAGCCAGCGGCGAGGACGGATCCTTCTCCCTGTACGACCGGGTGGCCGAGACCACGAGCGCACCCGCCGAGGTCGAGGTCCTGTCCCGGCTGACCGATGAGGAGGTCAAGCACGCGCTCGCCGACTTGCCGGAGCAGTTCCGGATTGCGGTCTATCTCGCCGACGTTGAGGGATTTCGCTACGCCGAGATCGCTGAGATCATGGATACGCCGATCGGAACGGTCATGAGTCGTCTGCATCGGGGAAGAGCCGCACTCCAACGCGCGTTGTACGACTACGCGAAGGAGCGCGGCCTCGTGCCCGCCGAAGCGTCGACAACAGCAGGGGACACCGACCGATGACCGGGGCCAACGACGATCACGCCGCGGCCGGCGAGACCGACTGCCACGCGGCGCTGAAGGATCTGCAGTTTTTCCTGGACGGGGAGTGCGGCGCCGCGGTCCAGCGCCTGATCATCCAGCACCTCCACGACTGCCCGCCATGCGAGCACCGTGCCGACTTCGAGCGAGAGTTGCGCGTCTTCATTGCGATGAAGTGCAAGGATGTCGCTCCGTCCGGCCTGCTCGACCGCATCCGCGTCATGCTGCAGCAGATCGAGTAGGCGTCGTCGCGGGCCCTGGCGTTGCGAGGGCCCTGCCCCTGCGCAAGGATTCCAGCGATGTCCCGCGTGCTCGTGACCGGTGGGGCCGGCTTCATCGGCTCCAACCTGGTGGATCGCCTTCTCGCCGACGGGCACGAGGTCACCGTTGTGGACGACCTGTCCACCGGCAAGCTGGCCAACCTCTCCGAAGCGCGCCGCGACCCTGGCCGCCCCCTCTCCTTCTCGCGGCTGGACATCACCTCGGAGGCCATGGACAAGACCGTCGCACGAGCACGACCGGAGATCGTGGTGCACCTGGCCGCTCAGATCGACGTCCGGCGCAGCATGGTCGACCCGACGCACGACGCAATGGTCAACGTGGTGGGGACGGTCCGGCTCCTGGAGGCCTGCCGCCGCCATGGTGTCGAGAAGGTCGTATTCACCACCTCCGGCGGCTGCATCTACGGCGAGCCGCCAGTTGAGGATCTGCCGATCGTCGAGGACTACGACGGCCATCCCCACTCGCCGTACGGCGCCGGTAAGCGCGGGGTCGAGGAGTATCTGTATACCTACCAGGCGCTGTACGCCCTGCGCTGGACCTCGTTGGCCCTCGGCAACGTGTTCGGACCCCGCCAGGATCCCGCCGGCGAGGCCGGTGTGGTGTCGATCTTCGGCGGCCTCATGCTCCAGGGGCGTCCGGTGACGATCTACGGCGACGGCCACCAGACGCGCGACTTCGTCTTCGTCGAGGACGTCGTCGAGGCGTGCGTGCTGGCGATGAAGGCCGCCGACGGCCTGCGCTGCAACATCGGCACCGGCCGGCAGACCAGCGTCAACGAGTTGTTCGCCCTACTCGCCGATCTGTCCGACTACCCCCACCTCGCCGAGCGCGCGCCACACCGGCCGGGCGAACTGCGGCACGTCGCGCTCGATATCAGCCGCGCGCGGGCTGAGCTTGGCTGGCAACCACAGGTCCCGCTGTGGGACGGCCTCGCCGAGACGCTGGACTGGCTGCGGAGCTGATCATGCCGCCGGCACATCATCCCGCCGCGGCTCGGCATCGTGAGGGCGGCGCATCAGCGTCACGATCAGGATCGCCACGCCGACGGCGAGCGCCACGTCGCCCACGCTGACCACGGTGCGCAATGGCGGCAGCGGGATGACGTCCGCCAGGAACGGGAGGGCATCACCAGGCTCGAGCACGCGGTGCTTGCCGGGCGTCACCGCGCCCGGCCCTCCGCCGGGAACGGCACGCAGCGCGACCCGGGACACCGGCATCGCCCCGTTGAGGATGATGACCAGCGCGTTCATCGCGAACCCGGCGAACGCGACGGGTATCCCCGGCAGCCGCCGGTTGAGCCAGAAGAATGCCAGCAGGGCCACCTGCGAGACGATCAGCAACGGCAGCCCGACGATGCCCTCCCCGTCCGTGCGGCCACTGAGCCACCCGAGCACCAACTGGACGCCGAGCCCGAACCCGACCAGGACGCCGCCCCGGAACGACACCTGGGCGAGGTCGCGGAAGCGGCCACCGCTGGCCACGCCGATGGCAAGGGCGGCCAGCACGGTCATGACGACGAGCACCATGCCCGCATCCTGACACATACATGATCATGGCCAAGCCGGTGCTCCGGCTGCTCACTGGTGCAGCTCAGCCGGTTCGTCCACGTGGCCGGGCTCCTCCTCGCGATGATCGGTGGCGTCGACCGCCCACGCCAGCCCGTCGATGGGGTCTTCGATCGCCAGGCGCAGGATCCACCCCTTCTCCGCCGCTCCGGGAGCCCAGCGGTACCAGCGCAGCTCGGCGAGCGCCTGTCCCAGGTCGTCGGGGTCGGGCGGCCAGGACAACCCTGCCAGCGCGATGGCGGCCCACCAGGCCATGAAGCGACCACGGGCGCCGCCCGGCCGCCGGCCGTACGCCCCACCGCTCGCCCCCGCCCACTGCAGCAGCGCGAGCGCCTCGGCGGGCTGGATCCCGAGCAGGGCGGCCTGGCCCCCGTGGGCCTGGGCGAGCGCGCCCACGGCGACCGCCGCATCGCCCTCGACGGCGACCGCCGCCACCGATCCCGCCGATTGGGACACCCACGTCTCCACGGTGTCCCGCAGGGCGCGGACCGCCTCGTCGTCGTCCACAGCTCCACCATCCGGCAGGGGGCCGGGTGGGGGGAGCGTGCGCAGCGCGACATCCGGCTGAGGGAAGGCCGCCGAGCGGTCCCGGTAGCGCGGCAGCGCGTACACCGGCTCCCAGTCCATAAGTCGGAGCGGCAGGGCGTCGGTCTCGCCGCGGTCGATCTGGCGCGCGTGAGCGCGCAGGTCCTCACCGCGCAGCACGCGCTCCTGCGCAACCGCCGAGGTCGACGCGGCGTCACCGAGGTGCGGCGCGAGGGCGGCCCACTCATGGTTGCTGGCGGCCACCTCGGTGAGCGGTCCGAGCGCGAAGCGGCCAGCGCCCGGCCGCAGGACGCCCGCGGCGTAGTCGGCCGGCGCCTCCCAGGCGAGCCGGTAGTCGATGTGCATCGCCACCGGCCACAACTGACGGCCGAACTCCACGGCCTCGCGGCAACGGTGCGCCAGGTCCCTCAGGCCTTCCCAGTCGCGCGCCGCAGCCAGCCGATCCACGGCGATCAGTAGTTCGGCGCTGTCCGCCGCGTCCACCAGTGCCTGCACATCACGCATGGACGCAGACTAGCCGTGACCTCGCCGTCTTCATCTTCCTGGTTGTGGCGCATCGGGAGTGCGTGGCAGGGGTAGTGCAAGGTCCCGTGTAGCATGAGAGATCAGATGAGCGACCACCAGCCTCGGCCCGAGCGCCGCCCGCGTCGGACCGACGAGCGGCACCGTGACGAGGGCTCCGACGACGCAGCGATCAAGGCACTCAGCAATCGGCTCAGCGGAGTTCTGCGGCGCCTGCCCGATATCGAGCGGCGGGTGCTGGAGTTGCGCATGGGTCTGACCGATGGTGTCCCCGCCAAGCCCGGGGAAGTCGCCAACCGTCTCGGTCTGACCATCGCGGAGGTGAAGCGCATTGAGGCGCGGGCCTTCGAGCGCATCCGCGAGGTCGGTCCGATCAAGGGGCTCGAGAAGTTCCTCGAGCGCTGAACGCCGGTCCGCCGGACATCACCTAGCTAGGATCCGGCTCGTCATGTCGCTCGTAGAGGATCTCCTCGCCGACCATGCGGGACTGGATCCCCACGCGGTCGCCCATCTGCAACTCCTGCTGCGAGACTGGCAGATCCTTGCGGACCTGTCGTTCGCGGACCTGCTCCTGTTCGTCCACAATGCCCGGGCCCCCGCGCAGCTGGTCGCTCCGGAACAGCTCATCCGGCCGGCCGATCGGGACCAGCGGCGAAGCCGGACCCGGGCCGCGCCCGCCTACCTCTGCGTCGGGCAGATGCGTCCCTACACGGCCCAGACGATCTATGTCGAGGATCTGGTCGGGCAGACGTTCCCGGCGGGCGACCGGCCCATGGTTGGCCGAGCATTCAACGAGCGGCGGGTGATCCGCGACGCCGACCCGGACTGGTCGACGGGGGTGCCGGTGCGCGAGGAGGCGATCCCGGTCCGCTTCCGCGACGGCTTGATCGCGGTGGTCACGCGGGAAGCCAACGTCTCGACCGCGCGCTCCCCGAGCCAACTGGAGCTCACCTACTTGCAGTCGGCGGGCGAGTTGGCCCAGATGCTGGCTGACGGGACCTTCCCCTACGAGTCCTCCCACCCCGTCGAGGAGCACGAACTGTCGCCGCGCGTGGGCGACGGAATCATCCGGGTGGACGCCAAGGGGGCGGTGATCTACGCCTCCCCCAACGCCATCAGCGCGTACCGCCGGCTCGGAAGTCTCGACAACGTCATCGGCCAGCACCTCGCTGACTTCGACCCGCTCCCGGACACGCTCCTGGAAGCGTTGACCGACGGTGAGCCGGTCGAGACCGAGGTCGAGCGCGACGGGGCGGTCGTACTGCGCCGGGTGCTGCCGCTGATCCGCGAGGGCCAGGTGATCGCCGGCCTGCTGATCGTCCGCGACGCCACGGAACTGCGCCGCCATGAGCGAGCGCTGCGGGTGAAGGATGCGACCATCCGCGAGATCCACCACCGGGTGAAGAACAATTTGCAGACAGTCGCTTCGCTGCTGCGGCTCCAGGGCCGGCGGCTGCGCTCGGACGAGGCTCGGCAGGCCCTCGCCGAAAGCGTGCGGCGGATCTCCTCCATCGCCTTCGTGCATGAGACGCTGTCCGAGGAGTCACGGCAGCGGGTCAGTTTCGGCAAGATCGCCGGCCGGATCGTGGAGATGCTTGGCGACGGCCTGCTGAACCCCGATATTCCCGTCGAGATGAGCCTCCATGGCGAACCTGGCGACCTCCCAGCGGAGATCGCCACGCCGCTCGCGCTCGTCCTCACCGAGTTGCTGCAGAACTCGGTGGAGCACGCCTTCCCCTACGACAACCCGGTTCGTCCCTGGAACGCGAAGGAGACCGGGCACGTGCGGGTGCGGTTCGAGCGGGCACCCACCACACTGAGGGTGCTCGTCACCGACGACGGCGTCGGCCTTCCCGAGGAGACCCTCGAGACGATGGCCAACCTCGGCCTGCAGATCGCACGCACGCTGGTGGAGAGCGAACTCGGCGGCACCTTTGAGACGCTTCCCCCCGAGACCCGACTCGGGCCGCACGAGAGCGCGCTCTCCGGAGCGACCTTCGAACTCGTCATCCCCATGCCGTGAGTGAGGCTGGCGCCGGTCAGCTGGCCAGGCGCCTCCGGCGCTGACGGCTGCGGCGGAGCGTCCGCCGCTCGTCCTCGCTCATGCCGCCCCATACGCCTGCGTCCTGGTTCGTCCCCAGTGCCGACTCCAGGCAGGCTTCGACGACCTCGCAGCGACGGCAGACCTGCTTCGCCCGCTCAACCTGGTCGAGCGCAGGTCCGGTGGTACCCACCGGGAAGAAGAGTTCGGGGTCCTCGCTGAGGCATGCCGCTCTCTGGCGCCAGTCCATTTCTGTTCTCGCTCCGCTTCGTCGTCTCGGTCCTCGGCCGCCTGCTGGCTCCCAAACAGAAAAAGCAGCCCTTCCTGGGCTGGGGAGGGGAGGGAGGGCGCGACCGCCGGACCCTGGCCTCGCACCCTTGTGAAGATTCTCACAAAGTTTGCGACAGGCCAGACGATAGGCGAGGGTCGAGCCTCGGCGCAAGGGGTGGGGGACCCCGAATCTCACCCGCACGTCCCGGCCATTGGCAACT
>WHTC01000054.1 GCA_009379795.1 Nitriliruptorales bacterium | reverse complement strand
GATCGCGGCGGGCTGCGTCTGCACGGCGCCGACCGGATAGAAACTGTTCTCGTAGTCGAAGTCGACGTCCTGCGTCAGGTAGGAGTACAGCAGGTGCGGGATCGCCGTGGTGACGACGGTGTTGCAGTCCTGGCCCGTGTCCGCGACCGACTGCAGGCCGATCGCGTGGCTGGCGCCGGGGACGTTCTCGACGTTGATCTGTACGCCGAGACGCTCCTCCCAGAAGCGTTGGTACGCTCGCGACGCAGTGTCGAGCCCGCCGCCGACGTCGACGGGGATGACGTCACGGATGTTGTCCTCCGGGAACGCTTCGTCGGCCTCCGCGTCCGCGCTGTCCGTCCCCGCGGTCTCGGCTTCGTCGCCCCCGCACGCCGCGGTGACGAGCGCGAGCAGGAAGACGCCGAGGACGGTGAAGGCCCATTGGGATCCTCTGCGCATGCGCCGATCGCTGGGAGGTGCCGGCTTGGTCATGGTTGCTCTCCTGTCGGCTCGACGGCCACCCACGCCGTCACTCGAAGCACGGCTGCCCCTACGACTCCCGTCGTCCCCCGCGCTGACAACATTTTTGATCAGGTATTCTTGAGCCGTCAACCGGCAACCTTTCACGAACGGACGGGTGCGCTCGCCGTGCGCGGGGCTGTGGGGGCGAGCGCAGCCGCCAGGTCGGCAGCGTCGTGAAGCTCATGAAGGTGCCGCACCATCCCCAGGGCCGTCCCCACCTTCTCCTCGCCGAGGACCGGGGTCGCCAGCCGGCGGACCTTGTCTTCGAGCCTTACGCCCTGGCGATCGAGGTCGCGTTCGGGCCGCCCGCTGTCGTGGACGGCGGTGCGGGCCTCACCGTCGCGCCGCTCGACCTGCACCCGGACCTGTGTCCGGGCGAGTTCAGGATCTGACTCCACGACGACGCGCTCGCGCATCTCGACCAGGCGGCCCTCGATCATCGCGTCGTCGGTGAAGGTGCCGGGGTCGCCGGTGTCGTGTCCCAGCAGCGCCAGCGCCACGGTCGCCCTGAGGCTGAACTTGCCCTCCAGCCCCGTCTCCGGCTGTGGAATGTCGCACACGCTCCGGTTGGCGGGATTGACCCACACCCGGATCCGATCGACGTCCTCAGCCGGCGTCTCCTGCTCGCGGAGCCGGCCGGCCGCCTCGATGGCGGCGTGCGTGAAGTAGCAGGAGGCGTGGTACTTGAAGAGGTTGTCCACAAGCTCCAGGCGATCGTCGGGCCAGGGCCGGGAGCCGGCGCCGGGCGGACCTCCGTAGGCCGCGAAGAACCCCTGCGGGTCCTCCAGGGCCGCGGGATTGCTCGTCATCCCGCGCTGCGCGAGGCGGGCGGCGAACACGCCGTTGGCGGCGGCCCTGCCGACCTGTACCGGCTTGCACATGGTGCCGAACATCGACTTGAGTCCCGACGCGTGGCTCACCGCGATCCCGATGGCCGCGCGCCGCTGCTCGACGGTCGCGCCGAGGGCCTCCGCGCACGCGACCGCCGCGCCTATGGAGCCGAGCGTCGCGGTGGCGTGCCATCCCGTCTCATAGTGGTGCGGCTGGGCCATGCGACCGAGCCGCAGCTCGACCTCGATCCCGCACAGCAGCGCCCGCAGCAGCGCCTCGCCGGGGAGGTGGCGCTGCTCGGCGACCGCGAGCAGGCCGCTCAGCACTGGCGTGGTGGGGTGCCCGGGAAGCGCCATGTGCGTGTCGTCGAAGTCCAGCGCGTGCGCCGCGCTCCCGTTGACCAGCGCCGCGTCGGCGGGAGCGGCCCGCTCCGTCCTTCCCAGCACGGTGCATGCGCCCTCGGCGCGCCCCACCTCCGCCGTGAGGATGTCGACCAGGGGATCGGCGCAACCGGCGAGCGTCACCCCGAGCCAGTCCAGGACGCAGTGGTGCAGCACGGTCACCGCCTCCTGCGGGATCGACTCCAGTCGAACGTCCTCGCACCACCTGGCGACGGAGGCGGTCAGCCCCCCGTCGGTGGGGTCGGTCGCGTGGTCGGGCGTCCAGGCTTCGGTCAAGGCCATGTGCCTCTCGCTTCCAGTCAACGTGATGCGCGATCTGTCTATCACGGGCGGGTGCGGTCGGGGATCGGTGATCTAATATAAGAAATTTGCGGCGGAGGTGTCGATGGAACAGCTCACGGTGACGTACGCCCAGACCCTTTTCCGGCTTGCCGGCGAGGCTCCACCCGACGTCGCCCGCGAGGCGGCGCGACGCTCGCTGCTCAATGTGCTGGGCACCGCGATCGGCGCCAGCCGGGAGGCGGCCGTCGACAAGGTCGTGGCCTTCGCGTTGCGGCACGGTGGGTCGCCGCTGGTGCCGGTGCTGGGACGCCCCGAGAGGCTCGACGTGCTGGGCGCCGCCGTCGCCAACGGCGTGGCCGCGCACCTCGACGACTTCGACGACACGCACCTTTCGACCGTCATCCACCCCGGCGCCGCCACGCTGGCCGCGGGACTCTCGGCAGGGGTGCTGCGCGATGTCGACGGCGAGCGCTTCCTGCGCGCCTTCGCGCTGGGGTGCGAGGCTCAGCTGCGGGTCGGCGTCGCCATGTCGCCGGAGCACTACGACGACGGATGGCACATCACCGGCACGTGCGCGCCGTTGGGCGCCGCCGTGACGGCGGGGGTGCTGCTCGGGCTCGATGCGCAGCGGTTGACGCACGCCCTCGGCCTCGCAGCGAGCCAGACCCTCGGTCAGCGCGAGGGCTTCGGGAGCATGGTCAAGCCCTTCCACGCCGGGAAGGGCGCGTCGAACGGGCTGCTGGCCGCGCTCCTCGCCGAGCGCGGCTTCACCGCCCCGACGGACGCCCTGGAAGACCCTCGCGGATACTTCGCGGTCCTGTCACCCAACGGCAGCCGACCCGAGAGCATTCTCGACGGCCTGGGGAGCCGCTGGGAGCTCGAGTCGAACGCCTTCAAGCCGTACCCCTGCGGCGTGGTGACCCACCCAGTGATCGATGCTGCCGTCGAGCTCTCATCCTCCATCGACGGTCCCGATCAGGTGACAGAGATCATCGCCACGGTGCACCCGCTGGTGCCCGAGCTCACCGGAAACATGGCGCCGGAGACCGGGCTGCAGGCCCGCTTCAGCACCGCTCATGGTCTGGCTGTGGCACTGCTGGACGGGCGTGCAGGCCTGGAGCAGTACCGCGACGCCAGAGTCAACAGCGAGGACGTGCGCGACCTCCGGGCGAAGGTCCGCTACGAGGTGGACAGCACGGCCGCGCGTGACGAGGCGACGGTGGAGGTCCGCCTCATTGACGGCAGCGCGCGCAGGGAGCACGTCACCCACGCCCGCGGCAGCGCGCAGCGGCCGCTCACCGAGGCGGACCTGCGGGACAAGGTGCACGGCCTCGTCGACCCGGTCCTGCCGGGCCGTGCCGAGGCCCTGTTCGCCGCCGTGGACGAGCTCGAGCACGCGCCGTCGCTGCACGCCCTGGCGGCAGCCTGCACCCCTGAGGAGGGCCGCTCATGACCCAGGCTGTCTCGGCCACGCTGGCGGAGTTCGTCGCCACGTGCCGGTGGGAGGCCCTGCCCGACTCGGCGCGCGCCGCGGCTCAGCGGACCCTGCTCAACGCGGTGGCGCTGGGCATCGGCGCGTCTCGGCATCCGGCGGTGGTCACGGCGCTGGGCGTGCTCCGCGACCTCGGCACGCCGCCCGAGTCGGCGGTGCTGGGGCGCAGCGACCGGCTGGGGGTGACCACCGCTCCCTTGGTGAACGGCACGGCGATGCACGTCCAGGACTACGACGACACGCATCTGCGCACGGTCGTGCACCCGGGCCCGCCGATCGTCCCGGCGGTGCTCGCCGCGGCCGCGCACGCCGAGGCCACCGGCGCCGACGCGATGGCCGCCCTGGTCGCCGGCGTCGAAGTGGCGCTTCGCGTCGGCAACGGCGTGTGCCCTGAGCACTTCGACCTCGGGTGGCACCTGACCGGTACGGCCGGGCACATCGGCGCCGCCGCAGCGGCCAGCAGGGCGTTCGGCCTGGATCCGGACAGCACGCGCGTCGCGCTGGCCCTGGGCGCCACCCAGGCGGCTGGGCTCACTGCCGCCAACGGTTCCATGACCAAGGGCTTTCACCCGGGGAAGGCGGCGGCCGACGGCGTCGAGGCCGCGCTGCTCGCCCAGCAGGGGTACACGGGGCCGGCTGAGCCGATCGAGGGGCGCCGGGGCTTCGCCAACGTGGCCTCCCCGAGGGCCGATTTCACGGAGATGGTGACCGGGCTCGGGCAGGTGTGGGAGATCGTGGGCAATGCGATCAAACCGTACGCATGCGGCATCGTCTCTCACGCGGCGATCGACGCCGCGGTCGCGCTCCGCGGCGAGCTCGGCGGGGAGGATGTGGAGAAGGCTGAAATCCGCATCCCCAAGGTCGTGCTCGAGGTCATGGGGATCGAGGACCCCGCCGACGGGCTGCAGAGCAAGTTCAGCGTTGCCCACTGTGTCACGATCGGCCTGCTCGACGGCGATGGCGCGCCGCCGCAGTTCAGCGACGAGCGCGCTCAGGCGCCCGATGTCGTGAATCTCCGCCGCCGGGTCATCGCCGTCGTCGATGACTCGGTAGCCAAGGGGGCGGCCCACCTTCGGCTGGAGACCGCGCGCGGCCGGGTACTCGAGCGTGAAGTGCGCCATGCCACCGCGAGCGCGGAGCGGCCGATGACCGAAGAGCGGCTCGAACGCAAAGTCAGAGGACTCGTGGAACCCGTTCTTGGCGAAGAGGGCTTCCAGGGCGTCCTCGCGCGTTGCGCGCGCCTCCCCGAGGCCGCCGGACTCGCCGACCTGCTGGCGGCGGCGACCGGGGAAGGCCGATCCGGATGACGGAGACCATGCTCCAGACCATTACGGGGGGCCCCCGATGAGCGGGTTGCAGGAAGAGGAGCAGGCGATCGTTGAGCTCGTCGCGAAGTTCGTGGAGGAGGAGGTCCGACCGGTCGTGCAGGAGCTCGAGCACACCGACACCTATCCCGAAGCGCTCATCGAGCAGATGAAGGCCATGGGCATCTTCGGGCTCGCGATCCCGAGACCATACGGCGAGGTCGGCGTCTCAACGGCCTGCTACGCCAAGGTGACCGAGGAGCTGGCGCGCGGATGGATGAGCCTGGCCGGTGCGTTCGGCGGGCACACGGTCGTGTCGAAGCTGATCCTCCAGCACGGCAGACAGGAGCAGCGTGAGCGCTACCTGCCGCGGATGGCGACGGGAGAGCTGCGCGCCACGATGGCGCTGACCGAGCCGGGCGGCGGCTCGGACCTGCAGGCGATGCGGACCGTCGCCCGGCGCGACGGCGACGACTACGTCGTAAACGGCTCGAAGATGTGGATCACCAACGCCGAGCGCTCCCAGCTGACGGCGCTGCTGTGCAGGACGGATCCCCACGCCGATCCGCCGCACAAGGGCATCAGCATCCTGCTGGTCGGCAAGGATCCCGGCTTCACCGTCTCGCGCCGCCTTCCGAAGCTGGGGTTCAAGGGCGTCGAGACGTGCGAGCTGGTCTTCGAGGACTTCCGCGCCCCAGCCGACGCCCTGCTCGGAGCGGTGGAGGGCAAGGGATTCGCCCAGATGATGCAGGGCCTGGAGATCGGCCGGGTCCAGGTCGCCTCCCGGGCCGTGGGGGTCGCCCGGGCCGCGCTGGATGACGCCTTGCGCTACGCGCAGGAGCGGGAGGCCTTCGGGAAGCCGATCTGGAAGCACCAGTCGATCGGCAACTACCTCGCGGACATGGCCACGAAGCTGAAGGCCTCGCAGTTGCTCGTGCGGCACGCGGCGGAGCGCTACGACGCCGGCGAGCGCAGCGACATGGAGGCCGGCATGGCGAAGCTGTTCGCCTCGGAGGCCGCGATGGAGATCGCCCTCGACGCGATGCGAATCCACGGAGGGTATGGGTACTCCACCGAGTTCGACGTCGAACGCTACTTCAGGGACGCGCCGCTCATGATCATCGGCGAGGGCACGAACGAGATCCAGCGCAATGTGATCGCACGCCAACTCGTGTCGCGGGGCGGGCTCGATGCGTGAGCCGCCGCTGAGCGACATCACCGTCGTCGAGCTGTGCCAGAACGTCGCCGGACCCTATGCCGGGCTCATCCTGGCGCAGCTGGGCGCCCGGGTGATCAAGGTCGAGCGACCGGGGGAGGGCGACGACACGCGCGCCTGGGGCCCACCGTTCTGGAACAACGAGAGCGCCATCTTCGCGGTCATGAACGCGGGCAAGGAGTCGATCGCCCTCGACCTCGATGACGACGCCGACCGGGCGTCGCTGCGCGCACTCACGTCCGCCGCCGATGTCGTGCTCGCGGCCTGGCGGCCGGGCACGCTGGAGCGTCGCGGTTTCGGCTACGAGGATGTTGTGCGGGACAACCCGAGCGTGGTGTACGGCTCGATCTCGGGCTTCGGGACCGCCGGGCCGCTGGCGGGCCAGCCGGGCTACGATCCGCTCATCCAGGCGTTCTCAGGCTTGATGTCGGTGACGGGGGAGCCGGGAGGCGGTCCCGTCAGAGCAGGCACGTCGGTCATGGATATGGGGACCGGGATGTGGACCGCGCTCGGTGTCCTGGCGGCGCTGCGCCACCGGTCCAGGTCCGGTGAGGGCACGCACGTGACCGGTTCGCTGTTCGAGACCGGGCTGGCGTGGCTGCCCTACCAGCTCGTGGGCTACCTGGCCACCGGGGAGAGCCCCCACCGGATGGGGTCGGGATTGGCCATGCTGGTGCCCTACCAGGCGTTCCCGACCGCGGACGGGTGGCTCGTCGTCGCGGCGGGCAACGACACCCTGTGGCGGCGCCTGTGCGAGGCCATCGACCGCCCCGACCTCGGCGGCGACGAGGACCTGGCCACGAACCCGCGGCGGGTGGCCAACCGCGACCGGGTGGTGGCGGAACTGACCAAGACGCTGCAGGAGGGGTCCACCGAGGAGTGGCAGCGGACCTTGAAGGGGGCGGGAGTCCCGTGCAGCCCCGTGCAGAACGTGAGCGAGGTGGCCGCTCACCCCCAGACGGCGGCGGTGGACATGCTCACCCGCGTACCGCACCCGGACATCGAGGACTTCACCCTTCCTGGCCTGCCGCTCAACTTCGACGGCTGGCGCCCGCGTCCCACAGGGCCGCCGCCGGGACTGGGCGATTTCGCAGGATCGTGATGGTCCTCAAGGCGATCGGCAAGGAGCCGGCATGGGCACCACAGTGGAGCGGGACTGGGAAGGACGGTTCTTCGAGGACTTCCAGGAGGGCGTCACCTACGAGCACGCTGGTGGCCGCACCGTCGACGGCACCGACAATGCGTGGTTCACGCTGCTCACCAACAACACCAACGAGATCCACTACAACAGCCACTACGCCGAGACCGGTCTGTACGGCAAGCGACTGGTCAACTCGTGCCTCACGCTGGCCATCGTCACCGGCCTGAGCGTGCCCGGGCTGAGCCGCAACGCCGCGGCCAACCTCGGGTGGGACGACGTCAGGTTGCCGGCGCCGGTGTTCGAGGGGGACACCCTGCGCGCCCGATCCACCGTCACCGGCCTCCGGCCATCGCGGTCGCGTCCCGAGGTCGGGATCGTGCAGGTCTCCACCGAGGGCTACAAGCAGGACGGGACGGTGGTCATCACGTTTGACCGCACGATCATGGTGTACCGCCGCGACGCCCAGGCGGCTCGCCGGTGAGGGTGCGAACAGGGGCGGAGGAGTGACCTTGGAGACGTTGGGCTTCGTTGGCCTCGGCCGGATGGGAGCGCCGATCGCCGGGCGCCTGATCGGGGCGGGATACCAGACCTGGGGCTATGACGCCGCGGGCACCGAGGAGCGTGCACCGGCCGGCATGCGCGTCGCCGCGGGCGCGGGAGAGGTGGCCGAGCGCGCGGACATCGTGCTGTTGAGCCTTCCCCACGGCGAGATCTGCGTTGAGGTGTGCCGCGAACTGCTCGCAGCGGGGGAGCCGCGCGTGCGCACGGTCGTCGACCTCTCCACGATCGGTATGGGAGCCGCGCGCCGATGCGCCGAGCTGTTCGGCGAGGCCGGGGGTGACTACGTCGACGCACCCGTCAGCGGCGGCGTCGCGGGAGCCGCGACCGGAGCGCTCGCCATGATGGTCGGCGCCCCCGGGTCGGTGATGACGCGAGTGGCCGGGGTGCTCGACATCGTGGCGCAGCGCCGCTTCCATGTCGGCGAGCGGCCGGGACACGGGCAGGCGGCCAAGCTGCTCAACAACTACGTGTCCTCCCTCGCGCTCGCGGCCACCAGCGAGGCGGTCGTGTTCGGCAGCCGCGTGGGGCTGGACATGGAGCAGATGGTCGACGTGCTCAACGCCTCGAGCGGGCGCACGACCGCCAGCAGCGACAAGTTCCCCCGCAGTGTGGTGCCGCGCACCTACGACTTCGGCTTCGCGGCCGACGCGATGCGAAAGGACGTCGGGCTGTTCCTCGAGGACGCCCGGGGGGTAGGCGTGGAATCGAAGCTGGCGCAGGCCAACGACGACCTCTGGGGCAGCTTCATCCAGGAGTGCCCGGGAACCGATTTCACCTACATCCACCGCTACCTGGAGACGGCGACGTCGTGAAGCCTGCGCGGCCGGATGGGCCGACCGGCGTCAGATCTCGGAGTCCATCCCGTCCCAGAAGCCCGTGGCGCGGAGCATGGCGACGGCTGCTCGACCACCGTCGGCGAGATGCTGGCGGGCCTGGCGCGCAGCGGCCTCCCCGTCGTGTTCCCGCAACGCCTTGAGAATCGAGCGGTGATCGCGCATGGCCTGCTCCGACCAGTCGGGGGTGAACTCGAAGAACCCCCGGGGGATGCCCTGGGCCAGGACCCGCAGGACCGACTTCAGCCGGCGCGAGCCACCGATCTGGTTGACCATCCGGTGGAAGTCGTCGTTGAGGGCCTCCTGCTCGGCGAGATCCCTGGTGGCTTCCATGCGCTCGAGGATCTGTTCAAGCACGCTCACCTGCGCGTCGGTGATGCGCTCGCTGGCCCGCTCGTGCGCGAGCGCGACGAGCATGCCGAAGATGGCGTAGTGGTCGGCGACGTCCTCGGGTGTCAGCTGCGCGACGAAGGCGCCGCGGCGGGCGAGGTTGTCGACCAGTCCCTCGCTCTCCAGCGCGATGAGCGCTTCGCGGACGGGGAGCTTGGAGACGCCGAACTCCTGAGCGACGCGGTCCTGATCGATCTTCTGCCCTGGCTTGAACGCCCCGGAGAAGATCTGCTCGCGGATGTAGATGGCGACCTCGTCTTTGAGGTTTCGACGGGGCCGCCGCTGCTCAGGTACCACTCCCGTCACTCTCCTCGTCGCCCCTGCTGCTGCGGCAGAGCGTAGAACGCCTTCCTGATTCGGTCATGAGGTCAGTTGGCGGGGCTCGTGCTTCGTCAGTGGACGCGGCGCTCCTGGCGAGCCCAGGCACGCTCGCGCAGCTGGAACTTCTGGATCTTGCCGGCGGTGGTCTTCGACAGGGGGGTCCGAACACGACCTGCTTGGGCGCCTTGTACCGCGCGATGCGTCCCTGACGCCCTGACGGGCCTTGAGGAGGGCGCGCTGGGGGAGCGGGCGAGCGACGTCAACACGGTGGGGGCCGCGTAGTGTCCACAGCATCGTGGAAGCAGGGCTCAGCTGGGTGTGCAGCGCCATGGCGAGGCCTGCAGGTAGGCGCCGCGGTGATGGTACATGACCCACGATCACGCTCCTCGGCTCGGTTGTCACAAGGATTTCACCAGAGCGGCAGGCAGCTTGCGAGTTCAGCGGGTATCTGGAGGTGCAGGGAAGTGGAGGGGAGAAGGATGAGCGACCTCACGACGCTTGGCGCGCACGCCGCGGCGCGGGCGATCGCGGCCGGGGAGTTGACCGCTGAGGCGCTGGTGACGGCGTGCCTGGAGCGCATCGACGCCCGAGACAGCGACATCGGCGCGTGGGTCCACGTCGACCCCGACGCCGCGCTGGCGCAGGCACGAGCGCGCGACGCCGAGCCTCCGCGCGGTCCGCTGCACGGCGTCCCCGTCGGCGTCAAGGACATCATCGACACCGCGGGGCAGCCCACCGAGCGGGGATCTCCCATCCACGCGGGTCGCGTTCCCGACCGCGACGCGGCCTGTGTCGCGGGATTGCGTCGCGCCGGGGCGGTCGTGCTCGGCAAAACCGTCACCACGGAGTTCGCCACGTCCCATCCCGGAGGCACCGCCAACCCCCACGATCTCACCCGCACGCCGGGTGGCTCCTCGAGCGGGTCCGCCGCCGCGGTCGCGGACGGCATGGTGCCGCTCGCCCTGGGCACCCAGACGTCGGGCTCCATCGTGCGCCCGGCCGCGTTCTGCGGAGTGTTCGGCCTCAAGCCGACGCTGGGAGCCGTGCCGCTCGGTGGTGTGCAGCCGTTGAGTCCCACCCTTGACACGCTGGGCGTGTTGGCGCGCGACATCGACGACCTGGTCATGGCCCTTCCGGCGCTGGGAGGCGCGACGGTGACTGCGCCGTTGCCGACCGATCCGGTCCGCATCGGCTTCAGCCGCACGCCGCTGTGGGAGTCCATGGAGGACAAGGCCGCCGAGCGGGTGCTCGACGTCGTCGAGGAACTGGAGCGGGCGGGCGTGGTCACGGAGCGCATCGGGTTGCCCGCCTCCTTCGCCGGCCTGGTCGAGGCGCAGTTGACGATCTTCGCCGTCGAGTCGGCGCAGTCGCTCCGGCGGGAGTACGAGGACCACTTCGACCGGCTCAGCGAGTTCCTCAAGGGATGGCTCGCACGTGGCCGTGCGACGCCGCGGTCCGAGTACCTGGCCGCCCTCGACCACCGCGCCCGGGTGGGCCAGGCGGTCGCACCGGTGTGGGACGTCGTGGACGCGCTGCTCGTCCCAGCGGTGCCGGGCGAGGCCCCGGTGGGGCTGGACCACACGGGAGACCCGGTGTTCTGCCGTGGATGGACGACGCTGGGGGTTCCCGCCGTGGCGGTTCCCGGGCTGAGCGGACCCGAGGGGCTGCCCTTGGGCCTTCAGGTCGTGGCGCCTCCGGGACACGACGCCGTGGCGGTCGCCGCCGGCGCCGCGCTGCGCTCACTCGGCTGACGCTGGAGTCAGGTGACGGCGACGGCGCCGGACCTAGCCTCTGGGGAACTGCTCCAGGAAGCGCGCGGCGACCGGGCCGGCGACGCTGCCGCCGGCCTCGCCATCCTCGACGAGCACAGCGAAGGCGAGGTCGCCCTGGTAGCCGATGAACCAAGCGTGGGTCCGGGGCGGGTCCTCGTCGCCGTACTCGGCGGTACCCGTCTTGGCGTGCACCGGTTCCCCGGGGACCCCCGCCACGGTGGTCCCAGTGCCCGCTTCGACGACCTGCCGCATCATCTCCTGCAGGGCGTCGACCGTGGCGGGGTCGAGCGCGACGGGGCCGGCGCCCGGCTGGGCGTGATCCGGCAGCAGAACGGGCGGGCGCCAGTTCCCATCTGCAACCGCCGCCGTTACCGAGGCCATCAGCAGCGGGCTGGCGAGCACACGGCCCTGACCGATCATGCTGGCCGCCCGCTCGACGTCGTCCTGCGGCGGCGGCACCTGACCGGTGAACCCGGGGATCCCGGGACTCCAGTCCCCGCCGAACCCGAAGCCGCCTGCCGCTTGGGCCATCACCTCGTCGGGCAGCCGCGGGGTCAGTTCCACAAAGGTAGTGTTGCAGGAGCGGGCGAAGGCCTCGCGGTAGGGGACGGTCCCGAAGGCGCCGCCCTCGGCGTTGCGGAATGACCGGCCGAAGATGGTCGCCGTCTCAGGACACTCGACCATCTCGTCGGCTTCCACACCGGCGGCGAACAGCGCCGCGCTTGTGACCACCTTGAACGACGAACCCGGTGGGTACTGCCCCGTGAAGGCGCTGTTGGCCCCGCCCCCGTCGGGGCCGTGGGCGACCGCGACCACCTCCCCGCTGGATGGGCGGATCGCCACGATCATCGACGGGGTGGCCGCGTCGACGACGGCCGCGTCGGCGGCGTTCTGAATCTCGGGAACCAGAGTGGTCCGCAGTGGTGCCCCGAAGTTCGGTGCGGTCTCATACACGGGGCCGAGCGCCTCTCCCTCTGCGCTGACGACCACGACCTCCGAGCCCGGCCGGCCGGACAACTGCTCCTGGAACTGCCGCTGCAGCCCGGACAGGCCGAGCTCGTCGCCGGGTCCGAAGCCGGGCCTGGCCTCCTCCAGCACCTCGGCGGTGGGAGCCCCCACGCGGCCCAGCAGGGCTCTGGCGAACCCCGTCGTGGGGGCCAGTGGCCGCTCGCCCTCCCGGAACAGCAGACCCGGCACCGGCTCCAGCGCGGCACGGACAGGCTCGAAGTCCTCCTGGCGCAGGGTGATCACGTCCACGAACACGTCGGGCGCGGCGGCCTCGACCCGTTCCCGGAGCGGACCGGGATCGATCCCGACGAGGTCGGCAAGCACCGCGAGCACCTGGTCGAGGTTCTCGACCGCCTGAGGCTCGACGCCGATGTGGACGACCGGAAGGGGGGTGAATAGTGGTTGGTCGTCAGCGTCGAGGATCGTGGCCCGTTCCGGCACCACTGACCGCGACCGCAGCCATTGGCCTTCGGTCAGTTCAGGGTGGAGCACCGAGGTGCTCCAGACGACCTGCCATCCCTCCTCGTCCTGACCCAGGACGAGCGGCACAGTCGTCTCGTAGGACCACGCGCCGGCCGGCAGCGTCCAGGTGAGGGCGAGTCGCGCCGTGGCCCCGTCACCCTGCTCGTCCCGCTCGACGGTGCGGACCTCCACGATCGGGTCACCGCCCAGTTGGGCGGCGGTGTTCTCCAGTATCTCGTTGACCGTCTCGGCGCTGGCCGATGCGGCCAGCAGCGCGTCCGGGATGCCGCCCTCCTGCCATCCCTGCGCGAACGCCTCGGCCGCGGGGTCAGGGTCGGGCGCGCTGTCGAGCAGCCCGCAGCCCGCCAGCACGAGCGCGAGCGCCGCCAGCGCGCTGATGACGCGGCTCGAAGGAAGTGGATGCGACGCACGACACATTGGGACCCCCCGCGATCGTTCCGGCTGCGGTGCCGCCCATCCACATCCGGAACGACGACTCGCGGTCGACTGCCGCGCGGGCCGGCAGCGCGGCCCTTCATCGTACGACGCCCGCCGAGGATCCCACGTGGTCGTCGTGCCCGATAGTCCAGGATTCAGCGTTTAGCGCCCTTCGCCACCGAAGGGCTGCCGCGCGGAGACGCGGCGCAGCATCGGCTCCACCTCGTCGAGCCAGGCAAGCGTCGCGCGCATGTGGTGCAGGCCGTGCAGGGCCGTGGCCCGGGGCGCGTCCAATCCGGGCTTGCCTTCCAGACTGGCGGCGATGGCGGCCAGGCGCGCAGCCTCCCGCTCCGCCCGCTGGCGGCAGCCCTTCAGCAGCGTGTCCAGGCGGTCCGGCGGGATATGGTCGGCGAAGAAGATCTTGACCAGCAGCGTGCTTCGGAAGCGCTCGCGGCGTACATCAGGGTCCGCGAGCCAGGCCTCCACCGCAGCCTTGCCGGCCGGCGTCACCTCGTAGACCCGCTTGTCGGGGACCCGGTCCTGGACGACGTCCGCGCCCCGCAAGTAGTCGAGGGCTTCGAGTCGAGCGAGTTCCCGGTAGACCTGGCTGCGGGCGATGGGCCAGAAGTTCGCGATGGACTTCCCGACCCGCGAGCTCAGCTCATAGCCGGACATTGGCGAAGGCAGCAGGAGCCCGAGGAGCGCGTAAGACGTCGTCGGCAGGCGGTCCATCAGGGCAGCGTACTCCTTCCGCATCTATTCCATTTTGGAGTAGAATCATGGCAGCCCGACCGCCGCTGCCCCCCGCCCTCCAACCGCCATTGGGTGACCCACATGACCGCGCTGCGACGACTCTGGGACACGCACGCTCCGATGACGGCCATGGGCGTCGCCTGCGGCATCGCGGCGGTTGCCATCGCCGGCGTCCTGACGTTCGACCAACGCCATATCCTCGGCGCCCCCGTCTGGTTCAAACCGCTGAAGTTCATGCTGTCCACCGCCATCTACGGCATCACGATCGCCTGGCTGCTCACCCTGCTCCCCAAGCGCTCCCGGCTCGCGTGGGGTGCGCTCGCGGTCGGCGCCGCGGCCTGGACGATCGAGTTGGTCCTGATCGTCATGCAGGCCAGCCGCGGCGCGGCGAGCCACTTCAACACCGCCACCGGGTTCGACACCGCGGTGTGGGTCGGCATGGGTATGACCGCCACGATCCTGTGGGTCACCAACCTCGTGGCCGCTGGCGTGGTGCTCACCAACCCGGAGGTGGATCGCCTGCGGTCGACCGCGGTCCTGCTCGGGCTCGGACTGGCGATCCTCGGCATGGGTGTGGCCTACCTCATGCCGACCCGCTTCGACACCCCGCCCGCCGAACTGCGGCCCGGGGTGTTCGTCGAACTCGCCGGCGCCCACGCCGTGGGAGTCGCCGACGGCGGACCGGGCCTGCCGCTGCTCGGCTGGAGTACCGAGGGCGGCGACCTGCGCGTCGCCCACTTCGTCGGACTGCATGGCCTGCAGGTGATCCCGCTGCTCGCGCTGCTGGCGACCACCCGCCGCGACCTGGACGAGCGCCGACGCGTCGCCCTGGTGCGCGTCGGCGCGGCCGGCTACGCCGGACTCGTGCTGCTGCTCACCTGGCAGGCGCTGCGCGGCCAGGCGCTCCTGGCTCCCGATGCGCTGACCTCGGGTGTGCTGCTCGCGCTGCTGGTGGGCGTGATCGCCGGGGTGCTCCTGGTGACGCGTCCTCGTGCGGTCCCGTCCCTCCCGGCTGATCCGACCGAGGCCGAGGTCGACTGACAGGGCGCCGCCCGAGTCAGGCGTCGACCATCTCCAGCGCCGTGCTGACTTCGATCTGGGGATGGATGCTGCGGTAGACGGGGCAACGCTCGGGATGCACCTGCATCACCCGGTCGACCTTCTCCCGGTCGGCATCCGGGTCCAGCGCCAACCGGTACGTGACGCGGATGCGTTTCAGGACCAGCACGCGACCGTCCTTCTCCACCTCGCCGACGGCCTCACCGCGGAGCCGCCCGTCGCCTGCCGGGATGTCCCTGGCCTCCAGCGCACCGCCGAAGGTTCCGGTCAGTCACCCCGCAGCGGCCGCGACGATGTAATCCAGCGTGGTTGAGACCGGGTCGCGCTCGTCCATCGACACGCCGTAATGCTCGGCAACGGCGCCGTGAACGCCGAAGGCGACGGTCTCCCCGCCCGGCAATTCGGCTGTGCGGTCCGGTCCACCATGGCGCACCACCCGCACAACCGAGGTGTACGCCGGACCCTCATGCGACTGTTCAGCCATTGAATGCCCCTCTCGCCCTACCCGCATGCTTCCCCACACGCTAGAGTGTAAGAACTTGACGCCTGCGTCAAGTTCAGTAGCGTGGGTATGGCTCACAGCCTCGCCCGCACGTGCCTCCAGGAGATTGCCGTGACCGACGCGCAGCGCCCGCGCCCACGCCGCCACGCGAGCGCGGTCATCGAGGGCCTGGGCACCTGGGTGCCGCCCCGGGTGGTGACGAACGAGGAGTTGGCACGGCGCCTGGATACCTCCGATCAGTGGGTCCGCACGCGCACCGGGATCACCGAGCGCCGCTTCGCCGACCCCGGGGTCTCCACCATGGACCTGTCCACGGAGGCCGGTGCGCGCGCCATCAAGTCCGCGGGGGGAGGGGAGTGCGATGCGGTCATCGTCGGGACCACCACCCCGGACCGGATGCTGCCGGGTACCGCTCCGGAGGTGGCCAGCAGGCTCGGTCTCCCCAACGTCGCGGCCTTCGACGTCCAGGCCGTCTGCACCGGGTTCGTGTATGCGCTGGCAAACGCGGCCGGCCTGATCGCCGCAGGGGTGGCTGGCCGGGTCCTGGTGATCGGCGCGGACGTGCTCACTCCGTTCATCAATCCCGAGGACCGCGGCACCGCGGTGATCTTCGGGGACGGCGCAGGCGCGGTGGTCGTGCGAGCGGGGCAGCCGGACGAGCCCGGAGCGGTAGGCCCGGTCGACCTCGGCAGCGATGGCGAGAACTGGGCGCTGATCAACGTGCCGGCCGGCGGGTCGCGGGCTCCCACCGCCAGGGACAACCCGCCCCGCGACGACTTCTACCTGTACATGGACGGACGCGAGGTCTACCGGCACGCGATCCCGCGCATGGTCGCCTCGTCGCAGAAGGTCCTCGACGAGGCCGGCTGGAGCGTGGGGGACATCGACCGCTTCGTGGGTCACCAGGCCAACGCGCGGATCCTCGACGCCGTCGGGGACCGGCTCGGCATCCCTGCCGACCGCAGGGTCATGAACCTCGACCGCTACGGCAACACCGCTGCGGCGACCATTCCGCTGGCACTCGCCGACGCCGGCCTGTCGGTCAACCAGCGCGTCCTGATCACCGCCTTCGGTGGCGGCCTGACTTGGGGCTCTACAGTGTTCACCTGGCCGGACCTCACCTCGGCGTGAGCACCCCGATCACTGCATGGACCGCTCGACCTGTCTGATCACCACGGAGGGACCCGCATGAGTGCTGTCTTCGACCGCGTCTCCGCCCTGCTCGTCGACAAGTTCGGCGTACCCGCGGAGGACATCAGCGCGGACGCCACGTTCGAGGATCTCGACCTGGACTCGCTCGATCTGGTGGAGTTCTCGCTGGCATGCGAGGAGGAGTTGGGCGTCCGGATCGAGGACGAGGAGGCGGAGAGCCTCGAGACGCTCGGCGACGCCGTCGCGCTGCTCGAACAGAAGGGCGCCACCGTCCAGGGCTCCTAG
>WHTC01000314.1 GCA_009379795.1 Nitriliruptorales bacterium | reverse complement strand
CTCACCGTCTCCGCCGCGATCGGCCCGCGGATCCTCCAACGCCCTGGCGGGCTCCGCCCCCTGGAGACCCGCGCGCTGGCCGAGGCCACTGCGGGCCGGCTCAAGCCCACGGTCGGCGAGCCCTTCCCGCTGGGTGAGGCAGCCGCCGCGCACGCCGCGATCGAGGCGCAGGCCACCGTCGGCAAGACCGTGCTGCGGCCCTGACCGGCTCAACCACGAGAAAGAGAGATCCGATGAGTGTGCAGCTCAACCACACGATCGTGCTCGTGCGGGACCCTAAGACCTCGGCGACGTTCCTGGCGGACATCCTCGGGCTGGCGGCGCCGAACCCGTTCGGACCGTTCCTGATGGTCGAGGCCGACAACGACGTGACACTCGACTTCGCGGACACCGACGGCGAGATCACCCCGCAGCACTACGCGTTCCTGGTCAGCGAGACGGAGTTCGACGAAATCTTCTCCCGGATCCAGCAGCGGGGACTCGCCTACTGGGCCGACCCTGGCCAGCGCCGCGCCGGCGAGATCAACACCCGCGACGGCGGCCGCGGGTGCTATTTCGAGGACTCCGACGGGCATCTCCTGGAAATCCTCACCCGCCCCTACGGCAGCGGCAGCTAAGCCCCAGTGGCCCCATAGCCTCGGACTCGTGATGGATGCCGCGCTCAGGTCCAACCGCCGCGGCGGTGTCGACCACGCCATTCCGCATCCGTTGAGACCCGCCGATATGTCGCTACTCACCCGCTAGCCTCCCGATCGGCACCTACGTCACTTTCAGCCTTAAGTTCTGACCGGCGAGCCGGTGACGCATCCGCAGCCGTTTCGGGCCCACGTCGTGCTGACACGCGGCCGCGTGCCCAAGGAACTGGCGGGTCAGACGATCACGGCGTCGTGGGTGGCCCGCTCGGTGTCGCTCGTGGCGGACCGATCGTCGCCTCGGGCTACCCGGTTTGAGGATCTGGTGACGGTTCCGCTCAGGCAGTGACCCACCAGCCTCCAAAGCGCTCACGTCAGGATGAGGGACCGTTACGCGCTGGGCGTGGGGGCGCGCTCGTTGCGCACGGCCCAGGGCTTGAGGAGCGCGTAGACCGTTTCGCTGGCCGGCGCGCCGACGCCATGCTGGTGGGCGAGGCGCACGAGCGTGCCATGGAGCGCCTCCAGCTCCATCCGTTTGCCACCGACCAGGTCATGGTGCAGTGAGGAGAACGTACCGGGCTCGAGCCCCTCGGCGAACGTCAGGCGCTCGTCTACAGCGGTCGCGGGGATGGCGACGCCGGTCGCGCGCGCGACAGCGTAAGCCTCTTCGAGCAGACGGCGGAACAGCCCCCACGACTCGGGGGTGTCACGGATCTCGCCGAGCGCCAAGCGAATCGCCGCGGTCGTGCCCGCCTGAGCGCAGATGAAGGCGTACTTGTGCCACAGCGCCGCCCGGATGTCGCCACTGACTTCCGCCTCGACGGCGGCTTTCGTGCACCAGGCGCGCAATCGCCCGACCCGCTCGGTCATGACCCCGTCGAATTCGCCGAACACGAGTCTGGCCGGGCCGCCGCTGTGCGCGATGACACCGGGCTCGGAGATTGCAGAGAAGATCAGCGCGAGCCCGCCGACGACCCGGGAGTGGCCGACGACCGCGGCGATGCGCTCCTCGTTGTCGATGCCGTTCTGCAGGGACACCACGAAGGTGTCGTCGCCGACGAGGTGCGGCAGGTGGCGTGCGGCGGCTTCGTCGGTGTCGAAGGACTTGACGCAGAACAGCACGACGTCGCTGGCACCGATCCGGGAGGCGTCCTCAGTGGCGCCCACGTCGGCGTGGACGTCGCCGCGGACGCTGTGGACGCGCAGCCCCCGCTCACGGATCGCTGCGAGGTGAGCGCCTCGCGCGACGAGGCGCACATCGGCGCCTGCCGCCGCGAGCCGCGCCCCGAAGTACCCGCCGACCCCGCCGGCGCCGACGATCGCGATCCTCATGTCACGTTCCTCCTCCACACGGAGCGCATCCCTCCGTGTGAGGCCGGAGCGCAGGCCCCACGACTCGGCCTCGCGCGCAACGTACGCGCAACGTAGCGGAGAAAACCCGCCGCCTGTGCGGACACCCCTTGACGCCAACCTCACCGGACGGTTGGATCGGTCTACAAACCGAATGGTTATCACCGCGGGCGCGGTCGACCGGCGGCCGCCTGCTGCGGGGAGGAGCCGAATCATGACGTTCATCCGCTCCGTTCCGGCGCTTGCGCTGTTCGTTATGCTCAGCGCCCTTGCGCTCGTGGCCGCCGCCTGCCAGCCCCAGGAGGGCGACGTTCCCGAGGACGTCGCCGCCGAGATCGAGGACGACGACGACGAGGCCGACGCCGAAGCCGACGAGGACTGCCAGATCGAGGGCGTGGACCGCATCCAGATCGGCGGGCAGGGCGCGCTTTCGGGCGCCCACGCCGACTACGGGGCGCAGATGGAGATGGGCGCCACGCTCGCGGCGGAGGAGATCAGCGAGGAGGGCGGCATCCTGGGCTGCGAGGTCGAGATCCGCTTCATGGACTCCGAGCTCGACCCCGAGACGGCGATCACCAACGCCCGCTTCCTCGTCGGCGAGTGGGGGGCGGACTTCCTGGTCGGGGTCGACTCCAGCGCCGTCGCGCTGGCGCTGGCCCCGGTTATGGACGATCTCGACCGGCTCCTCATCGTCACCCACGCCGCCACCGAGAAGCTCAACGAGGAAGAGGTCTTCGAGAACGACCACCGTAACGTGTTCCGGATGAGCGTGCCCGTCTACCAGGACGCCATCGTGGCGGCGCTG
>WHTC01000438.1 GCA_009379795.1 Nitriliruptorales bacterium | reverse complement strand
TCCATCCGGGAGTGCAGGTGCAGCTTCTCCAGGATGTTGCGCACGTGGTTCTTGACGGTGTTCTCCGAGATGAACAGGGCCTTGGCGATGTCGCGGTTGTTCATGCCTTGCGCGACCAGCGTCAGGACCTCCATCTCCCGGTCGGTGAGCCGGGGAGCCGGCATCTGCGGCTTCTCCTCGTCCTTGCGTGCCATCGCGGCGAACTCGGCGAGCAGCATGGACGCCATGGACGGGGAGATCAGCGACTGACCGGCATGCACCTTGCGGATCGCGTCGGCGACCTCCTCGATGGAGATCTCCTTCAGCAGGTAGCCGCTGGCACCGGCCTTGATCGCCTCGAACAGGTCTTCCTCCTCGTCGCTGATGGTCAGCATGAGGATCTTGATGTGCGGGGCCGCGTCCTTGATGTACTTGGTCGCATCGATGCCGCCCTGGGCCGGCATCCGGACGTCCATCAGCACCAGGTCGGGCATGTACTCGACCGCCGCTTCGTAGGCCTGCCGCCCGTTGTCCGCCTCGGCCAGCACCTCGATATCCGGCTCGGCTTCCAGCACCATCTCCAGACCACGCCGGAACAGCGCATGGTCGTCAGCGATGACCACGCGGATGGTGTCCCCGCGACTCGTTTCGGTCTGGGTCATGGACCGGCTCCCAACTCGATCGCACCAATCGTTGTCAGTCTATCGAGTTGTGCCTACCGGCCCTTTCGACCGTCAGGACTGGTCGTCAGCGTGCTCGCCGCGGTGCTCCACCGTCTCGATGAGACCCAGCTCGCCGTCCCGGCGGCGGTACACGACACTGCAGCGACCGCTTGCGGCGTTGGTGAACACGAAGAACTCGTGACCGAGCAGCTCCAACTGGACCGCGGCCTCGTCGGGCAGCATTGGCGCCAGTTCGAACCGTTTGGTGCGCACGATGTGCGGCTGCGGCCACGCGGGTGCCGGCTCGGGTGCGGCGGGGCCCTCCGGGGATGGGGTCCGGACCGCAGGGCTGGCGCTCCCCCGGACGCCCCGGCGGCGGGACCGATCGACCATGCGCGTCTTGTAGCGGGAAAGTTGCCGCTCGAACTTGCCGACGGCGACGTCGACGGCGGCGCGGTGGTCCACTGCCCAGCCTTCGGCACGGATGTGATGGCCTTTGGTGCGGGCGGTCACCTCGACGACCGCCGGCTCGGGAATACGGCTGTTGTGCTCCGAGTCGAAGACCATCTCGACGCCGAGCAACCGGTCGAAGAAGCGGGTGGCGTGCTCAACCCGTTCGACGGCCTCCTCCTTCACCCGCGACGGCACCTCGCACTTCGCCTTCACGATGATGTCCAAACGGCACCTCCTCCAGCTTGGTTCCTGCGGGGGGTTGGAGACCCATGGAGGGCCGAGGTGTCGCGAGGAGGGGGGTCGGTCGTGGTGAAGCGAAGACCACGCGCACCTCCTGGAGCCGCCGTCCGCGAGCGGAGGGCCGGCGGGCGAGCAACCTCGGTCGAGCCCATCCTCGCCACCTCCGCCCGTCCTGGCAAGGGGTCGCTGGAAGCCGGCGGGGGACTGCGCGTGACCGGGAGTCAAGAATGCGCGCCGGTCCGTGCCCAGACCTAG
>WHTC01000094.1 GCA_009379795.1 Nitriliruptorales bacterium | reverse complement strand
GATTTTCGAGGCGATCCTGCCGCTGTGGCGCGCGCCGGAGGGTCAGCTGTTCGGCAGCCAGACGGTCGAGCAGTGGGAGGCCTTCTCCGAGTTCGTCCAGGCCGAGCTCCCCGAGGGCGCGGACCTGAGTACCGTGATCGTCCCGGAGATTCCGGAGGAGGCAAACGACTATGAGCACGACGCCCTCAGAGAGGAGGCCGAGAACTACCCCGATGGCTGACCTCGCGGTGCGCTGCGAGCAGGTCTCCAAGACCTACGCGAGCGAGTCGGGCAGCGTCGCCGCGCTGGACGCGATCTCGCTCCAGGTCGAGCGCGGCAAGCTCGTCGCCCTGTTGGGGCCCAGCGGGTGCGGGAAGAGCACGCTCTTGTCGATCCTCGCCGGGCTGGTCTCGCCGACGGCCGGGAAGGTGTTCGTCGACGGGGAGGAGCCGCGACCGCGGGCCGATGTCGGCGTGATGTTCCAGGACGCGCTGCTCTTCCCCTGGCGGAGCGTGCTGAAGAATGTCCTGCTGCCGGCCGAACTCCTCCGCCTGCCCATGGACGAGGCCACCGCGCGCGCTCGCGAGTTGCTCGAGCTTGTGGGGCTTGGGGGCTGGGAGTCCCGCCACTACTGGGAGCTGTCCGGCGGCATGCGCCAGCGGGTGGCGCTCGCCCGCGTCCTCCTGCCGGACCCGGACATCCTGCTCCTGGACGAGCCCTTCGGCGCTCTTGACGAGATGACGCGCGAGAGCCTCGATCTTGAGATGATGAGGATCGCCAGCCGCACGAGCAAGACGCTCGTGCTGGTTACCCACAATGTCTACGAGGCGGTGCTGCTGGCGGACGAGATCTTCGTCATGACGCCGCGGCCCGGCCGCCTGGCCGGCACCGTGGATGTCCCGCTGCCGCAGCCCCGGGGAATCGAGGCTTCGGAGACGCCGGTGTTCTCCAAGAAGGTCGCTGCGGCCCGACGGCTGCTTTCCGAGGGAGGTTGGTGATGGCCGAGGCCCTTTCCGAGCCTGCCAAGACCGAAGGCGCGGGACGCTTCGAGGAGTCCGCCGCCAGGCAGCGGGCTTCGCTTGTCCGCCGCTTCCGCGGGCCCATCGGCGCGTCGGCGATGTTCGTCGTGATCGTTACGGCCTGGCACCTCACCGTGGCGAACGGGTTGGTGAGTGAGATCATCCTGCCGCCACCGATCCAGGTGGCCCGGGCGCTGATCGACACCGTGACCGAGAGCTTCTTCTACGCGCACTTGTGGATCACGACCGTCGAGGTGCTGCTGGGCTTCTTCATCGGCAGCACGATCGGGTTCTCCCTGGGCGCCGCGCTGGGCGTGTCGGCGCTGCTGCGCGAGGTCTCCTACCCCTACATCATCGCCTTTCAGGGGTTGCCGAAGGTGGTGCTGGCGCCAGTGTTCATCACCGCGTTCGGCTTCGGGATAACTTCCAAAGTAGTCATGGCGATCGCGATCTGCTTCTTCCCCGTGCTGATCAACACGATGGCCGGCCTGACCAGCGTGGACCCCGATGCCAGGCGGTTGCTGCGGTCCCTCAACGCCAACGAGTTGCAGATGTTCACCAAGCTCGCCCTGCCGCACTCTCTGCCGCTGGTGTTCGCGGGCCTCAAGACCGCCCTGACCCTGGCGCTCGTCGGCGCGATTGTAGGCGAGTTCGTCGGGGCGTCGGAGGGGATCGGGGTGCTGCTGGCCACCTTCGCCTACCAACTGCAGGTCGCCCGCGTCTGGGCGCTGACGATCATCCTTGCGCTGCTTGGTGTGATCCTGTTTCTCGTGATCGAGTGGCTGGACGGGAAGATCGTGTTCTGGCGGTCCGAACGGGACATCTCCGCTGGCGCGTGACCAGTTGACGGGCTCAGGTGGCGGCGCGCCCCTGTCGTAGGTGGAGGGCGGCGGTGCGCTCGATCGTGGCCGCGCACTCCTGCAGGGCCTCGCGCCAGCGGCGCTCGTCCTGATCGGGCTCGAAGCGGGCTTGCGGACCGAAGATCCCCAGCGCCGACACCGACCCTGGGGCGTTGGGGTCGGACAGCGAAACCGCGATCGCGGCGCCTCCCGCCGTCTTCTGCCCGTAGGTGCGTGCCCAGCCCCGCTCCCGGATGGCGGCGCACTCCTCCTCCAGGGCTGCCGGATCCGTGAGCGTGATCGACGTGTAGCGCGGCAGGCCGGCGTCGTAGACCTCCCTGCGGACCTCCGGGGAGAGGTGCGCCAGCAGCAGCAGGCCGCTGGCGCCCGCGTGCAGCGGGCCGACGCTGCCCACGCCGAGCACCAACCGCAGCGCCTCCTGGCTCGGGAACTCCTGCAGGCAGATGCGCTCCAAGCCGATGACGCGGCTCAAGCTGATCGTCTCGCCCAGCGCATCACGCAGGTCCCGCATCAGCGGCGGCGCGGCCGCGAGCACCGGATCGCTGGACAGGTACTGGCTCGCCAGGGCGATCACGGCCGGTCCGAGCACATATTGCCCGTCGCCGTCGCGGACGATCCAGCCGTCGGGCTCGAGGGACCGCACGAACCGCAGCGTCGTCGACTTCGGTAGATGGACGAAGTCGGCGAGCGCGGTCAGCGAGAGGGGATGGCCGCTCTCGCCCAGAACCCACAGGATCGACAGCAGGCGATCATTGGCACGCATCGTTCTAGTGTACGAAAGCCGTGTTTCACTCACAGAACAAGCCGCCAACCAACCTTCACTGCGCGTCACGGACGAGCGCGATGTTGAACCGGCCGGTTCCAAGCGCGCCGAAGATCCGAAGCCACAGGGGCAGGTACATCTCCATGCCGCGTGCCGCGGAGAGGTCGCCAAGGTCAAGGATCGAGCCGGCGGGCCAGCCGAATGTCTCCAGCAGCGCTCTCACGTCCGCCTTGGCGGACTGGTCGTTCCCGCAGAGGAACACGCTGTGCGACCCCGGGACCCTGGAGGGATCGACCATCACCTCGCAGTTCATCGTGTTGAGGGCCTTCACGACCCTGGCGTCGGGGAACTGCCGCTGGATCCGCTCGCCGAGGCTGTCAGTGTTGGCGACGGTGAGCCTCGGGGGCATGCCGGTCGAGGAGTCGAGGGGATTGGCGACGTCGATCAGCACCTTGCCGGTCAGATTCTTCTCCTCAGCGGCGGCGAGCGCGTCGAGCGATGCTGTCCCGGCCGTCGCGTTCACGACGACCTCGCCGAAGCTCGCGGCACCCGCGAACGAGCCTTCGTGGGCCGACTCGCCGGCCTGGGCGGCCCAGGCCGCTGCCTTGTCGTTGCCCGCCCGGCGCGAGCCCATCGTCACCTCGTGTCCCAGGCTTATCAGTTTGGTGGCAATGGTATGACCTACCATTCCGGTTCCGAGCACGCCGAACCTCATCCCGTGGCCCTATCCGTCGACGAACGCGGCCAGCATTCCCGCCGGTGCCTCGGGTCGCGTGACAGGCGCCCGTTCACACGGCGGAACGACCGGCCCCGGTGAGCTGACAGGCGTCGTCCCACTTCGCCGAGTCGACGGTCGTGGCGGAGTCCGACTCATGGTGGGCGCACACCCTGCACTCTTCGATCGCGTCGACGAGCAGTCCACGGAGCATCTCATCCGGCTCAGCGACACACGCCCGGGCGATCCCCTCGACGGCGGAGGAGACGATTCCGGGCGCGGCATGCCGGCGAAAGCCCCGCTCCGGCGGGGGCTTGCGGACCTCACGGGTGAAGCGGCGGGCCCACCGGGCGGCGTGCGGAACCTGCTCCAGGGCCAGCCGGCTGACCTCCTCCAGGCTGCCGGGGGGGCGCTGGTCGAGGGCAGCCAGCACGCGCTCGGAGGCGAGGATGGCGACCGCCATGACGCGTTGCCGCTCGGCTGCGACCACCGGCAGAGCCGTCCGTGCGCAGCGCAGCGCGATCCGCGCGTCCACGTGCAGATCATCGCTGGTCAGCCCGATCACCGACGGTACGAGGACGGCGAGGCGTGGGCGGCCGGCATCCGACGTGCAGTCGTTGACGCTGCGGGCGAGGGCAGCCAGCAGCGGGTGCGTGCAGGCCGGGTGGTCACTCCAGCGCTCTCCGGCGAGGTATGACGCCAATTCCATGAAACAGGCGCCCTTGCGCGGGCTCCGGTGCTTGCCGCGAGACAGGATTGGTAGTTGTTGGGGAACGGAGATGTCGTGGATCGACATGTGGGCCTCCAGGTGTGGCGGGCCAGTCCGTCCAGTCTGCGCCACGCCCGGCACGAGCGCCATACCCTCGGGCGAGTCGAGCCGTTCTCGCTTCCTTTCCCGGTTCAAGATTGAACCGTAAGCCTCACATGTGACGCCTACGGTTCGATCTTGGCCGTCGAAGGGAACGCGCGCTGGTCAACTGTGCCGGGTCCTGGTTGGTCGTCTGCTGGACCGGCGGTGGCACGGACGAACAACAGGCCCGTCGCCCGCAGGTAGTCACGCAGTTCCGGCGGCTGGACGACGTCGAAGTCCGCCCCGATCGCGCCGAGCACCAGGGCCGGCCAGTCCAGCGTGTCGACGCTCATCAGCAGTCTGCACGATTCGTCGTCGACGGCCTCGACCGTCCCCGCGTGCGATACGAGCGGCTCGACGTCGGCGGCTGCCGCCCGCACGTGCACCACGACCTGGTACTGCATCGGGATCGAGGCGATCCGGTCCCGGACGAACGCCGCGGCATCGCCTCCCGGCAGGTCACGCTGGCGGAACCGTGCCCCGGTGGCTACAGCATCAGCGAGCCGATCGACCCGGAACGTGCGCCAGTCGTGACGCTCGACGTCCCAGGCGACGAGATACCAGCGCCGCCCCAGCGACACCAGCCGGTTCGGCTCGACCAAGCGCGTCGTCTGCTCACCGGCACGCGCGGTGTAGGCGAACCGCAGCCGCTCGTCGTCACGGCAGGCCTGTGCGATCACCGTCAGCGCAACCGCATCGACGGTAGGCCCCCCACCCATGACAGCTGGCACGGTGTACTTCTGCAGCGCGTCGACCCGTCGCCGGAGCCGCGGCGGCATGACCTGGACGATCTTGGTCAGGGCGCGCACCGACGTCTCCTCGATGCCGTCCACCGCGCCTGCGGCGGCCGTCCGTAACCCGACGGCGATCGCGACGGCCTCTTCGTCGTCGAGGAGCAGCGGCGGCATGGCCGCGCCGGACCGCAGCTGGTACCCGCCGGCGACTCCGCGCCTGGCGTCGACCGGATAGCCCAGCTCGCGGAGGCGATCGATGTCGCGGCGCAGGGTCCGTTGGCTTACTTCCAGGCGGGCGGCCAGTTCGTTCCCCGGCCAATACCGATGGGTCTGCAGCAGGGACAGCAACCGCAGCATCCGTGCGCTCGGGTCAGCCATGAACCCATTTTCGCAATATTGAGGTCAGAAAGTGGCCCGAATCAATCCTAGTGTCGTTTCGTCAAGGGTGGTGCGCGCGGCCGCTCCACTCCGGCGGCGACTTCACGGAGCCGGAACGACCCGGGAGTGGTGTCCGATGACCGACCGTACGGCGGAGGTGCCGTGCCTGTCGTGGGCCGAGGTCTGTGCCAGGCGCCTCGACCGGCATGCGCTGTCGGCGCCGTCGCGGGACGCCCGGCCTGCCGACATCGTCGGCGCCATGTGCGCCGCGCACGCCCAGGTGCTGTCCGCCGCCGAGCTGTCCATCGGGCTTCGCATCTCCGGCGCCACGCGCACAGATGTCAGGGAAGCCTTGTGGACCGACCACAGTCTGGTCAAGACGTACGGGCCACGCGGCACGCTGCACCTCCTGCCCACGCAGGACCTTGCCATGTGGACCGGTGCGCTGACCGCGATCCCGCCCTCCCCGAGCCCTCTTCCGGAGGACGCGCGGCTGACGCCCGAGCAGACCGATGAGGTTGTCGAGGCGATCGCGATCGCGTTGAAGGACGCCGAGTTGACCGTCGACGAGCTGACCGAGGCGGTCGTTGCCGCCACCGGGTCATGGGCGGGGGACCTGGTCGTGCCGGTGTGGCATAGCATGTGGCCCCGGTGGCGTCCAGCCGTGTACATCGCAGCAAACCGGGGCGCGTTGTGTTTCGGTCCCAACCGGGGCCGCAAGGTCACCTACACCAACCCCCGCCGGTGGCTGCCCGGCCTCGAGCCCGCCGAGGGGCACACCGCCCTCGCCGAGGTCGTCAGGCGCTATCTGCATTCCTACGGACCGGCCACGCCGCAGCAGTTCGCGCAGTGGCTGGCCGCACCGCGGCGGTGGGCCACGGAGCTGTTCGACTCCCTCTCCGGCGCACTGCAGCCCGTTGAGGTCGACGGCGGCCTGGCATGGGTGGCGGCTGGGGACACCATCGCGCCCTCGACAGCACCCCGGGGCGTACGGCTGCTGCCCTACTTCGACGCCTACACGGTCGGCTGCCAGCCGCGCGAGCTGCTCTTCCCCGGGCGGGCCGCCGAACGCGCGCTGTCGGGCGGCCAGGCCGGAAACTTTCCGGTGCTGCTCATCGACGGGACAGTCGCCGGGGTCTGGCACCAGCGCCGCTCCGGCCGGAGACTCGACATCACGGTGGAGCCGTTCGACCGACTCACGGCCGGGCAGCGCCGCGACCTCGACGACCAGGTGAAGCGCACCGGGGACATCCTCGAAGGCAACCCCCGGTTGACCATCGGTACCGTGACCGCCGGCGGGCACCGCTGAGCCGACGCTCACCGAGAACTGCACTCCCGTCCTGCGGGCTGAAGGCCTGGCTGGGCCTCATGCCGGCGCCCTTCCGGCCTGGGCGCTGGGGTGCTCGGGCTGGTTGAAGGGGGCCATGTCGGCGAGCATCCCGCCGTCGATGGGCAGTGTGGCGCCGGTGATGAACGACGACGCTGGTGAGCACAGCCAGACCACGGCGGCCGCGACCTCGTCGCGGTCAGCAAGCAGGTTGCCGGTCGTCGTCATTGCAAGCCCTTCCGCTCCCGTGGTTGCCGCGCGGTCATTTGCCTGTGGGGCAAGGGCAGCTCACCGCTCCGGCTGCAGCCATGTGGTGATCATTTTTGGGTTGGCATGGATGCAGACGATCTCGAGTCGGCCGGGACCGAGGTTGCGGAACCCGTGGGGGGTGTCCGGGCCGACGACGGCGATGTGCTCGCGGCCTGCCTCGATCTGCTCGTCCCCAGCGGTGATGAGCGCCCGCCCGGAGACGATGGTGAAGACCTCGGCGTAGGGGTGTTGGTGCAGGTCAGGGCCTTGGCCGGGTTCGTTGTCGACGAGGAAGAACGACACGGCGGCATCGAAGGGTGCGCCCTCGAACTGGACGGTTTGGGTGTCGGGATTCATGGTGACGCGGGGCATGACGGTCAGCATCGGGTCTTCCTGTCGCCTGAGTCCATACGTACTACGCGCGGGCTGCAATGGGCGGTCCGACGGCGCGCGTCTCCCGCTCGGCGGTCGACAGCTCAGCAGGCGGCTGCTGGCCGGTCTGTTCCGCGATCATTCGTTCGAAGCGTCGCTCGAAGCCGGCCGGTGCGAACACGCAGAGCAGCCGCGCTTCCTGCCCGCTGAGGTTGGCCAGGGTGTGCGGGGTGTCCTTCGGCGCGAAGGCCCACGTACCCGGCCCCCCGGAAACGATCTCGTCGCCGATCTGGAGGGTGAGCTCGCCGGCGAGCACGTAAAAGCCCTCACCGTGGGTCGGGTGCACATGCAGCGGAGGACCGGAGCCGCCGGGATCGAGCACCATCTCGACGACCGCGAGCCCGGCGTCGCTTTCTTCGCCGCGCAGGCGGATCAGGAGCGGCTCCGCGCTGGTCTCCGTCTGGATGACTCCGCGGGTGGTCGACATCGGTCTTCTCCTTCTCATCGGCCGGGTATGGGAGGTGCGCCGGCCAGACCGCGCAGCACGGGCCTGATGCGGCCAGCCATCCAGCCGCACTGTCGCAGCGGGCTGATAGGTGAGGTTGACTACTCCGCCGAGCACCTTGGTGTCCACGAGATTCATCGGCTGTTTGGTGGCCTCGCGGAAAATCAGATCGGCTGGGGTGCCGCTGCCCAGGATCACCGGTTTGACCGACAGCCTGAGCTCGTCCAGCAGGTTGTGCTCGAGCAGCGTGTAGGCCAGCCGGCCCACGCCGTAGATCAGGATCCTGCCGCCGGGCTGCTGCTTCAGCGCGGCGATCTGCTCGGGGACCCACGGCCCAGCAGCAGCGCATCGTTGCCGAACAGCAAGTCGACGTTGAGCCTGTCCACCTCCTCGGTCCAGAAGTCGCCCGACCACCGCACCGGGTGCGTGACGACCCCGTCCAGCGACACGTCGGCGGACGCGACAACCTTTCGCATGTAATCCTCCCGAGTTGATCGAAACATGAGGCACGTCCGATGCGGTAATCCTGGAATCTCTACGGCACATCTCGGTCGGCATCGGACTTCGTGAAGTCTCGACGCTAGGAGCGGCGGGGCACCGTTCGAATCAGCGAACTCGCCAGTCTTTCTGGAGGCGCCTCCACCCTTGGCTGTGGCAGACTAGGCAACTTCCGGGGACCGTGATGACGTCATCGAGGGGGCTGCACGGCCGGGCGAAGGAGCGGGCAGCCATCGATTCGCTCCTGGAGCGGGCTCGCGCCGGGCGAGGCGGGTGCCTGGTGCAGCATGGTGAGCCGGGCATCGGCAAGACCACGTTGCTGGGGTACGCCGCCGGGATGCGTGTGCTGCGTACGGTGGGGTCGAGCCGGAGTCCGACATTGGCGGGTGCGGGCGGGCCTCCCACTGCGCCGGGACCGCCACCACCGATGGATGATCCGCGTCAAGACGCGCCCCCGAGGGATCGTCGTCGGCAGCGATGAGTCTCTGGCCTTCGCCAGGTCTATCTCGATGAGAGAGGAGGAAGCATGAGCACTTCGTTTCCAGGAGAATCACCCGAGTACAGGGCGGCGCGTGCCCGGCTGCTCGAGCAGGAGATCGAGCTGCGCCGCACCATGGAGGCGGTGGCCGCCGCCAGGCGTGAGCTGCCGCCCGGCGGGGTCGTCCCTGAGGACTACGTCTTCCAGGGGGCAGGGGCGAACGGCACCCCAACAGACGTGCGGCTGTCGGAGCTGTTCGCGCCCGGCAAGGACTCCCTCGTGATGTACAGCTTCATGTTTCCCCGCGATCCCGGCGACGCACGGCCCGGTCCCGAGAGCGGTCAGACGGCGCTCCTGCCGCTCGCGGAGGGCCCCTGCCCATCGTGCACCGCACTGCTCGATCAGCTGGAAGGCGCCGCCGAGCATGTCACGCAGCGCGTCAACCTCGCGGCCGTGGGTAAAGCGCCACTGTCGCACATCCTCGCCTTCGCGAACGAGCGTGGCTGGCGACGGCTGCGGCTCTTGTCCTCGGCAACCAACACCTACAAACGCGACTACCACGGCGAGACCGCGGACGGATCCCAGATGCCGATGCTCAACGTGTTCCATCGCGACGGCGAGACGATCCGCCATTTTTGGGGCTCGGAGCTCCTCTACGCACCAACCGACCCCGGACAGGACCCCCGCCACGTCGGCACACTCGAGCCGCTCTGGAACCTGTTCGACCTCACGCCCGAGGGGCGCCCGCCCGACTGGGACGAGCAGTTGCGTTACGCGTGACGGGACCGAGATGGTGGCGAACGCAGAGCTGGGCGGCGAGCACTTCCCGGTCGTGGCCGCCAAGCTGGCGCGGATGCACGCCGAGGAGCCGGCGCTGCTTCCTGCAGCGCAGCCCAGCAGTGCGTACGAGCCTGCAAAGACAGTCACGCAGAGTGACTGCAAAGTGCATCCACGCATTAGTTCTTTGAATGTATTGGGATTATCTTCATCTCGGACTTGGGAGGGTCAAGATGTGGACAGTGGAACCGTTGGTGTTGAGCGTTGAGGAGCGTGACGAGTTGGAGCGTCGGGTACGTGGCCTGACGACTGCGCATCGGGATCGTCAACGTGCCGAGGTGGTGCTGCTGGCCGCTGATGGGTGGCCGGGCACGCAAATCGCGCCGCGTGTCGGCATGTCGCAGCAGTCGGTGTGCAAGTGGCGTCAGCAGTTCCGCTACGGGGGCCTCGACGGCCTCGCTGACGCGCCTCGGTCGGGGCGAGCGTTGGTGTACGGGCCGACGGATCGGTTGGTGTTGATGGCCAAGGTCACCGAGGAACACCCCGAAGTTGATTCGCAGTGGTCACACTCCGAGTTGGCCACGGCGATGAAGGCGGCGTCGATTCCGATCTCGGCGTCGCAGATCGGCCGGATTCTGGCCGCTGATGATGTGAAGCCGCACCGGGTGCAGGGCTGGTTGACTCGGCGGGACACCCCGGAATTCTGGGAACGAGCCGCCGACGTATGCGGTCTCTACCTGACGCCGCCGGTGAACGCTGTCGTGCTATCGATCGACGAGAAGACCGGGATCCAAGCCAAATCCCGCAAGCCTCCGACGCAAGGTGTTCAGCCCGGCCAGCCCGAGCGACGCGAGTTCGAGTACGTCCGTCACGGCACCGCGTCGTTGATCGCGGCGTTGGACGTAGCGGCCGGCAAGGTCACCGCCGGAGTGGTGGCACGCAACGACTCGGTGCACTTCATCGAGTTCCTCGACCAGCTCGAGGCGTCGATCGATCCGGCCTTGGCGATCCACCTCGTGATCGACAACGGCAGTTCGCACCGCTCGAAAACGACCAAGAAATGGTTGGCCGAGCACTCACGATTCGTCGTCCATCACACCCCGGTCCACGCCTCGTGGTTGAACCAGGTCGAAGCGTTTTTCTCGATCCTCACCCGCAAGGTGCTACGACGCGGCGAGTTCGACTCACGCGACGACCTCGTCGCCAGAATGCTCGCCTTCATCGAGCACCGCAACCAGACCGCCCAACCGTTCAACTGGGTCTACGACGCCAAGAAGGCAGCATGACCCACGTTCAACGAACTTCTGCCCGGCACCACGAGGACATGGCGGGGTGGCGGCAGGTGAAACGGGCAGTGTTCGCCCGGCACTGCAACCCGTGGAGCGCGTGGACCAGGTGGGCCAGCGCGCCGCTCGTGTTGGTGCCGGTGTGGCGTCGCAGCTGGCGGGACGCGGCGCTGGTGGGCGTCTGGATGGCGGTGAACCCGATGGTGTTCGGCAAGCCCGCGCACGAGCGGGCGTGGGCGACCAGGGCGGTGCTCGGCGAGGAGCAGTGGATCGAGGACCGGCCGATGGACGCCGCGATGGCCGTCAATGTGGGCGCGTCCGTGGCGGGCGTTGCCGCGATGATCGCCGCCCGCAAGCGCCGTGCCGCACCGGCCGCAGTGTCCATGGCGACGCTGATGGCGTTGCTGCTCTGGTACTGGGAACTGATGGCCCGCTACCACGATGAGCGAGGCGACCGGTGAAACTTCTGATCCTGACGCTGGATACCAGGGGCGACGTGCAGCCGTTCGTCGCGCTGCCCAGAGGACTCGCCAACGCGGGACACGAGGCCGTGCTGGCCGCACCACATCGGTTCGAGGGTTTCGTGCGGGACCAGGGCGTACCGTTCGCCGGGATCGACGACTGCTGGTCCGTCGCCGCCGAAGGGCCGGGCGCCGGCGCGGACATCCTGGTGCACAACGGTCAGGTGGTCGTCGGCCAGCATGTCGCGGAGAAGCTGGGGATCCCGGCCGTGCTGGCGTTGCCGATACCCATGTACGTGCCGACTCGCGAGTTTCCCTGGGCGGGCATGGCGATACCGCGCTGGTGGCCCTCGGCGCTGAACCGGGCCACCTTTCTCGGGGTGAAGGGCCCGGCGATGATGTTCGGCCGCACCGTCGACAGGTGGCGCGACGTTGGACCTGCCGCGACGCCGTGGCCGGCATGATCCGTGCCGCCGCCCCGACGGCTCACCGGCGCCGGTGCTGCACGCGATCAGCCGACATGTGCTGCCACGGCCCGCCGACTGGCCGGATGCAGCCACGGTGACCGGCTGCTGGTTCCTGGCCGACACAGAGCGCGAGCAATCACCTCTCCCGCGCCCTGAAGGCAGCATGACCCACGTTCAACGAACTTCTGCGCGGCACCAAAAAGGGTCGGGTGTGCCGCCTGCGACCATCCCAAGCTCGGGGCCTACGTGCTGATTTCTCGTGGCGCGGCTGTGTCCGATGTCGATCCCGTCGGACGCCGTTCGTGTAGAGGGTGAGAAGCCGGCACGTCGGCGGCG
>WHTC01000261.1 GCA_009379795.1 Nitriliruptorales bacterium | reverse complement strand
CTCAGTCTATCGGGCTCGCTCGGCGGGGAACCGCCAGGCGGGACCGGACAGACGCAGGCTCGTCGCCGGCGATGCGGCGCCCCAAGCGCCGGAGCGCGGACGGCGGGCGAGACCCTGGGGAGGGCCCGCGTCTGGGTGCGCAACCGGTACGTCGCCCCCACGCCCCGCCCTCACGGGTGCGTTGCAGGCGGAGTGTCTGTCGGTGGTGCGCTCGCCGGACCTCCCCTCGTCGCGGAGGTCTGGGCGTGAACGCCTTCCACAGTCGCCGTCCGGCGATCCTGTTTGATCCTGTCCTGCGGTCGTTGCCGCCCAGGCTGCTCCGGCCGTTCGAACTCGAGTGCCTCGTTCGCTCTCTCGCCGCCAGTGACGTCCGCTGGCGGCCCCTCGTCCGCCACGACCCGCGACAGCGGTGGTACACGCGGCTGCACTGGACGCCGACCGTGGAGGTATGGCTCCTCGGCTGGGACGTCGACCAGGACACCCGGCTCCACGACCACGGCGGTTCCCGCGGGGCGTTCTGCGTCGCCGACGGCCGGCTCCACGAGGAGCACGGGACGGCGGGCGCAACTCACCTGCGGTCCCGCATCCACGGGGTGGGCAGCGCGGCGTCCTTCAGTACCCGTTACGTGCATAACCTGGTCGACTGCGGGCCGGGGCCCGCCACGAGCCTGCACGCCTACTCGCCGCCCTTGTCGCTCATGCGCTTCTACGAACTTGACGAGCGGGCCAGGCTGGTGGCCGCGTACCAGTTGCCCGTCGCCGGGCCCGAGCCAGACGGGCAGGCCCTGCCCGTCCTTCTGGGAGAAGACCCGTGACCGAGGTCGCATCACGCCGGAGTATCGACGAGATGCTCAACGAGGCGCGGTCGCGCCTGCGGCGCCTGTCGCCCCGGGAGGCGGCCGCCGCGGTCGCTGACGGCGCCGTGCTGGTGGACATCAGGCCGCAGGCGCAGCGCCGGTTGGAGGGCGAGGTGCCAGGCGCCCTCATCATCGAGCGCAACGTGCTCGAATGGCGCCTCGACCCTGTCAGTCCGCACCGCATTCCACAGGCCAGCGATCACGACGTACGGGTCATCATCTTCTGCTCGCAGGGCTATACCTCGAGCCTGGCTGCGGCGAGTCTGCAGGAGCTCGGGCTCACTCGCGCGGCTGATCTGGCGGGCGGGTACCAGGCCTGGGACCGGGCCGGACTGCCCACGACCCAAGGCGGCCGCGACCCCGATGCGTGAACAGCCGCGCGTGCGAGACGGCACGGTCGGCGCTCAGCCGCTCGATGGCCGAACCCTCACGCCCGCACGCGTGGCGCGCATCGCCGTGGATGGCCACCCGGCGTATGTGACCCGGCGCGCTCGTGAGCGCAACCTCGCGGCCGCTCGGCTGGGTCGGGCGCTTCTTGAGCGCGGCGTGCCGGTGTACGGACGCAACACCGGCGTCGGCGCGCTCCTGGACCTGCGGGTCTACGAGGCCGACGCGACCGAGCACTCCCTTCGCCTGCTGCGCAGCCACGCGGGCGGGGCGGGTCCGCTGGTCTCTGAGGACATCGTGCGCGCCATGCTCGTCGTCCGGGCGAACCAGTTGGGTGCCGGCGGCGCAGGCGTCAATCCCCGGCTGCACGCCGCGCTGCTCGATGCCCTCAACGCCGGCCTCGCTCCGGCGGTGCACGAGCTCGGCTCGATCGGCACCGGCGACATCACCGCGCTGGCCGAGGCCGGCCTCGCGCTGATCGGCGAGGGACGCTGGCTCGGAGACGGCGAGCCGCCGCAACCGGTCCGGCTCGACCAGGGAGACGCCATCGCGTTCATCTCCTCCAACGCGGCGGCGCTCGGCGAGGCTGCGCTCGGCTGCCATCGTCTCGGGGAGGTCCTGGGGGCCGCGGAGGCCGTCGCCGGGCTGTCCTTCGTCGCCGCCAACGGCAACCCGGCGGTCTTCGACGACCGGGTTCATGCGGCGCGGCCCCATCCGGGCCAGCGCGCCGTCGCCTGCCACCTCCGCGACCTCGTCGACGGCGATCTCGCCTCAGCGCGCCTGCAGGACCCGATCGCCTTCCGCTGCATCCCCCAGGTGCAGGGGGCGGCCCGCGACGCCCTCGCCGATCTCGCCACCGTCCTTCGCGTCGAGTTGAACGCCGCGGCGGAAAACCCCCTGCTCGACGTTCACAGCGGTCAGGCGCTGGTATCCGGCAACTTCCACATGGCCCGCCTGACGCTCGTGCTCGACGAGGTGCGCGCGGCACTCGTGCAGACCGGGCTCCAGTCCGTGCAACGCACCTCCACGCTGTTCGATGGGCGGGTGACCGGGCTGCCTTCGTTCCTGGCAGGCCACGCCGACGGCAGCTCCGGGGGGATGATCCTGGAGTACACGGCGAACGCCGCTCTGGAGGAACTGCGGGCCACCGCCTACCCGACCAGCCTGTCGAACATCGTGATCGCCCTGGGCCAGGAGAACCACGCCAGTCCGGCGTCACTGGCCGCCAGGCAACTCAGCCGCGCCCTTGGCCACTACCTGACCGTGGTGAGCGTGGAACTGGTCACCGCCGTGCGCGCGCTGCGGGTCGGCGGTCGCCGCCCGTCCCGGCCCGCCGGCAATGCCGCCTTCGCGCGGGCGGCCGCGGTCCTGCCGGAGCGGATGGAGGACCGGGAGTTGTCGACCGACCTGGAGCTCGCGGCCGACCTGCTGCGGGCGGGCAAACTCGGCACCGCCGACCTGGCGGCCGACCGCGTCAACGGATCTCCTTGCTGACGAGGTCCTGGGTGATGATGCCCTCGTAACGGTCGTCGCGGGACACCCGGACCGCGGCCCCGGTGTGGCCGGTGACCATGGCGTTGAGTGCGGCCCGCAACGAATCCTCGGCCCGGACCTTCAGCGCGAACGCCCGCAATGGCCCGTTCGCCAGCGGCTGCCCGGGATGCAACTCGTGCAGCGACGCCCAGCCCTCCAGGCGCCGGTCGGCACTCACGACCACCACCCAGTCGGTGCCGTGCGCGCGCGCCACCTCCTCGGCCCGCTCGGTGGTGTCCTCGGGCGCCACAGTCGGTCCGGGCTCGGCGTCGACCTCGGAGACGGCGATCAGCGCCAGCCGTTTCAGGCCCCGCTCCTCGCCGAGGAAGTCGGCGACGAACTGGTTGGCCGGGTCGGCGAGGATGTCCCGGGGTGTGGCGTGCTGCTCCAGGTTCCCGCCCTGGCTGAAGATGGCGATGCGATCGCCCATCGTGATCGCCTCGTCGATGTCGTGGGTGACGAACACGATCGTCTTGAGCACCTCGCGCTGCAGGCGCAGGAACTCCTCCTGCAGGCGCGCGCGCACGATGGGGTCGACCGCGCCGAACGGCTCGTCCATCAGCATCACCGACGGGTCGGTGGCCAAGGCCCGGGCGACCCCGACGCGCTGGCGCTGCCCGCCCGACAGCTGGTGCGGGTAGCGGTCCGCAACGCTGCTGGGCAGGCCGACCGTCTCGATCAACTCGCTGACGCGCTCCTCGATCCGGCGCTTGTCCCAGCCCTCCAGTTGCGGCACGGTGGCGATGTTGCCGGCGATCGTGCGGTGCGGGAACAGTCCGACCTGCTGGATCACATAGCCGATGCCCCGCCGCAGGGTGGGCGGGTCCTGCCGCATGACGTCCTGCCCGTCCACCGAGAGCGTCCCGCTGGTCGGCTCCAGCATCCTGTTGACCATCCGCATGGTCGTGGTCTTGCCGCATCCAGAGGGACCGACCAAGACGACGACCTCGCCCTTCTCAACCTCCAGCGTGAGGTCGTTCACCGCCACGGTCCCATCGGCGAAGCGCTTGGTGACGCCGTCGAAGGTGATCAACGGTCTCCCCAGATCTCCGCG
>WHTC01000059.1 GCA_009379795.1 Nitriliruptorales bacterium | reverse complement strand
GCGCTTCGCGCTGCCGCACTCGCGGATCCTGCTCCACCAGCCCTCCGGTGGCGCCGAGGGGCAGTCGGCGGACATCGAGATCCAGGCGCGGGAGATCCAGCGGATCCGCGACCTGCTGGACGAGATCCTGGCGGACAAGACGGGCCAGACAAGGGACAAGGTGTCCAAGGACACCGACCGTGATTTCATCATGACCGCTGGGGACGCCAGGGCCTACGGGATGATCGACGAGGTCATCCAGAGCCGCCGCACCCAGGAACGCGCGCTTCGGGCGAGTTGATCGTAGGGTGGCGGGGGCTGAGCGACACGCGAGACGGGATGGGCCGGTAGCATGAGGCCGCGCAACGCACCAGCCCGCTGAGGCATGGGGCGCAGCCGGCAGGGAATCGGCGCTCATCGTCGGAGATGGCGAAGGGACGATCAGCAGATGGCGAAGTTCGGCGAGAGCGGCGACCTGCTGAAGTGCTCGTTCTGCGGAAAGTCGCAGAAGCAGGTCAAGAAGCTCATCGCGGGTCCCGGCGTGTACATCTGCGACGAGTGCATCGACCTGTGCAACGAGATCATCGAGGAGGAGTTCGCCGAGACTCCCGAGTCGGGGCCCGGGCATCTGCCCAAGCCGCGGGAGATCTACGACTTCCTCAACGAGTACGTGATCGGCCAGGATGGGGCCAAGAAGACCCTGGCGGTCGCGGTCTACAACCACTACAAGCGCATCCGGGTCGGCCCCGGACTGCCCTCCCCCCGTGAAGACGACGTCGAACTGGCCAAGTCCAACATCCTGCTGCTGGGACCGACCGGGTCGGGCAAGACCCTGCTCGCCCAGACACTGGCCCGGTTGCTCAACGTGCCGTTCGCCATCGCCGACGCCACCGCGCTCACCGAGGCCGGCTACGTCGGCGAGGACGTCGAGAACATCCTGCTCAAGCTCATCCAGTCCGCGGACTTCGACGTCAAGAAGGCCGAGACCGGGATCATCTACATCGACGAGGTCGACAAGATCGCTCGCAAGAGTGAGAACCCCTCGATCACCCGGGACGTCTCCGGCGAGGGGGTCCAGCAGGCATTGCTGAAGATCCTGGAGGGCACGATCGCCAGCGTCCCGCCGCAGGGCGGGCGCAAGCACCCCCACCAGGAATTCATCCAGATCGACACGACCAACGTCCTGTTCATCTGCGGAGGTGCGTTCGCGGGCCTCGAGCAGATCATCGAGGGGCGCCTCGGTCGGCGCGGCGTGGGCTTCGGCGCGGACGTGCGCGCCGCGCGGCAGAAGGATCTGTCGGACCTGCACAGCAAGGTGCTGCCGGAGGACATGATCAAGTTCGGGCTCATCCCGGAGTTCGTCGGCCGCCTGCCGGTGGTCACCAACGTCGAGCAACTCGACCACCAGGCCCTGATCAAGATCCTCACCGTCCCGCGCAACGCGCTGGTCAAGCAGTTCAAGAAGTTCTTCGAGTACGACAAGGTGCAGTTGGACTTCACCGATGACTCGCTCGAGGCGATCGCCGACATCGCGATGTTGCGAGGGACCGGCGCCCGGGGTCTGCGGGCGATCCTGGAGGAGGTCCTGCAGGGTCCCATGTACGATCTGCCATCACGCAACGACGTGGGCCAGTGCCTGATCACCGACGAGGTGGTTCAGAAGCGGGCGAATCCCACGCTGGTACCCCGGGCCGAGGGCGACGACCGGCGCAAGCGCTCGGCATAGGCGCCGAAGACCTGCAGGCCCCCGGCTCTTGCAGGCAAGGTCCCCTCGGCCACTCCAACCCCTCCGCCCAAGCGGGGTTTGGCGCTGCACGCCGCCTCGCGCACCATGGAAGCGATGCGATGAGCAGCATGCAGACGCCCTCCCTCCCGCCGACCTACGACGCCCAGGAGGTCGAGGAACGGCTCTACGCCTGGTGGCTCGAGCGCGGGTTCTTCCACGCGGAGCCCGACGACCCCGGCGAGCCGTTCGTGATCATCCTGCCCCCACCCAATGTCACGGGCAGCCTGCACATCGGGCACGCGCTGGTGGCCTCGATCGAGGACGCGATGATCCGCCACGCCCGCATGACGGGGCGCAACGCGGTGTGGGTTCCAGGGATGGACCACGCGGGCATCGCCACCCAGACCGTGGTCGAACGCCTGCTGGCTCAAGAAGGCAAGACCCGCCACGACCTCGGTCGGGAGGCGTTCGTCGAGCGGGTCTGGGCGTTCAAGGAGGAGTCCGGGGGGGCGATCCTGCGCCAGCATCACAAGCTCGGCGCCTCGCTGGACTGGGACCGGGAGGCCTTCACGTTCGACGAGCAGCGCTCTGCCGCTGTGCGCAAGGTGTTCTGCGACTGGTACGAGCAGGGGCTGATCTATCGCGGCTACCGGTTGATCAACTGGGACCCGCAGGCGATGACGGCCCTGTCCGACATCGAGGTCGAGCACGAGACCGTGCGCGGGGAACTGGCCCATGTGCGCTACCCGACCCTGGACGGCGGCGAGGGGGTGGTGGTCGCGACGACCCGCACCGAGACAATGCTCGGCGACACCGCGGTCGCCGTCCATCCCGAGGACCAGCGCTACGCCCATATGGTCGGCACGATGCTGCGCCTGCCGCTGATCGGCCGCGAGATCCCCGTGATCGCCGACGAGCACGTCGACCCCGAGTTCGGCACCGGCGCGGTGAAGGTCACGCCGGCCCACGACCCCAACGACTACGAGATCGGTCTGCGGCACGACCTGCCGATGGTCGACATCATGAACGACGACGCAACCATCAACGCCAACGGGGGGCCGTACGCGGGGCTGGACCGGTTCGAGGCCCGTCAGCGCGTCAAGGAGGACCTTGACAGGCTCGGCCTGCTGGTGTCCGTGGAGCCCTACGAGCACAGCATCGGGCACTCCTCACGCAGCAAAGCGGTCATCGAACCGCGCCTGTCCGAGCAGTGGTTCGTCAAGGTCCGCCCCCTCGCTGAGCGCGCCGCCGCCGCCGTGCGCGAGGGGCGCACGCGCTTCATCCCCGAGCGCAACGCCAAGGGCTTCCTCGACTGGCTGGACAACCTGCACGACTGGTGCATCTCACGTCAGCTGTGGTGGGGCCATCAGATCCCGGCCTGGTATGGCCGCGACGGCGCCATCCACGTGCTGCGCGAGGATCCCTCGCCGGAGGAGATCGAGCGGCTCGGTCTCCAGCGCGATCCGGATGTCCTCGACGCCTGGTTCAGCTCGCAGCTGTGGCCATTCACCACGCTCGGCTGGCCCGAGGAGACCCCGGAGCTCCGCGCCTGGTATCCGAACACGGTCCTGGAAACCGGCTACGACATCAACACCTTCTGGGTGAGCCGGATGCTCATGGCCGGGCTGTCGTTCATGGACGACGTCCCGTTCCGGATCGTCTTCAACCACGGGATGGTGCGCGACGGCCAGGGCAAGAAGATGTCCAAGTCGTTCGGCAACGTCATCGACCCGATGGTGTTCATCGACGCCTACGGAGCCGATGCCCTGCGGTTCGCGCTGCTGCGCGCCGCGAACCCCGGGCAGGACGCGCCGCTGGCCGAGGAGTGGGTCGAGGGCGCGCGCCGCTTCGCCAACAAACTGTGGAACGCGGCCCGGTTCGTGCTGCAGATCCTCGGCGGGCGCGTGCCCGAGCGTCCCGAGGGCGTGGCGCTAACCCTGGAGGACCACTGGATCCTGTCGCGCCTCGAGGCCAGCCGGGCCGAGGTCGACGAGGCCATGACCGAGTGGGACCTGGGGCGCGTGGCGCGGCTCGCGTACCACTTCGTGTGGGACGAGTACTGCGACTGGTACCTGGAAATGGCCAAGCTGCGCACCGGCGCCATGGCAGCCGGCGCGGACGCCGATGCCGCCCGCTGGACGCTGGCGCACGTGCTCGATCAGGCGTTGCGGCTGCTGCATCCGCTGATGCCATTCGTCACCGAGGAGATCTGGCGGACGCTCCACGACGCGGACGAGGACGCCACGATCATGCGCGCTGCGTGGCCCGAGCCCGCTCCCACGCATCGGCACGCCGGAACCGAGGACCAGTTCGCCGCCGTCCAGCAGGCCGTCGTGGCGCTGCGCCGTTTCCGCGCCGCCCACCAGCTTTTCCCAGCAGCCCGCCTCACCGTGATCGCGGTCGCCGGGCCGGGGCGGCAGCGCGTCCTGAGCGCTGGGGTGGCCGGCATCCAGCGCCTGGCCGGCGTCGACTCCTGGACGTTCGCCGACGCCGCGCCTTCCCAGGGTGCGCTCGGGAGGATCATGCTCGACGGCGTCGAGCTGTTCGTGCCCCTGGCAGGGCTGATCGACCTCGACGAGGAGCGCGCCCGGCTGGTCAAGGAGCGCGAGAGAGCCGACAACGAGGTGACCCGGGCACGGCGCAAGCTCGGCAACGCCCAGTTCGTCGCCAAGGCGCCGGCGGAGGTCGTCCAGGCCGAGCGTGACAAGCTCGCCCAGTGGGAGCAGGTCCGCGCCACCCTGGCCAGCCAGCTCGATCTGCTGGGCTGAAAGGGCGGCGATGGGGAAGCGATCCCGGTCCGCGTTCCTAGACTGTGGGCTGATGGACATCCCTCCCGACTCCCTGAACGAGGCCGCGTACGCCGCCGCCGTAGCCGAGCTGAACGCGCGCCAGCCCAGCAGGATGGTTCCGGATCTGGACCGCATCACCACGCTCGCGGAACTGCTCGGCCGCCCTGAGCGCTCCTACCCGTCGGTGCAGGTGACCGGCACCAACGGCAAGACCACCACGGTGGCGATGATCTCCGGCCTGTTCGGCGCGCTGGGCCTGGTGGCCGGAAGCTACATCTCGCCGCACCTGCAGGACGTGCGTGAGCGCATCCGGATCGCCATGGAGCCGATCCCGGGCGCTGAGCTCGCCCAGCGGCTGGCGGAGCTGGCGCCGTTTCTCGTCGAGGTCGACGCCCGCCACCCGGAGCGGGTCACCTACTTCGAGGCGCTGACCGCGCTGGCCTTCACCCACTTCGCCGACGCGCCGGTCGAGGTGGGGGTGTTCGAGGTCGGCATGGGCGGTCGCTGGGACGCCACCAACCTGGTCCGCGGCGAGGTCGCCGTCCTGACCCCGATCAGCCTGGACCACCCCGAGCTGGGCAGCGTGGTCGAGGAGATCGCCGGCGAGAAGGCCGGGATCATCAAGGACGGGGCGGTGGTGGTCTCGGCGGCGCAGCAGCCCGATCCGGCGCGCACGATCGAGCAGGCCGCCCAGCGCCACGGCGGCCAGTTGGTGGTCGCAGGCCGTGACTTCTCGGTGCTGCAGCGGCGCAAGGCCGTGGGCGGACAGCAGCTGGACCTGCGCGGGGTGACGGGCGAGTTCGCAGAGGTGTACCTGCCGCTGCACGGAGCGCACCAGGCGACGAACGCCGCGTGCGCCCTGGCTGCGGTCGAGGGCTTCCTCGGCTTCGCCGGGGGGTTGGACCCGGAGGTGGTGCGCGAGGGCTTCGCGGCGGTGCGGGCTCCCGGCCGCCTGGAGGTCATCCAGCGTGATGGCGCGCCCACGGTCGTGCTCGACGGGGCGCACAACCCTGGCGGCGCCCGTGCCTTGGCCAGCGCACTGCGCGAGGAGTTCGCCTTCCTCCGCAGGCTGCTCGTCATCGGTGTGCTGGGGGACAAGGACATTGACGGGATCATCGCCGAGCTGGCGCCGCTGGCTGATCACGTGGTGGTCACCGAGCCGCCCTCCACCCGCGCGGCGGACCCCGACGACGTTGCCAAGGCCGTCCAGGGCCGGGGAATCGCCTTCGAGGTCGCCGATGACGTCGCTGAGGCCCTCGAGCGGGCGCAGGAGGAGGCCGCCCCCGGCGATGGGGTCATCGTCACCGGGTCCCTCTACACGGTCGGGGCCGCCCGTGACGCGCTGGGCCTGCCGTCCGGTTGACCGGTCGGCGGCCGGCCGCCCCGGGGAAGGTGCGCCGCGGCCGCGCCCCGGGGTAGCGTGCCGTCCATGACCGAACGAACCCTCATCCTCATCAAGCCCGACGGCGTCCGGCGACGGCTGGTCGGGGACGTCCTGTCGCGTATCGAACGCAAGGGCCTGGACATCGTGGCGCTGCAACTGCGGACCATCTCCAAGGAGACGGCCGAGCAGCACTACGCGGAGCACACCGACAAACCGTTCTTCTCCGAGCTCGTCACCTTCATCACCTCAGGCCCGCTCGTCGCCGCCGTGGTCGAGGGCATCGACGCGGTCCGCGGGGTGCGCGGGCTGATGGGCGCCACCAACCCGCTCGACGCGGCGCCCGGGTCGATCCGGGGCGATTACGCCTCCGTGATCACCGAGAACATCGTGCACGGGTCTGACTCGGTGGAGTCCGGTCAGCGCGAGATGGGCCTGTTCTTCCCCGACCTGTGAGCCCGCCTGGCGGGCGGGCCCGCCCGGTCCAGGTGGGTAGGGTTGCCGACCGCAGAGGGCGGAAAGGTTACCCACCTCCGGGAGTTCGCGGCGCTGTCCACAGACCCGCGGCCGCCCGCTGCGATGCGCCATCCTCGGGGTCATTGACGAGGAGGAGCTCTGCAGTGACCGCGTCCCCTGCCTGCCCGACCTGCACGACCGACCCCCAACGGCTGTTCCGTCCCGGGCCACCTGCCGCCCGTCCGCAGGTCAACAGCCCCGAGGACGCCGCCGCGCTGGTCGTCCCGCTGCTGGAAGGAAGGGATCGGGAGCACTGCCTGCTGGTCACCCTTGACGCCAAGCATCGGCTGCTCGGTGTGGACACCGTGTCGGTCGGCTCGGTGGATCATACGTTCATGGCGCCACGTGAGATTTTCCGGGACGCCCTCGCCGCCGGAGCGTCGGCGCTGTTCCTGGCCCACAACCATCCCAGCGGCGACCCCGCGCCGTCGCTTGACGATCGGCAGGTGACACGCCGACTGGCCCAGGCAGGGGTGACGCTGGGTGTCGACCTGCTCGACCACTTGGTAGTCGGCGACCCGGACTGGGTGAGCCTGGCGCGCCTGGGTGTGCTGTAGGAGCCGACTGGCCGGTGCCGCTTATGCGGTGCCGCGGGAGACCGTCGCTAGACTGCGCTCGCCGCCGACTCTCGGGGAGCCGCCCTCTCGTGCCGCATGGACCTGCCTTCCAGCCCTTCGGCCGCGATATTGCGGTGGATCTCGGGACGGCGAACACGCTGATCTACGTGCGCGGCCGGGGCATCGTGCTGAGTGAGCCCTCGGTCGTGGCGATCAATACCAAGAACGGCGCGATCCTCGCCGTCGGCACCCAGGCCAAGCGCATGCTCGGCCGTACGCCCAACCACATCATCGCAATCCGGCCGCTCAAGGACGGCGTGATCGCCGACTTCGACGTCACCGAGCGTATGCTGCGCTACTTCCTGCACCAAGTGCAGCGCCGCCGTCACTTCAGCTTCTTGAACCGGCCGCGCGTCGTCGTGTGCGTGCCATCCGGGATCACCGGGGTGGAGCAGCGCGCGGTCGAGGAGGCCGCGTTGCAGGCAGGCGCGCGGGCGGCCTGGATCATCGAGGAGCCGATGGCGGCGGCAATCGGCGTGGGCCTGCCGGTGCACGAAGCGTCGGGGAACATGGTCGTGGACATCGGCGGCGGTACCACCGAGGTCGCCGTGATCTCCCTGGGCGGCATCGTGGTCTCTCAATCGGTGCGCGTGGGCGGCGACGAACTCGATGACGCCATTGTGGCCTACGCCAAGAAGGAGCACTCCCTGCTGCTGGGGGACCGCACGGCCGAGGAGATCAAGATGGCGGTCGGCAACGTCTTCCCGTCATCCGAGGAGGCTCACGCCGAGGTTCGCGGCCGGGATCTGGTGACGGGGCTGCCCAAGACCGTCGTGCTCAGCGCCGCGGAGATCCGGGAGGCCATCGAGGAGCCGGTCACCTCGATCATCGACGCGGTTAAGAACACGCTGGATCAGACACCGCCGGAGCTGGCCGCCGACATCGTGGACAAGGGGATCACGGTCACCGGAGGCGGCGCGTTGCTGCAGGGCATTGACCAGCGCCTGCAGCGGGAGACGCAGATGCAGATCCACGTGGCCAGCGATCCGCTGGATTCCGTGGCGGTCGGCTCGGGCCGCTGCCTGGAGGAATTCGAGGCGCTTAAGCAGGTGCTGATCTCCAATTCCCAAGGCTGATCCCGCTGCTGCGGCTGGGTCCGTGGCCGGCGGAGCTCGGCCGGACGGTCAGGGACAGGCGCTACACTGCCAATGCCGATCGAGTCAGTTCGCTCGACGGCCCGTTTCTCATAGGAAGCCACTCGCCCACTATGCCCGCGCACCCCAGCCCCGCCGCCACCAGACCGCCGTCTCCACCGGCGGCGTGCATGGCCAGGGGAGTCACGCGCTGGAGCCGTGGTCGAGCAGCATGTTCAGCGGGCAACGGCGCCGGGCTTCGCGCCACCGCTGACCCGGCCGTCCACGCAGCGTGGTGACCGGCCCGCGGATGCTCTCGCTCGGGTGGGTGTCGGCGCGCACCAGCAGTTCGCTGCTGGCGCTTGCGCGCGGCCTGATGGGCGCAGCGCAGCACTGGGCCGCCGCCTCTCCGCCGGTCGACGGCCTCCACGTTTTCCATCCCGATTCACTGCGGCTCGCGCCGGTCACTGATGCCGTGCAGGACGCACCCGCCGATGGCCGCCTCCTCAACGCGCGGGGCAGACGCTCGACGCGCTTGCTGGAGGCCGTCTCGGCCTCAAGACGAAGGACCATTGACCATGGGCACAGACGACCACGATCGGCGCTCCCGCGACAACGTCGACACACCACAAGGCCCGACCCAGCCCGGCTCAACCCCCCGGGCGATCCGTACCCGTACGCGCGGGCGGGGTCGGGCGGCCGAGGGTGGGCGGGCATCGGAGCGCTCGAGCGCGACCACGACCGCACCCCAGAACAGCGCAGCGCAGGATGGCAGCGGGCCTGAGGGGACCGGCAACGGTATCGACCAACGGGCAGGCGGCGCCAAGGACGCCGGCGCCGAAGACGAGCAGGACGAGACTCCTGAGCAGCGCCGCCGGACCCGAGTGCGGGTGAGCGACGGCCGTTCCCGCACCACGCCGGCGGAGGGAGCGAAGGTCAGGCGCAAGGTGACTGCGGACACCGCAGGCGACGCGGACGAGCCAGAGGTTGAGGTCGAGGCGGAGCCGGGATCCGCGTCGGCCTCTGGCGCCGTGGTGCGTCGCCGTCGCCGTCGCCGCACCGAACAGGACGAAGCGGAGCGCAGCCGCGAGGCGACCACGACTGCCGCCGCCGACCCGGGCGGCGAGGCCAGCGAGTCGTCCGAGGAGGAGGCAGGCGACGCCGAGCGCTCCGACGTGGGCGTTGCCACTCGCGAGCGTGGCTCCTCGCGCCGCCGCCGGCGTGGCGGCCGGGGTCGCGGCCGGCGCGGCCGTGGCCGTGGCAACGCCGCCCAGGGCGAGCGGGCCGGTGGCGGCGATGAGGAGGCGGCGCCATCCGACGCGACCCCGGCCGCGGCCACGCAGGAGGCCGCGAACGCCCCCACCCGGCTGAGCGCCCGGAGTCGCGGTCGCGGCCGTTCCGGCGCCCGCTCCGACCGCGGCCGGTCCGGGCTGGGCAGCGCCAGGGGAGCGCGGCGCCCGCTGGGAGCGGTCAGCGAGGAGACCCGCCGCGCCATCGCCGATAGTCCGCCCAAGCGCATGCTTGTGACCGTCGGGCAGCAGCGCACCCAGATTGTGGTGATGGAGGAGCGCAACCTCGTCGAGCACTACGTCACCCGCCGCGAGGACATCTCCTACGTCGGCAACATCTACCTGGGCCGTATCCAGAACGTGCTGCCCGGTATGGAGGCTGCGTTCGTCGACATCGGCAAGGGCCGCAACGGGGTGCTCTACGCCGGCGAGGTCAACTACGACGAGGTTGACCTCGATGGTGAACTGCCCCGGATCGAGCAGACGCTCAAGCCCGGCCAGTCGGTGTTGGTGCAGGTCACAAAGGACCCGATGGGAACCAAGGGTGCGCGGCTGACCCAGCAGCTGTCGATCGCCGGCCGTTACTGCGTGCTGGCGCCCGGCGACGGGATGCTCGGCATCTCCCGCAAGCTCCCCGACGAGGAACGCGAACGGCTGCGCAAGATCCTCAAGAGCATCAAGCCGGAGGCCTATGGCCTGATCGTGCGAACCGCCGCCGAGGGCGCCACGCGCGAGCAGCTTGAAGACGACGTCGTCCGGCTTGTGCGTATCTGGGAGCAGGTGCAGGCCAAGGCCGAGACCGCCCAGCCACTGGAGCCGGTGTACGAGGAACCCGACCTGGTGATCCGGGTCATCCGCGACATCTTCGGCACCGACTACTCCGATCTCGTCGTGGACGACCAGGTATTGGCCGAGCAGATCCGCGCCTACCTGCGCGACGTCAGCCCCGAACTGGTCGACCACGTGTCCGTGCACTCCGGCGATGACGCGCTGTTCGACGGGTACGAGGTCACCAACCAGATCCGCAGGGCACTCGAGAAGAAGGTCTGGCTGCAGTCGGGCGGCTATCTCATCGTCGAAAAGACCGAAGCGATGTGGGTCATCGACGTCAACACCGGCAAGTTCGTCGGGAGAACGAACCTTGAGGAGACCGTACTTCGCAACAATCTGGAGGCGGCCGAGGAGATCGCACGGCAGCTCCGCCTGCGCGACATGGGCGGGATCATCGTCATCGACTTCGTCGACATGCTGATACCGGCTAATCGGGACGAGGTGCTCAAGCGCTTCAAGCGAGAACTGGCCCGGGACAGGACCAAATCACGCGTCATGGAGATCTCCAAGCTCGGACTTGTCCAGATGACCCGCAAGAACGTCAGCCAGGGGCTCAACGAGTCCTTCACCACCAACTGCGACTGCTGCGAGGGCCGCGGCGCCCAGATCGTGGAGTCCATGCTCGGCTGAGCCCTCGTCCGCCGTCAGGGCGGATGCGGGCTCTCGGCGAGGATCGCTGGAGGGCCGGCACCGCCGTTGGTGAGCGCGGAGCGGACGAGGTCGGTGGTGTCGACAGGTTCGCCGCCGCGCCAGAGTCTGGCGGCCTGCAGCACCGCGTCCAGGCCGAGGTCCCAGGACCCCGACGACGGTGCGCCGCGAGCGTCGAGACGCTGGACCGCCCGCGCCAGGGTGCGCGGGTCGGGCAGGGCAGTGGCGCGGGCGTCGCGCTGGGAGCCGTCGGCCACCGTCAGCAGCAGGTCGACGGCGCCACCGGCCAGCGCCCTGGTCCGCGCCACCGCCAGCGCGGCCTCCACCGACAGCGCAGGGTCCGGGTCGGTCGGGGGGCGCAGCCCGACGGTCTCGTTCGCCACGCTCAGCGGGTTGTCCCAGAGGCCCGGGCAGCCGGCTGGCGACTCGCCGCGCGGTGGCCGTGCCACGGGGTCAGCGCCCAGGTGGACGCCGGCCGCCTCCAGCGCGTCGGCCAACTCCGCGCCGCCGACCTCCAGCGCCGCCGCCAGCAGGTCGCCGGTCCCCACCGCGCGTGGCGCGGCCTCGGGCACCGCCCAGCGCACCGTCACGTCCAGCGGGGCCGTGCGCGGGGAGCGCGGTCGGGACCGCAGTTCCAGCAACCCGCGCTGCTGCTCGCGGAGCAGGCGCCCCACCACCCCGTCCGGTTCCTCGGTCAGACCCAGCAGGAGATCGACGACGGTGGGCGGGTGTCCGGACGCCTCAGCGCCGGCGCGCGCCAGCGTCACGGCCACCAGCGCCTGGTCGGTCAGCCGGATGCGGCCGGCCGAAGAACGTTGACACTGCATGAGCGCCGACCCTACAGTGGGCGCCAAGCGTCGCTGCGGGCCTTGTCCTCGCGCGCCTTCGGACCATTCCAGCTCTCGAAGCTGTCTGCTTTCACAGGAGTCATGATCATGTATGCCGTGGTCGCCACCGGCGGCAAGCAGTACCGGGTCGCGGTCGGGGACACTCTCGACGTCGAACGACTCACCCCCGGCGAGGACGGGAAGGTGTCGCTGCGGCCGGTCATGCTGGTCGGCGACGACGGGGCGGTGACCGTCGCGCGCGATGCCCTGGCGTCCGCCAGTGTGACCGCCTCGGTCGTCGATGACTTCAAGGGCCCCAAGATCACCGTCTTCAAGTACAAGAACAAGACCGGATACCGGCGCAAGAGCGGCCACCGGCAGCCGCTCACGCGGATCCATGTCGACGAGATCAACGCGTAGGAGGCAGTCATGGCCCACAAGAAGGGCGGCGGCTCGTCGAACAACGGCCGCGATTCCAACCCGAAGATGCTCGGGGTCAAGCGCCACGGCGGCCAGGTCGTGACCGCCGGCAGCATCATCGTGCGCCAGCGCGGCACGCGCATTCACCCGGGCAACAATGTCGGCCGGGGTGGCGACGACACGCTGTTCGCGCTGATCGACGGGACGGTGTCGTTCCGCTCCAGCGGCCGGCGGAAGTTCGCCGACGTCGCCGCCGGCTGACCTGGGTCCATTCGCAGGAGCGCGAGCACGCATTGCCCTGTTGGGTGGTTGCCCGCAGCGCGCACGGTGCGTAGCGTCCCGGCGGTGACACGGATCGGCCTCACCCCTGACGAGTTGCTGCTGCGTACCTGGTCCAGCGCTCATCCGCCCGCCTACGCCGCCCGCCTGCCGGATCTCGCCGTACTCGAAGGCGAGACGCTGGCGCTCGTGGGCAGCGGCACGCTGCGGTTGCTGGAGCGACTGCTGGCGGTCCTGCCGCGCTGTACGGCCCTGGACGGCGCGGCGGCCGCCGCTGCCGGCGCCCTGCGCATCCGGGCACAGGCGGCGGTCCGTGACGGCACCCGCTCGCTGGCCGTAACCGAGCCGTTCGCCGGCCTCGACCCTGCCGCCAGAGCCCTCGCCGTCGCCGATCTGGCCGGCCTGGGGTGCCTGGGGTTGACGACCGTGGTCGCGGTCGACGACCCCGTGCTCGCGGCCCGCCTGGCGGATCGCGTCGTGGTCGTGCGGGAGGGGTCGCCGATGGTGGGCTACCCTGTCCTCACCCCGAGCCCCCGCACCGAGGCCGACGTCGCACCCGTGACCGCCAGGCTCACGGCCCGTCTCGTGGGCTGACGGCCTCGGCGCTCACTTGACATCCGTGGGCGCACCCGCCGCGGAGGGAGACGCACCCCGTGCAGATCCTCGACTCGCTCGCCGAGCACGTCGGCCGCACACCGCTCGTGCGACTGCAACGCTTCAGCGCGGGAGTGCCGCCGACCCTGCTCGGCAAGGTCGAGTACCTGAACCCGGGCGGCAGCGTCAAGGACCGCATCGCCCTGGCGATGGTCACCGCGGCCGAACGCGACGGCCACCTGCGCCCCGGCGGCACGATCGTCGAGCCGACCAGCGGCAACACCGGCGCGGGCCTGGCGATCGTCGCGGCCCAGCGCGGCTACCGCTGCGTGTTCGTGATGCCGGACAAGATGAGCCGCGAGAAGATCGACCTGCTGCGCGCCTACGGCGCCCGGGTCGTGGTCTGCCCGACGGCGGTGGATCCCGACGACCCCCGCAGCTACTACCGCACCGCCGACCGGCTTACCGCCGAGATCCCCGGCGCCTTCCAGCCGAACCAGTACCAGAATCCGGCCAATCCGCAGGCGCATTACGCCTCCACCGGCCCGGAGATCTGGGAGCAGACCGACGGCCGGATCGACGTGTTCGTCGCCGGGGTCGGCACGGGCGGCACGATCAGCGGCGCCGGGCGGTTCCTCAAGGAACGCAACCCGGACGTGGCGGTGGTCGGAGCCGATCCGGAGGGATCCCTGTTCTCGGGCGACGAGGTCCGCCCGTACCTGGTCGAGGGTGTGGGGGAGGACTTCATTCCCGGCACCTTCGACCCTGCCGTCGTCGACCGCTACGTGCGGGTCGGCGACGGTGACTCGTTCCGCACCACCCGGCGACTGGCGCGGGAGGAGGGCCTCCTCCTCGGAGGGTCGTGCGGGCTCGCGGCCTGGGCGGCGCTGGAGGTCGCCGCCGAGTACCCGCCCGAGGCAGTGATCGTGGTCCTCCTGCCGGACACGGGGCGCAACTACCTGTCGAAGATCTACAACGACGACTGGATGGTGGCCAACGGGTTCCTGGATCGCACCGGCACGGCCGCCCGCCTGCGGGACGTGCTGGCGGTCAAGGTCGGAAAACTGCCGGCGATCGTCCACGTCCACCCCGACGAGTCGGTGCACGAGGCGATCCGCACGCTGCAGGAGTTCGGTGTGAGCCAGATGCCGGTCGTCAAGCGCGAGACGCTCGACGCGCAGGATGACGTGCTGGGCAGCATCCGCGAGCGCAGCCTGCTGGAGCGGGTCTACCGTGATGCCGCAACGCTCGACCTCACCGTGCGCGACGTGATGGACGAGCCACTGCCGGCCGCGGACGCGCGGGACACCGTGGAGCAAGTGATGAGCGCGCTCGGCGGCAACGTTCCCGCCGTCCTGGTGTGTGATGGGCCCCGCCCCGCCGGAGTGCTGACGCGGGCGGACGTGCTGGACTTCCTCAACCGGAGACCGCGCTGATGCCACCCCCCGATCACCGCCGCTGGGCGGCCGCCGGCTTCGCCACTCGCGCCATCCACGCCGGCCAGGAGCCCGACCCGGGCACCGGTGCGGTCATCGTGCCCGTGTATCAGACCTCCACATTCGCCCAGCGCGAAGTCGGGGTGCACGCCGGCTGGGACTACGCCCGCGGCGGCAACCCCACCCGCGACGCGCTTGAGGCAGCGATCGCCGCATTGGAAGGCGGCACGCACGGCTTCGCCTTCGCCTCCGGGCTTGCCGCCGGCGACACCCTGCTGCGCACGCTGGCTCCCGGCGACCACGTGCTCCTCGCCAACGACGTCTACGGCGGCACCTACCGGCAGTTCAAGCGGGTCCACGAGCCCTGGGGCCTGGCCTTCGACCCGGTGGACCTCAGCGACCTCGATGCCGTCGCGGCCGCCTGGCGTGCCACGACGCGCATGGTATGGATCGAGACGCCCACCAACCCGCTGATGTCGATCTTCGACATCGCCGCGCTGAGCGACGTCGCGCACAAGCGCGGCGCGATGGTGACCGTCGACAACACCTTCGCCAGCCCTTACCTGCAACAACCCCTGTCGCTCGGCGCGGACGTGGTGGTGCACTCGACCACGAAGTACCTCGGCGGGCACAGCGACGTGGTGGGTGGCGCGCTGGTCACCAGCGACGGCGCGCTGGCGGAACGTCTCGGCTTCCTGCAGAACGCCATCGGCGGAGTGCCCGGGCCGTGGGACACGTTCCTGGTGCTCCGGGGCCTGAAGACGCTGGCGGCGCGGATGCGCGTGCACTGCGAGAACGCCCGCGTGGTGGCGGGTCGGTTGGTCGCCCACCCCGCCGTGGTCGAGGTCCTGTACCCGGGCCTGGCGACCCACCCCGGCCACGAGGTGGCCGCCGGGCAGATGCGTGACTTCGGCGGCATGGTCTCCTTTCGGCTCGGTGACGAGCAGGCCGCGCTCAAGGCGTGCGCCCGTTTCCAGGTGTTCACGCTGGCAGAGTCACTCGGCGGCGTGGAGTCCCTGGTCGAGCACCCCGGCCGCATGACCCACCAGTCGGTGGCCGGGTCCCTGCTGGAGGTTCCCGGCGACCTCATCCGCCTGTCAGTCGGGATCGAGGACCCGGCCGACCTGCTCGCCGACCTCGACCAGGCCCTGGGCTGATATGACTTGCCGGTAGGGGTTCCACGGGTTTCACCTCCGGGGGTGTCAGAAGGGATTCGCACAGGGTTGGAGGGTCGG
>WHTC01000128.1 GCA_009379795.1 Nitriliruptorales bacterium | reverse complement strand
TGCTCCTGCAGGAGCACGTGCACCTGCTTGGGTTGGCGACCTCCGCCGCGCTGAAGGGTGAGACGGACCAGTTCAACGCGATCGCCACCGCATTGGTCGAGGGCACCGCGGTCGGCCTGGCCAACGTGGTGGGATCGGCTGCCGACGTCGAGGCGGGGCAGGAGTTCCTTGCGGACTGGAACGAGCACATCCGCCGGGTGGTCGACTACACCGAGGCGACGGCGATCGGTGACGGGCAGGCGACGCTCGACGCCCTGGACGCGCTGACCGACTCGCTCGTGGCCGTTGCCTCCGCGCTCGAGGAGATCACCAACCTGCCGGCGCAGACCTCCGCCGCAGCGCTCGCCGACTACCTGACCACGGTCAGCGAGATCCTCGACGCGCGCATGGCGGGGGCCCTTGCGGAAGGGCAGGAGGCCGGGGCGGGTGAGGCGGATGGCGAGGCATCCTCCGGTGCGCACGTCGCCCCGGCCCTGCTGGAAGGCGCCCGCGAACTGCGCACCCTCGCCGACCCGCTTGCCGAGTCCGTCGCCCGGACCCGCGGCGCCTCCGCCTGAGCCTGCGGCCTTATCAGGGTCCTTCGTCCCGGTTCCCTCGCGGGGCCCGGATCTCACCTCGCGGTTGAGCGCCCGTGCGCAGCGTCAGGCGCGCCGGTACAGGGTCGGTGCGCGGCCGGGACCTCGGTGGTCGGGGTCGGTTCCTTCGCTGAGGAGCCTGCCGGCAGCCTCCTCCTCGGCGACGACCTTGCGGACCACGGCGGGCGACGCCCCGGAAGCGTCCTGCAGCATCTTGATGGTGAATGAGCCCTTGGGGAGCGCGGCGCGAACCTCCTCCGTCGTGACCCGCGAACGCTTTGCGCGTGTCACCGCGCCGCGTGGTCCGCGGCCCCTGCGACCGCCAACCTGGAAGCCGGCCTTCCGCAGCACATCGGCGGCGACGCCTTCATCGACGAACGCTTTGACGGAGATCTCGTGGTCGTCGGCCCACGCCTTGGCGTGCGTCAGAAACCCTTCCTCGTAGCGGTCGGTGGAAGGGTCCTCCAGGTCGAATAGCTGCTGGCGGATACGCAGGCGCTCCAGGGCATCCTCAGAACTATCAAGTTGCTTGCGCAGTTCGTCGATCTTGGCGTCGTCGCGCAGCGACAAGGGATCCTTCAGCGCGCGCAGATAGTCGCGCACAGCAGTCTCAGCGGCAGCAGGTGGCATTGAAGTCTCGTTGTCCTCAGGGACGCTCCCGGCGAGCGTCGCTTTGAAAGAATAATAATGGGTCACGAGCCTGCGCGCAGGCTTCGGGAATGTGGGGAGTATTCTTGGTCGACCAACAAATCCGGACGTAATTCGTTGTTCGGGCGAGGCGGGGAGGATTTCGGGCCGGGTGGTGCGGCAGCGAGGCTGCGCCCCCCTTGGCCGGCCGTCCCGTTGCCGGGCGTTCCAGGGCTCGAACATTTGGCCCGATCTTGTCATACTGCGTGTTCGCAGCATGACCGATGGACCACTCGGTACGATCGTCCCCATCCGGCAGGCTTCGCCACCATCGCTGATCAGGGGCAGGGGCGGACCGCCGCTTGGCAGAGGCGAAGACGGATGGGGAGGCGCGTGTCGCTGTTCTCCGAGGATGTGGCTGAGGGCGTCAAGACAGGCGATCCCGAGGCCTTTGAGGTCGTCTTCCACGCGCTGGCGGACCGGTTGCTGAGCTATCTCACTGCGCGGGTCCGGGACCGGGCCATGGCCGAAGACGTCATGCTGTCCACCTTCCTGGAACTGCTTCAGAAGGGCAGCACCATCCGGGGCGGCGCGGCAGCCATCAAGGTCTGGCTGTTCCGGGCCGCGCACTACAACGCGCTTGATCACCTCCGGCGTGTCTCCCGGCGGCCCGAAGAACTGTGTGACGATCCCCAGCGCCTCGAGGCTGTTGACAGCTCCCGGGGTCCCGAGGATCTGGCGGTGGCCTGGGATGAGAGTGAGCGTGTGCGCCAGGCGCTGCAGCAGCTTTCCAGCGAGCAGCGGCAGGTCATCGAGATGCGCTACGGCGGTGGACTGACGGCTCCCGAGATCGCTCGCGCCCTCGGGAAGAACGACGGTGCCATCCGGAGCCTGCAGCACCGCGGTGAGCGTTCGCTGGCTCGCCTCATGAGCGAGGATCAGCGGGCCGCCGATCTTGTAGGCTCAACCCAGGGCGGGAACGGCTCGATGGCGGTTCCACGGCCGAGGGTCGCGCCGTCGTTGCGACCGCAGCACTTGGGAGGGTGACCAGGTGTCCTCTCCGTCGCTCCTCTTTCGGTTCTTGGTATGACTGACCCAGACGACGATCTCGATCCCGCACTGGGTGCCATGCTCCGGCGCGCCCTGCGCCAGCGTGTGGATCCGGAGACCAGCGCCCGGCATATGGCGATCATCAAGAGCGAGGCCGCCAGGTTGCAGGCTGAGCGCGGTGCTCGGCGTATACGAGTACGCCGGCACCTGCTGATCGCCGCGCTGATCGGCCTGCTGCTGATGTCGATGTCGGGCGGGGCGGTGGCCGCCAGCGGCGCAGCGCTTCCCGGTGACCTGCTCTACCCGGTGAAGCTGGGGACCGAGCAGGTCCGCCTGCTGATCGCGCGCTCACCCGAGGCCGATTCGGCGGTCCGGCTGGATATCGCCCGGCGCCGCATCACCGAGGCGCAGCAGGCGGTGAACCAACGTCCCGAGTCTGTCAACGGGTTGGTGCAGAAGGCGATGGTCGCGTTGGACGCGGCGAACACTGAGCGCGATCCGGCACTGCGGCGCACCGCTTCCGACTTGAAGGATCAGGCGTCCCGGACCGTCGCGCAGACCGACGACCTGGACCCGGTCCAGGCGGACGATGCGCTGCAGACCCCGTCGCCGCGGACCACTCCGGGGTCACGGGGGCCGGGTGTCGCCGAATCGCCTTCCGCGTCCCCATCGGGGACCTCGTCAGGCTCGCCGAAGAGGACGGACGAGCCGAAGCGACGGCCGTCCGCGTCATCATCGCCGACGGCGCCACCTGAGACCTCGACGGCGCGTTCCGCCTCGCCATCGCCCAGCCCCCGAGAGTCGGCCACACCGCGACCCACGTCGTCGCACAACCTGCGGCCCGAGACTTCCAACGCCGGCTCTTGAGCGCGACTGCGGGAGCCATCTCCCGGCGAGCCGTCAACGCCCGCCCTTCAGCGGGCGTTGAGGTACGGCTCGCTCGCCGCCTTCGGCGGCTCACCGCGCACGCCTGGTCGGAACGCCCTACCGGGCGTTGAAATATTTGGCTTCGGGGTGGTGGACGATCAGGGCTGAGGTGGACTGCTCGGGGTGGAGTTGGAACTCCTCGCTGAGTTCCACGCCGATACGGCTGATGTCGAGCAGGTCCGCCAGCGGCTTCTGCGCCTCCAGATCCGGGCAGGCGGCGTAGCCGAACGAGTAGCGCGACCCCTGGTAGCCCTGCTTGAACAACCCGTCTATGGTCTCCGCGTCGTCGCCGGCGATCCCCAGCTCCTGGCGGATGCGCCGGTGCCAGTACTCGGCCATCGCCTCGGCCATCTCGACCCCCAGCCCGTGCAGGTAGAGGTAGTCGGTGTAGCGGTTGGCGGCGAACAACTCCGCGGCGCGCGCGGTCACCCGAGGGCCCATCGTGACGCAATGGAAGGCGACCACGTCGCGCTCGCCGGCGGGGTTGAGGCGGGCATCAGACGCCCTGGTCGGCCGGAAGAAGTCGGCGATGCACAGCAGGCGCCCGCGCGTCTGGCGGGGGAAGCTGAAGCGAGCCGCCACCGCGTCCGAATCCGGTGACTCGTAGACCAGTAGGTCGTTGCCCTCGCTGTTGCAGGCGAAGTAGCCGTAGACCGCCTCGGGCGTCAACAGCGATTCCGCGCGCGCCAGCTCCATGGTCGCGCGCAGTGCGGCCTCCGCCTCGGCGATGGAGTCGCGGCCAAAGCCCCATTGGTTGCGAAACAGCGCCGTGTGGTTGAGCATCGCCGCGACGTCGGCCAGCGGTACCCCGCGAACCACTCTGGTGCCCCAGAACGGCGGGACCGGCACCTTCCCGTCGGTGGCCACATCGGAGCGCACACGTTCGGCGGCGGCGACGGCCGCCGCCTGGCTGCCGGCGTCCTTCCCTCCGGTGGCCTTGACCCGCCGTTTACCCACCTCACGGCCCCAGCCGGCGCCCAGGCCGGCGGCCTCGGCGCCGCCCGCGGCCTTGACCGTGGCCACGTCGTCCATGGTGCGCAGACCGGCGAAGGCGTCGCGGCAGTAGAACAGCGGTCCGGGGTAGCGCTCGCGCAGATCCACCTCGACGTAGGCGCGGGTGAGCGCGGCGCCGCCGAGCAGCACCGGATAGTGCGACAGCTTCCTGCGTTCGAGTTCGTCCAGGTCGTCGCGCATTACCACCGTCGACTTGACCAGCAGACCTGACAGCCCGATCGCGTCGGCGCCGAAGTCCTCGGCGGCGGCGACGATCGCGTCGATCGGCTGCTTGATGCCGATGTTGCGCACTTCGTAGCCGTTGTTGGTCAGGATGATGTCCACCAGATTCTTGCCGATGTCGTGGACATCGCCCTTCACCGTGGCCAGGACGATTCGTGCCTTGCCGCCCTGATCCTCGAGCCGTTCCATGTGCGGCTCGAGATGGGCGACGGCGGCCTTCATGCACTCCGCCGACTGCAGCACGAACGGCAACTGCATCTGGCCGGAGCCGAACAGGTCACCGACCACCTTCATCCCGGCCAGCAGGTGCTGGTTGATGATCTGCAACGGCTCCAGGCCGTCGTCCAGCGCCGCATCGAGATCATCGGGCAGCCCGTCGCGGTCGCCGTCGATGATGCGCCGCTCCAGCCGCTCGGGGAGCGGCAATGCCGCGAGTTGCTCCTTGGATGCCCTGGATTCGCTGGCGCCCTCGAACAGGCGCATCAACTCGGCCAGCGGGTCGTAGTCCTCGCTGCGCCGGTCCAGGATCAGGTCGGTGCAGACCTGCCGGGCCTCCTCGTCGATGCGGTGCAGCGGCAGGATTTTTGCGGGGTTGACGATCGCGGCGTCCAGTCCCCGCTCTTGGGCCATGGCCAGGAACACCGAGTTCAGCACCTGCCGGGCGGCCGGGGACAGCCCGAAGGAGATGTTGGACACGCCCAGGATCGTGAAGCAGCCGGGGATCTCGGCCTTGATCCGCTCGATCGCCTCCAGCGTCGCCTTGGCATCGCCGCGCAGATCCTCCTGCCCCGAGCCCAGCGGGAAAGTCAGCGTGTCGAAGATCAGGTCGGACGGCTCCATGCCGTAGTCGTCGATGGCGATGGCCGCGATGCGCTTGCAGACGTCGACCTTCCAGTCGGCGGTGCGCGCCTGGCCCTGCTCGTCGATGGCCAGCGCCACGAGGGCGGCGCCGAACTGGCGGGCCAGAGGGAACAGCACGTCAGCCTTGCGGCGCCCGTCCTCGAGGTTCACCGAGTTGATGACCGCCCGGCCGCCGATCCGCCGCAGCGCCGTCGTCACCACGTCGACCTCGGTCGAGTCGATCACCAGCGGCAGCGTCGACTGCGTCGCCAGACGGTCGACGACCTGCACCATGTCCTTTGCCCCCGGGCGGCCGACATAGTCCACGCAGAGATCGAGCGTGTGCGCGCCCTCGCGCACCTGGGTGCGGGCGATCTGGGTCAGCGCGTCCCAGTCCTCGGCAAGCAGCAGGTCACGCACCTTGCGCGAGCCGTTGGCGTTGAGCCTCTCGCCGACGACCAGGAACGAGTTGTCCTGGTGCAGCGTGACCGGGGCGTACAGCGAGGCCACGCTGGGCTGCCAATCCGCGCTCCGCTCGGCGGGGGTCAGGTCCCTGCACCGCTCGACGACGGCGGCCAGGTGCGCGGGCGTCGAGCCGCAGCAGCCGCCGACGATGCCAACGCCGAACTCCGAGATGAACTCGCGCTGCGCCCTGGCGAGTTGTTCCTCGGTGAGGGGGTAGGCGGCCCGCCCGTCGACCATTGACGGAATGCCGGCATTGGGGATCACCGAGATCGGCTTGCGCGAATGCTGGGACAGGTAGCGGACCTGCTCGCGCATGTCCTCGGGCCCCGTGGCGCAGTTCAGCCCGATGACGTCCACCCCCAGCGGGTCGAGCGCCACGAGCGCCGCACCGATCTCGCTGCCGAGCAGCATGGTGTTGATGTCCTTTTCGATAGTCACCGAGACCATCAGCGGGACCGTCCGGCCCTCCAGCCGCATCGCCTCATGGCAGCCCCACAGGGTCGCCTTGGCCTGCAGCAGGTCGAACACGGTCTCGACCAGCAGGACATCACTGCCGCCCGCCAGCAACCCTCGCGCCTGGCGCGTGTAGCCAGCCACCATCGTGTCGTAATCGATGAAGTCCTTGGCGGTGGCCGGATTCTTCCCCAGGGAAAGGGTGGGGCTGCGCGTGCCGGGACCGATCGAGCCGATCACGAAGCGCCCGCCGCCCGCGCCCTCGCAGGCATCGTGGGCGATGCGCGCGGCCACCTCATTCAGCGTTTCGGTCTCGGCCCCCAGCCCGTACTCGTCGAGCACCCAGGGCGCGCCTCCGAAGGTGTCGGTCTCGACCGCGTCACAGCCGACGGCGAGGAACGACTCGTGAACCTCCCGGACCACATCAGGCCGGGTCCGGACGAGCACCTCGTTACAGCCGTCGAGCCCGTCGAAGTCGGCGGGCGTGAGGTCGTACATCTGGATGGAGGTGCCCATGGCGCCGTCGAACACCAGGATCCGGCGGGACAGTTCGCGTAGGAAATCAGTCATCTCGACAAGTCTGCCAGTTGAGGGCGCGACAGTCTGATCCGTGCGTCGGCGGCCGCGACACCCAGGCGCCGGACGAATACCCGGGTTGAGGTCGATGTCGTCGATCTCGGGCACCTCATCGACCATCGCCGACATGTGGAACAGCAGTGCCGCCGGAATCCGCGACCCTGCTCGGCGTCCTCGACCAGGACAGCGAATTCCGCCACCGTCGGATCCTCGTCGTAGACGTCGAAGTGGCTGACGCCGACGATGCGCCCGGCCGTCTCGGCGACCAGCGCGAACCGGCGCTCGTAGTCCACCTCGGTGAAGTAGCGCATCTCCCGCTCATCCATCGACCGCGGGCTGAAGAACCGCAGGCGGATCGCCTCGGGCGACAGCCGCGACCACATGTCCAGCATCCTGTCGAGGTCATCGGCCCGGATGGGACGGATGTGGATGGTGCAGTCATCGTTCACCCGTGCGTCGGACGCATACACGTCAAGGGGGGCCAGGCGCATACACGGATTCCTGTTCGAGACAGTCGGGCCTGGGCAGCCCTTCCACATCTGGTGGCGGGCCGTGCCGGCATCCCCACCAGGCTACGCCTGGAAGCGTCGCAAGGGTCAGCGAGAACCCACGGAGGGGTGCTGCGGCTGGCGAACAGGGCCAGGAAGGTGGATCTCGCCCCGTTCGCGGCGGTCGTTGAGGTCGGCGAGCAGCAGTCGCCGGGCCGTGAGCAGCAGCAGGCAGGCTACCAGCAGCGCCATCGCGGTCGTGGTCCATGCGGTGGGGTAGCCCAGGCGCTCCACGGTCACTCCGAAGATCAGCGGCCCGGCCGCGCCCCCCGCGAACACCCCCGTCTGTGTAATGCCGGTCGCGGCGGCCGGCGCGTGCGGGTTCAGCCGGACGATCGCGAAGTTGAGCAGGCCGGGCCAACTCCAGGCGGCACCGAACCCGAGGAAGGTCCCCAGCACAAGCGGCGCTCCGGCTCCCAGCGCCAGCAGCGCCATCCCGCCCGCGCCGAGCGCGAGCATCGCCGCCACGATCGGCAGATAGCCGCCGGTGCGGCGATCCGCAGCCCAGCCGCTGCCGATGCGCATGGCGATGCCCAGGGCGCTGCCGGTCGCGTACAGCACGCCCGCCCTGGCCGGCTCCACGCCGGAGGAGACCGCGGATTCGACCAGGAAGGCGCCGAAGGAGTTCGCCGACGCCGCCGCCAGCCCGGATCCCAGCCCCACCACCACCAGAGGCAGGGTGGCGGCGTCACCGTGCCGGAGCCGGTTCCCTGGCGCGCGGCGAGCGACCGGGGAGTCGTCGCGCGGCGCTGTGGGGACGAACAGCACGGCCAGGAGGGCGCTCAGCCCGAACGCCCAGCGCCAGCCGACCGTGAGCCCGATCACCGGCAGTGACACACCGGCCAACAGCGTCCCGATCGGGACCGCTGCCTGTTTTATTCCGTACGCGAGGCCTTGCCGACCCAGGGGGACGTGCCGGGCCAGCGACAGATTGGAGCCCATCTGGGCGTAGGCATTGCTCACTCCGGCCAGGACCAGCCAGCCGAGCAGCGCCAGCCAGGACCGAGTGAACACCGCCGTCGCGATCAGGGCGGCCACGCCCATCGCCACACCGGCGGCGGTCGAGCGGAAGGAGCCGAAGCGCTCCGCGCTGCGGCCGGCGGGGACCGAGCACAGCGTGGACGTCGCGAAGTACACGGTTACGGCGGCGCCCAACTGGGTCTCGCTGAAGCCCAGATCTTCCCGGATCAGCACAGCGAGTCCGCCCAGCAGGAACACCGGAAGGGCCACCAGCGTGGTCGCCACGGAGGCGGCGACCATCGCTCGGAGGCCCTGGGACGGCGCGAGTTCGTCCTCGCTCACGCCCTCCATGTTGCCCCGGCGAACAAAAGCCCTGCGGTGTGCTGGGAAACGGTCAAGGCGTGCCTGCTCGCGCCCCCGCTACCCTTCGCACGACATGATCCTCCGAAAGCGGATGCCCGACCGGCTGCGGCCCGCGTGGGAGGCCTTCCACGCACAGGCGCAAAAGGTGGAGGCGGCCCGGCGGGCGCTGCTTGGCTGCCTTCCCATCGGGCGGGTCGACCCCGCCCCGGTGCCGGTCGGCCTGGACCTCGTGCGCGACGAGTTGCACGCCGTAGCCAAGGAGCTGAAGGCCTGGCGTGTCGCTGAGGTCGAGGCGGACTGGCGGGCCGTGCGTGAGGCCGTCGCCGAGGCGGAGCGGGCCATTCCCAGGGCCCTCCGCACCGCGACGACGACGCGAGAACTCGAGGAGTTGCTCGACGCGGTGGGCGAGGTGGTCGAACCGCTGGACGCCTGGGCCGACGCCGAGCAGTCCTGGCTGCGCCTGCGTAAGCGAACCCGCCGCTGGAGACCCAAGGGTCTCTAACCGCTTCCCGGGTCGATGCGGCCACGTAGCTTCTTCTGTTCGCCGCGGCGGCGTTTGGTATCGAGACGGCGGCGGCGGGCGGCCGCGCTGGGGCGGGTGCGCCGGCGTGGAGGAGGGGGCGGAGCGAGCGCCTCCCGCAGCAGGGCGGCGAACCGGTCCAGGATGGCCTCGCGGTTGCGGGTCTGGGACCGGTGCTCGGAGGAGGACAGCACGAGCGCGCCGTCGTTGGTCAGCCGTGTCCCGAGCCTGGCGCGTACCCGCGCCTTCTGCTCGTCCGACAGCGAAGCCGATGCAGCCAGGTCGAAGCGCAGCTCGACCTTGGTGGAGCTGGTGTTCACGTGCTGGCCGCCGGGACCACCGCTGCGGGCGAAGGACAGTTCCACCTCGCCGGCGTCGATCGCCACGGACGGGGAGACGGATATCGCGGGCATCACCTGAAG
>WHTC01000012.1 GCA_009379795.1 Nitriliruptorales bacterium | reverse complement strand
CGGTGCGGACCGCCTCCTTGACCGCCGCCTGCTGCGGGTGGGTGGTCGACTCGGTCGTGGTGGTGGGCTGGGCGGTCACGCGGGGGTCTCCTGGGCGGGGGTGTCGCTGTCGGGTTGGGAGTTGACGTTGGTGTGAGGGTCGGCGGGGTGACCGGTGAGGGCCAGGAAGACCTCGTCGAGGCTGGGCTGCCCGAGCGCGAAGTTGCTCACCACCACGCTGGAGCGCGACAGTTCCGTCAGCGCGTGTGCGACGCGATCAGCGTCGGAGACCCGCGCGGAAAGCGCGGCTGGGTCGGACTCGAGGCGGATCGGTACCTCGAGGATCCGTGCCAGCAGCCCCTCGGCGTCGGGCCGCTGGTCGGGGTCCAGCAGCCGCACGTGCAGGACCCCCGACCCCACCGACGCCTTGAGCTGGCTGCTGGTGCCCTCGGCGATGACCTTGCCGCGGTCGATCACCGCGATGCGGTCGGCGAGCTGGTCGGCCTCGTCCAGGTATTGGGTCGTCAGCAGCACGGTGGTGCCGGAGGCGACCAGCGCCCTGACGATGTCCCAGACATAGTTGCGGCTGCGCGGATCCAGGCCGGTCGTGGGCTCGTCGAGGAAGATCAGCTCAGGCGTGACGACGATGCTGGCGGCGATGTCGATCCGCCGGCGCATGCCACCGGAGTACTTCTTGACCTGCCGATCGCTCGCGTCGGCCAGCCCGAAGGCGTCGAGCAGCTCGCCCGCCCTGGCCCTGGCGTCCGGCCGCCGGTAACCCCACAGGCGGCACAGCAGCAGGAGGTTCTCGAAGCCTGTGAGATCCTCGTCGACCGATGCGAACTGGCCGGTCATGCTCACGCGGCTGCGCACGGCGTCGGCCTCGGTCACCACGTCGTGGCCGAACACGCGCGCCGTGCCACCGTCGGGTCGCAGCAGCGTGGCCAGCACGCGGATCGCCGTGGTCTTGCCCGCACCGTTGGGTCCCAGCAGGCCGTAGACGCCGCCCGCGGGCACCACGAGGTCCACGCCGTCGACCGCACGGACCTCACCGAACAGCTTGACAAGGCCCGACGTCTCGATCGCGCGCTCGGACGGCAACGGCGCGGGCGACTCGCGTGTCACGACGTGCGGATGACTCATGCTGCTCTCCTCTGGAACGGTGAACGGTCCGGCTGGAAGGGTTGGACCGCGCGGCGCCGCGGAACTCATCGGTCGCCCGACGGCGGTCGGCGGGCCCGGGAGAGACGGCGATGAGTTTCGCCCGTCTGACCGGTCTTACTCCGAGGGCGCGAAAGGAGATCGCTGGTGGCCGCCTGCGAGCAGTCGTCGACCGCGTCAGCGAATGCCCGGTGGCCCCCCATGCTGGGTACGACCGTCCTGGTCATCGACGGTCCGATCGCTCGAGCCGACGTCTCTGGGCTCTGCGAGCGCGTCCGCGTACTGCTGGAGGGCGGTGACGCCGATGTGGTCGTCTGCGACGTGGCCGCGCTGGTCAACCCCGACGCCGGCACGGTCGATGCTTTGGCCCGGCTGGCGCTCACCGCTCGGCGGTTCGGGCGCCAGGTCCGGCTGCGCCACGATTCAGGTGAGCTACGGGAGTTGCTCGCCCTGGCGGGGTTGGCTGACGTCCTACCGGGCTGTGCCGGGTCACCGGTCGGGCCGAGGGGGCAGCCCGAACAGCGGGAACAGCCTGGCGGTGTCGAGGAACGAGTTGAGCCCGATGATCCGGCCGGCTGACACCTCGACGACCTGGAGCGCCCACGGCTCGTAGCTTCCGCCCGCACCGCTGGGCCGGTACTGCCCGAAGGCCGGCGAGCCGTTCGCCACGGTGGGGACCAGGCGCGAGCCGCGACACTCGGCCCCCGGCCCGAGCAGCCACCGGCGAATCTCGACGAGGCCTCGCAGCCATAGTTGGTATGGGGGCATCGACAGCGTGGCGTCCTCGGCCAGCAGCGAGGTGAGCGAGTCGAGGTCGTAACGCTCGAACGCGTCGACGTACCGGGCCAACAGCGCCCGCTGCGCGTCGTCCATCGGCTGGGACGGGTCGGTGGCGGCGATCTCGCGCGCCGCGAGCGTCGCGCGGGCGCGTTGGAGCGCGCTGTTGACCGACGCGACGGTGGTGTCCAGGAGTTCGGCGACCTCGGTCGCCTTCCAGCGCAGGACCTCTCGCAGGATCAGTACCGCCCGCTGGCGGGGCGGCAGGTGCGCCAGCGCGGCCACGAACGCGAGACGCACCGTCTCCCTTGAGACGGCCAGATCGGCCGGGTCATCCGCGGACAGGACCCGGCTGTCGGGGATCGGCTCGATCCAACTGACCTCCGGCAGCGCGGCGCCGAGGAGGGCATCAGCCGTCTTCGAGGGCCCCAGATCCATGGGGCGGGCGCGACGCTGCCTGCCGTTCAGCATGTCAAGGCACACGTTGGTCGCGATGCGATACAGCCAGGACCGCAGGGCCGCCCGGCCCTCGAAACGATCCAGGCCCCGCCATGCGCGCACCAGCGTCTCCTGCACGGCGTCCTCCGCCTCGAACGCCGATCCCAGCATCCGGTAGCAGTAGCCGGTCAACTCCACCCGATGCTGCTCCAGATCCCCTGGCCCGAGCGTCGCCGTGCGCTGGGCCGAGCCATCCGCTGCTGCGAGATCAGTCATCCGGCGCCACCTTTCGACGTTCAGCCCAAGCATGACGAGTCTTGCAAGGGGCCCATCGTAGGCAGTTCACGGCGCAACGCCCACATCCATCCCCCGCATGAGTTCGACCGCAGCGGTCCCTCCTTCCGTGGGGCATGCTCGCAGACGTAAGGCCGCCGGGAGGGCGGCGGCTCGTCAAGGACAGGGAAGCGGGTGGGCACGGTGCCGTTGAGCCGGACCGGCGATGTCCGTTACGAGATCCCCGCGAGCGGCGCGATGCGCGTGCCCGGTGTGGTGTTCGCCTCGGAACGGCTGCTGCCCGACGACGCCGGGAAGACCCTGCGGCAGGTCGTCAACGTCGCGCACCTGCCGGGCATCGTGCAGGGGTCCTACGCCATGCCCGATCTGCATCTGGGCTACGGCTTCCCGATAGGAGGGGTCGCCGCCACCGATGTGGAGGACGGCGGGGTGGTCTCGCCCGGCGGTGTGGGGTTCGACATCTCCTGCGGTGTACGCGTTCTCGCCGCACCGATACGCCGCCACGATGTCGGGGCGAAAGGGTTGCAGACGCTGATGGACCGGCTCTCCGCGCACGTCCCCCGCGGCACCGGTCCCGGCGGGATCTGGCGCCTGAGCGGCCGCAACGACCTTCGCCGACTGTTGCGCGAGGGGGCCGCGCTGGCGGTCGAGGCTGGCTACGGCATGGACGCCGACCTGGAGCGTATCGAGGACGGCGGGCGCCTGGACGGCGCGGATACGTCGGCGGTCAGCGACAAGGCACTGTCGCGCGGTCTGCGGCAGATCGGCAGCCTCGGCGGCGGCAACCACTTCCTCGAGGTCCAGGTGGTCGACGCGATCCTCGATGAGGGCGCGGCGGCCGGCTTCGGGCTGAGCTTGGATCAACTGGTGGTGATGATCCACTCGGGCTCGCGGGGACTTGGGCATCAGGTGTGCAGCGACCATGTGCGCGCGATGGAGCCGGCGATGCGCCGCGGGGGCCTGGAGATGCCGGACCGGCAGTTGGCATGCGCACCTGTGCGCTCCCCGGAGGGCGAGGCCTACCTGGGTGCGATGGCGGCGGCCGCCAACTACGGGCGGGCCAACCGGCAGGTGCTCGCCGAGGCCGCCCGCGACGCCTTCGACCAGGCGTTCGGTGACCGTGGCCTGCGACTGCTCTACGACGTGTCACACAACATGGCCAAGCTGGAGCGCCAGGACGTACCGGGGGTAGGGGAGCGGCTGCTGTGCGTGCACCGCAAGGGCGCGACGCTCGCGCTCCCGCCCGGGCATCCCGGCCTGCCGCAGGATCTGCGATCGCACGGGCAGCCGGTGGCGGTTCCCGGGTCGATGGGCACCGCGTCCTGGCTCCTGGCAGGAGGCGGCGGCGAGGCATTCGCCTCCACCTGCCACGGTGCCGGCCGGGCCCGCAGCCGGGCGGGCGCGAAGCGGGAGATCCGGGGGCGGACCGTGCTCGAGCAACTGGTCGCCGCGGACGTCGCCGTTCGTGCCCTGTCGACCGCCGGGCTGGCCGAGGAGGCCCCGCTGGCCTACAAGGACGTCGACGAGGTCGTGCGAGTGTGCGAGGCTGCGGGCCTGTCCCGCCGCGTCGCCCGCCTGCGCCCGATCGGCGTGGTCAAGGGCTGAGGGCGGACGGCGCCTTGATTACCGTACGATACATCATGCACTCTGCGAGGAGCGTGTCCGCGCGGACCTCAGCGGCGAGTTCTACGTGCCGCTGCCCCGATCGAGATGGCTGCCATTCCTGTAGTCGGGCGACGGCCGACCGGGCGCGCATCGACCGGACGGTTCGCGTGGGCAGGCGCCCGGCGGTCAGCTGACCTTGGCACCCGCTTCGACCAACGTCGCGATGGCTCTGAAGCCTTCGCCCGGTCGCAGGTCCACCGCCCGGGTGCCGCCAGCCAGAAGCTCGACCTGGTAGCCGCGCTCCAGCGCGTGCAGGGTGGTCGCCCGGACACACACGTCCGCGGCCAGTCCCACGATCACCAACCGCTCGACGCCGGCACCCCGAAGCAGGTCGTCGAGTTCGGTCGCACCCTCTTGACCGCTCTCCGGATCACGCACGGCGAAGCCCGAGTAGCCGTCCTCGCCGCCGCTGCCCTTGCGCACGACCGGCCCGCCGGCGTCGAGCTCGGCGTGCAGTTCGGCCCCCCAGGTCCCCATCACGCAGTGCACGGGCCAGATTCCGCCGTCCTTCTCGAAGTGGGGGGTGGTCTCCGGATGCCAGTCCTGCGTGCACACGACCAACGCCCCCGCGGCGCGCGCCGCCGCGATCTCAGCGTTGACGAAGGGCACCACCTCGTCGCCGCCGGGCACGAACAGGTTGCCGTCAGGATGGGCGAAGTCGTGCTGCAGGTCAACGACCACCAGTGCCGTGTGCTGGTCGTAGGCGCCGGTCGTCCGTCCGTTGTCCGCCATCTTTGCCTCTGGATTGATGTACCGGCCCGGGCCGGGAGCCATTCCTGGCGATCACGGAAAGCATTTCCCGCGAACCGTTTCGTAGTCCGTCTCGTACCGCAGGTAGACCAGACGATTGCGGGAGGGATGATGAAGCTTCGACTGCTGCCCATTCTGATGGCGCTGGCCATAGTCCTGGCCGCGTGCGGAGGCGAGGACGCCGGGACCGATGAGGCTGCGCCCGCTCCTGACGAGGCCACCGACGGGGCCACCGACGAGCCGGAAGAGGCCACCGACGGGGCTACCGACGAGCCGGATGAGGCTACCGACGAGCCGGCCGAGGCGCTCCCCGACTCCTTGGCCGTCGAGGACTCAACCCTCGGCGAGATCCTGGTCGACAGCCAGGGCAACACGGCCTACCTGTTCACCAACGACCAACAGGACGGCGAGAGTGCCTGCACCGACGAGTGCGCGGCCAACTGGCCTGCGGTCGAGGGCGACCTCTCGGCCGACGAAGGAGTGGACCAGGAGCTGATCGGCAGCATCGTCCGCGACGACGGCACGACCCAGGCCACCTACAACGACTGGCCGCTGTACTACTTCATCGGCGACGAGGCCCCCGGTGACGTGAACGGCCAAGGCGTCAATGACGTCTGGTACGTGGTCGCCCCCGATGGCACCGCGATCGAGTCGAGCTGATCCGCGGGTCCGCCGTACTGTGCGTGATCGGTTGCCGATGCTGAGGCCAGCACCTGACCAAACGGACTTCACCCGCCGTCCTACGATGCTTGACGGCGGGTGGAGCGGTCTGGGATACCAACCCCCCGTCTCAGTGGTGGCGCAAGCGACGGACGGCGAGACGATGGTACGCGGATACGGTGGCGCCCGGCGTGCCGCCGGAGGGCGATCAGGGCAGGCCGACAGCGCTGCCCTGGGACGGACGGCGAACTCGTCCGATGACCTCGGGCGGGATCTTGTGGAGCGGTTCCGCAGCGGTGATGCGGGGGCGGTGCGGGAGGTCTACAACCGGTACGCCGGCCCGGTGTTCACGGTCGCGCAGGCCGCGCTCGGGAACCGTGAACTCGCTGCCGAAGCGGTGCAGACGACGTTCCTCAAGGCGTGGCGCGCCTGCCAGCACTTCGACACTTCTCGCGAGCTGGGCCCGTGGCTGTACGCGATCGCACGGCGCGTGGCGGTCGACATCTGGCGCAAGGAGCGCCGTCCCACCCAGTCGGGTCACGAGGAGGAGATCGACGTGGCGGTCGTACCGCTGTCGATCGAGCAGACCTGGGAGACCTGGGAGGTACGCAACGCCCTCGCCGGGCTTCCCCTGGATGAGCGCAAGGTGGTGCACATGACGCACTACCTTGGGATGAGTCAGACGCAGATCGCAGACCGGCTGGAGATCCCGCTGGGTACGGTGAAGTCCCGGGCGTATCGTGCCCACCGCAGGCTCGCCGGCGCACTGCACCATCTCACGGAGGTGAGCGCGTGAACCGCGAGGAGCGCGTGGCCGCCTATCTGGAGACGGGCGCCTGGCCGGCCGAGGACCCTGAGGGCCCGCCCGACGGCCTGCGGCAGTTGCGCGCGTTGCTGGGCGACGAGCGGGCGTGGCAGGAGCCGCCTCCCGAGTTGGCCGACGCGATCGTGGCCGACATCGAACGGGAGCGGCACAGCTTTCCTCCCGAGGCGCCGCTGACGCCCCCCCTGCGCCCGCGTGCCGAACCCGCCCACCCACCGGCTGAGCGCCGTCGCTCGGTCTGGGTGACGCGCGCCGGCATAGGGCTTGCGGCCGGGGTCGTGCTGCTGGCCGTCCTGATCGTGGCACGGCCGTTCTCGGAACCACTCCCGGACGAGGAGCAGATCCCCTTGGCGGGCACCGAGTTGGCCCCGGAGGCGTCGGCGGTCGCCTCCGCCGACACCACCGGCGCAGGGGTGCGCCTCCTGATGGAACCCAGCGGCCTGCCGCCGGCGCCCGACGGCCACTACTACCAGGGCTGGGTGCACGGTCCCCGGGGCAGCGTGTCCATCGGGACGTTCCACTGGCGGGAGTCAGGCCGCCCGGTCGCGCTGTGGTCGGGCGTGACGCTCGAGGACTATCCCGAACTCACCATCACGCTGGAGCCCGAGACCGACGACCCGCTGTCTTCCGGGCAGGTCGTTCTCCGCGGCACCTACACCCCGTGAGCCGCAGGGTGATCGCCGGTCATGCCGGCACGTCGTAGCCCTGCGACTCGATCACGGTCACCAATTCGCCCCGGCCGATCTTCCGCGCGTCGAAGGACATGGTCACAGTTCGCGCCCCGATGTCCACCGACGCTTCCCGCACGCCCTCCAGGGGTTGGAGCGCGCCCTCGATGGAGCTCTTGCAGTGATCGCAGTGGATCTCCGGCACGGCGATGGTGAGGCTGGTTTCCACGTGCGGTCTCTCAATCCTCGTCCAGCAGAGCGACCGCTCGCGTGGGGCCGCCGTGCCCCCCACGAATCCGGAGCGGGAACCCCACGAAGGTGAAGGACCGGTTCACCACCTCAGCGAGGTTGGCGAGGTTCTCGTAGTGCGTGATCCCGTGCCGCCGGCACATCATGTGGCACGGGTACGAGCGACTCGTCGGGTTGTCGGGGGTGGGTGAGTCGACACCGAAGGCCTTGATGCCCTGCTCCACGATCCATTCACTGCCGGATTCGCCGAGGCCGGGGAACTCGCTGAGATACTCGCGTGTGTCCTGGTGGCGGTCGAAGGTCGCCGTGTACAGCAGCAGGATGTGTCCCGCGGCGAGGTCCTGGCCCGAACGCTTCAGCGCCTCATCAAGGTCGTCGGCGTTGATGTCGGTATGGGGTGCGCTCTGGGACACGTCAAGGCAGATCGCAGGGCCATAGAACAAGTCGAGGGCCATCTGGTCGATGGTGAGCGCCTGGGGATCCGGATCGAGGTGACTGAAGGAGTCGACGTGGGTGGGGCCGTTGTCGTTGATCATCAGCCCCTTGGTCTGGAAGGAGAATCCGCCTTCAAAGCGCGGAGCCGTCTCCCAGTGGTGGGCGTGATCGAACACGACCGTCTTCAGATGGCCTGGGTAGACCATCATCCCGGTGTAGATCTCCTGGGACAGATCAATCAGTCGAGCCATCAGACCCCCGCTCAAACCACGATGGATCATATAGGATCGATAATGGATCGCGCCTTGTCAAGCCTTGGACTTCTGGGCCTTCTCCACGGCTCGCATGGTCGTGTCCAGGTGCCGTACCACGATCCTTGCCGCGGCCCTCGGATCCTTGCCGCGCACCGCGTCCAGAAGCTGGTGGTGGTCCTGATTCCCCGCGGCGACCTGCTCGGGGCTCGACTTGAGCGAGAGCGCCACATAGACAGCGGCGGCGTCACGGAGGCTCTTCAGCAGCGCCGAGAGCCGAGGCGACCGGGAGGCGTCCGCGAGCACCGCGTGGAACTCCCGGTTGAGGTCGACCCACACGACCGCGTCCGACTCGGCGTCCATTCGCGCCTGGAGCGTCTCGGCTCGGAGGAGCTCCTCCTCGGTGATGGTGCGGACGGCGCGTCTCATCGCCTCCGCCTCGAGGATCTTGCGGACGTCGTAGAGGTCCCGGACCTCGTCAAGGTCGGGCTCGTACACGATCGCACCGCGGTGAGCGTCAAGGCGGATCAGCCCTTCGGTGGCAAGATCCCGCAGGGCCTCACGGACGGGCGTCGTGCTCACCTCGAGTTGCACGGCGATGTCCGCCTGCACAAGCCTCGTGCCCCCTGGCAGTGCCCCGTTCAGGATGGCGTGGCGCAAGGTGTCCCGGACCACCTCGTGCGCGGTCCGACGCTGACCATCCACGGGCAACGTGAAATCCATCGTGACCTTCCCATGGCGCCCATGGTTTCGCGACGATCGCTCCGACGCCGGCAGTAGCGCTGACGGAGAACTTGCGGCGAAACAGGCCTACTTCTCTATATTTTCGATAATACTCCTGAGCCTTGAGATGTGCCAATGTCCCCGACGAGGTTCTATCCTTTGGCTGGCTGGCTGATCGCCAACAGGCGTGCCGCAGTGCCGCCGAGAATCAGGTTTCGCTCCTGTTCGTCGAGCCCTTGCACGGACTCGACGAACCCGACAGGGTCCTGCTCACCCATGTCGTAGGGATAGTCGGTACCAAGGAGCACGTGATCCGCCCCCATGGTGGCGATCAGCGTGGCAAGCATCGCGGGATCGAACAGCACGGTGTCGACGTAGATCCGGCGCAGGTCGTCGCTGGGTCGCCGGGTCTCCAGGTGCACCCTCCCGTCGGTGCGCGCCTTCCAGGCGTGATCCATGCGCGCCCAATAGAAGGGCAGGTAACCACCGCCGTGGACCACGCAGACGCGGAGATCCGGGTGCCGCTGCAGCACCCCGCCGAAGATCATCCGTGCCAAGGCGACCGTGGAGTCCAGCGGGTTGCCGATGATATTAGTCAGGTAGTAGTCGGACAGGCGTACCCCATCGGTGTACCCGTGAGGGTGCAGCACGATCAGGATGCCGAGTTCCGCGGCCAGCGCGAAGAACGGCTCGAAGCGCGGGTGGTCGTAATCGATGCCGTTCACGTTGGTGCAGATCTCGACACCGCGAAACGCGTAGTCCTCCACGACCAGCTGCAGTTCCCGCACCGCCCGCTCCGTGTCCTGCATCGGCAGCGTGCCCAGCCCGGTGAAGCGCTCGGGGTGCTCCCGGCAGATCTCGGCGATACGCTCGTTGAGCCTGCGACTCAGGCGCGCGCCGAGATCGGGCTCGGTCCAGTAGTAGTACTGCGGAGGAGCCACCGAGATGGCCTGGACATCCACGCCCATGCGATCCATGTCCTCCAACCGTCGGCCGGGCTCGGTGAGTTGCGGAACGATCTCGGAGAAGTGGCGGTCGTTGTACTCGTTGCTTCTGGCTCCGGCGAAGTAGCTGAAGGGGTCGTACTCGGGGCGGAAACGATCCCCCACCCATTCCGCGCACTCCGGAAGTGCCACATGGCAGTGGATGTCCACCACCCGATCAGCCGTAGTGGTCATGCATCGCTCCTCGCGTCGAATAGTCGTCTCCGTCCTGCGGCGTACGCTTCGAATCGAAGCAGTTCAGCGCCGCGGGGCGCGACGGGGATAGTCCTCGTAGTCAATCGCTTCACCGTTGAGCGTGGCGCTGCCTACCACGGGAACCGGCGATTGGATGGCCGATTGCGCATAACAGCCCCCCTCGGCGTTGCGCAACAGCGCGGCGATCCGGGCCACGTCATCGTCGGACTCGATCTCCACATGCGTTTCGATGCCGTGACAGGTCGAGGAGATTGTCCCGGCGAAGACGGATCCCTGGCTCGTCCAATGCGCTTTCACCTGGCAGCGGGCTTTGGTGACGTTGACCTTGAGCATTCGCCCGTACCGGACGAGTTGGGTCAGCATTCACATCCCGATCGCGGCCGTCAGATAATCCAGCGGATAGGGGTGGTGGTCCTCACCGGCCATGTGTGGCGGTTCGTCGCTGAAGAAGGTGAAGCCGTGCACCCGGGCTTCGTGCTTCATCTTCTCGATGTGGGTTGTCTCGGCCTCGACCGTGACCACGCGCTCCAGCACGTCGAGATCGAGTCCTGGCAAGATCTGCGAATGGCCGTCCATGTGGTCCACCTCACTGGTTGTATCCTGCACTCTATAAGATATCATGGCTGCGGAGGTCACAGATCCCGGAACTCGGCGCTTGGATGTACTGATGAGCGAACCGATGGTGAGAGTCGTCGGGCCCGGCGACCGGAGCACGGACACCCCGCAGACGCCGGGGCTCCTGCGAGAGGTCGCGTTTGATGGCCGGAATCCGGACGCCCGGGTGCTGAGCGGCTTCGTGAGCACGGTCCAGCCCGGCGCCGCGACCGGTGCGCACCACCACGGGGACCAGGAGACGATGCTCTACGTTCTCGAGGGCATCGCCCGCTACCGCTGGGGCAAGCGGTTGGAGCACGCGGTGGAGGCCGGGCCGGGCAGCTTCGTGTTCATCCCCGCGGAAATCATCCATCAGGAGATCAACGCCTCGGTCGAGGAGCCGACCACCTGGGTCGTGGTCCGGTCCGGCACCGATCCGATCGTGGTGAACCTGCCGGAGCTGGACGGCGTGGCAGAGCGGCCGGCGCGCGATTACACAGAGGCGGAGTAGGGCGGAGTCGACGGGTTCAACCGCTCTACGCCTCAAGCTTCGCAATGTGCGCCATCGTCACCCGCATGTGTTCGAGCATGATCTCGGCGGCACGCTCGCCGTCGCCGTCGCGCATCGCCTGCAACAGGGTCTGGTGCTGGTCGTTGGCCCGGTCCCGACGGTGGTCGTCCTGCACGATCGAGGCGACGATATAGCCCGCGAAGCTGTCCTGCAGGATCTCGAGCATCTGCGTCAGCCGCGCCGACCCCGCCGCATCGATGAACACGCGATGGAACTGGCGGTTGAGGTCGGACCAGCGGGCGGGATCGCGTTCCTCCTGCATCCGCGTCTCGATCACCGCGGCCTCGTCCAGTTGCTGGGCGGTGATGCGGGGCAGGGCCCGGCGGAGGGCTTCGGGCTCGAGGATGCAGCGCAGTTCGTAGATGTCCTGCAGCTCCTCCTGGTTGAGCCGGCGAACCACGGCTCCCCGGTGCGCATCCAGGCGGACGAGTCCTTCGGCCGAGAGACTGCGCAGCGCCTCGCGAACCGGCGTGGTGCTCACCTGCATCTGCTGGGCGAGCTCAGCCTGGACCAACCGGGTTCCGCCGCTGATCTCGCCCGTCAGGATCCCACGACGCAGCGTGTCGCGGACCAGTTCCTGCGCAGTCCGCCGTTCGCTCGGCTCAAGCAGCACGGTTCGACACCCTCCAGGTCGCATCCCCCGGGCAGGAGAGCCACGGGACCTGACACTCTGCACAGTATGCCCACCCGAAGGCGATCCGGCTGTGAGGCCCTCCCGGATGCGCCACCCACCCTGACCGGGGTGTCGTCAGCCTGCGGTGACCACCTCGCGGACGGCGTCGACCACCTGATCGACGTCCGGGAGCAGGAGAGAGTCGTCCGGCGCCCAGGAGAAGCGGATCGCGCCGCGTGCGTCGATCACGAAGACCGCGCGCTTGGCCAGCCCCGCATGTCCCTTCCACACGTCGTGCTGGACGCCATAGGCCGCGCAGACCTCACGGTCCCAGTCCGACAGCAACGGGAAGTCGAGGGCGAGGCTCTTCGCGAATGCCTGCTGCGAGAAGGTCGCGGTGACCGCTACGCCCGCCATGTCCGCACCGAGCGAGCGCAGCCGGGGTGCCTGCTGTCCCAACTGGGACAGTTCGGTTGTTCACACGGACCCGAAGTCGAAGACATAGAAGGCGAGGACCGCCGGTCCCCGAGCGATCAGTTCCGACAGTCGCACGGTCCGCTCGAAGGTGTGCCGGAGGGCGAAATCGGGTGCTTGATCGCCGACCTGCAGGGGCTGACCTGGCTGCATCTCACGCCTCCCGAAGCTGATGAGCCGCCATGCAGCATCCGGGAGCATATCATGCATCATGTAGGAAGCCCTTTGGGGTGGCGGGCTGGGGCGACCGGCCAGCGGCGAGCCGGTCAGGCCTCGGTGATCGCGACCAACCCCTCGTCCCCGTCGACCGCTGCCAGGCAGGCGCTGGTGCCCAGCCTCCCGAGGCCATCCACAGTTTCCAGGTCGACCCCGAGGACGGTGGGGACACCGAGCGAGCTTGCCACCTCCATCAGGTGCGCGGCCGGATTGCCGCTCGTGGTCACCAGACCCGAGGCACGCCACAGCAACGGTGACAGGGCGGGCAGCGGCCGTTGGGTGACGATCACATCGCGGTCGACAACGAGCGGCGGATCGTGCGGGTTGCGGACGACCACCACGCGGCCGGCCGCGACCCCTGGGACCACGGGCACCCCCGAGGTGACCCGCCCGTGGGCGCGCACCACGCCATACACGAACGGCTCCCAGCGATCGGGACCGAGCCGCACCGGTTCCTCTCCAGGGTCGAAGTCCCGGATCGATGCCTCCGCCGCGTCGCGGTTGCGGCGCCAGAACCTGCGCGGATGGCGGATCCGACCCAGCGTCGCCAGGGTCAGGGCGACGCCCTCCAGCAGGGCCACGACACGCTCGCCCTGGGCCACGTCGACCGGGCGCAGTCCGGCGAGGCGGGCGAGCGCCGGGCCGGGATCGGGTCCCCGGAGCTCGGCGAAGACGCGCTTCGCGGCTTCCCGCGCGCGCTCCGGGCGCTCCTGCCAGGCGTGCTTGAGGAGTTCGGCGGACGCTGCTGCTGCCGCCGCCAGGTCCGCGTCGGGGGCCGTGGCGGGGGTCGCGCCGCTGGCGGGGGAGAAGCCGGGCACCGATACCGCCCAGGGCAGCACCAGCCCTTCACCCAGCGGTCCGGGAAACCGCTGGGCGAGCCGGGCGACCTGGAGAGCCAGCGGATGGGCCAGGTCCGGGGAGGCAGTCGCTTCGGTGATCGGCGCGGTGGCCAGGGCCGAGGTCTGCAGCAGGAGGGCATCCTCGCCGGTCCAGGCCCACTCGATCAGATCATCGCCGAGCAGGGTGGTGACCCGGCGGGCCAGGTCCGCCGCCGCTCGGAACGGCTCGGAGCCGAGCGTGGCCACCGCCTCCGCATCGTCGACGTGGCCATCGGCCGACACGCGGGCGCGGACACCGACCTCCCATCCACCCATGAGGTCGCGCGGCGATCCCTTCGTCGCGTGCACGGCGACGGTGCCGTCACCGAGCACCCGGGCGGAGCCGCCGCAGACCGGTTCCACCTGTGGCTGGACGAGGACGGCCAGTTCCAGGCTGGCGGGGTCGGTCCCCGTGGTCTCGCAGCGCTCGAGCGCGTGCACGGTGAACGCCGACGCCCAGACGCCCCGCAGCGCGGTCCGCAGATCCGCCGGGCCGACGCCCTCGAAGGAGCTGAACGCGCCGGCCCACACGCCGCCGGACTCCAGAGGGCTGGACGACCGCACGACCAGGGGGAGGCCCAGCCGCCGGCTCTCCTGGCTCAGAGCGGCGAGCAGTGCTTCGTCGACCTCGACCTCCATCGCCGTAAGCCTTGCCGCTCCGCTGCCACCGCGCTCGAGCGCGGCCGCGGCTCCGGCGATCGCCGGGCGGCCCGCATCCACGGGCACGACCACGCCGGGAAGCACGGGCAGCCCGCGCCGGCGGGCCTGCGCCAGCCGGGCGGCCTTGGCCCCGACGGCGCGCGCGTCCTGCGCGCGCGCGTCGTCGAGGTCGATCAGGACGGGCACGCGGGCTCAGTCCACGACGATGATGTCGTGGCTGGCGTAGGTGGAGAGCATCTCCGTGCCGGTGTCGTTGACGACGAGCATCTCCTCGAGTCGCACGCCGTGGTCGTGGAGCTTGCCGTGCTGGGTCTCCAGCGCGAACACCATGCCGGGCTCGATGTTCACGGGGTGGTCAAGGGACCAGATCCGCGAGATGACCGGCGGGTCGTACTGCGCCAGTCCCAGTCCGTGCCCCCAGAGGTTGGCCGCCGCCTGGTCCTCCTCCTCGTAACCCCAGACGTCCTTGGCCGAGGGCCACTTCGAGGCGATGTCCCGGGTGGTGACGCCCGGCCCGGTCGCCTCGATGGAGTCCCACAGCCAGGTGTGCGCCTCGTCGTAGGTGCGCTGCATCGCATCCGTGGGCTTCCCGCCGACGCAGTAGGTGCGGTACACGCAGGACTTGAAGCCGTTCCAGGTGAGTGCCGCAAGGTCGATGATCACCAGCTCTCCGGGGCGGATGATCCGGTCGGAAAAGTTGCGCCAGTTGGGCCAGGCGTTCGGGCCCGACGAGACGATGACGTCCTCCACGTCCTCCATCCCGGGGATGTCGTAGAGGTACTTGAAGCCGAAGGCGGCCACCTCGTTCTCGGTCAAGCCCGGCTTCAGCCACTGCGTGTACTCGTAGTGCAGCACGTCACAGATCGAGCCCACCATGCGCATCGCCTTGATCTCGTCCGGGCTCTTGATCGCCCGGGCCTCCATCATCGGCGTCATGCCGTCGCGCCACTGGATCTCGGCCTTCTCGAAGGCCTTCATCATGTTGATGTCGATGAAGTCGACCCCGAGTGGCATGTTGCGCACCCCGGCGTCCTCGAGGTCGTTCAGCAGGGCCCGGGTGAACTTGTCGACCTGCTGCTCCGCGGCCGGACCGGCCGCGCCCTTGATCCAGGAGTAGGAGTAGCGGATGTTCTCCTTCGGGATCCAGGGGTTGTGCACCTCCAGGTGCTTGCCGATGTCACCCTGCTCGTAGACGATCGGATCCTTGCCCTCAATCAGGATCCCGTAGCGCAGGCCGGGCTTCAGCCGGTTCCATCCCGGCGTCAGCGTGGACGAGATGTACCGCAGGTTCTCGTCGTACATGCACAGGATCGCCCCAAGGCCGTGACGCCTCATGGCCTCGCGCGCCCGCTGCAGGCGCCAATCCCGCACGGCGGGCCAGTTGATGCCTTCCTTCCAGTCGGTGCTCAGGACGCCGAACGCTTCCTTCATCACACTCCCTCTTCGTCGTGACGGAACGGCTATGGCTGGCAGCGACCCTCACGCGCGATCCTGGCCGCACGGATGGCGCGCGTGTCGATGGCGGTGCGTAGACTCCTCGCTGCGGATCCTCGCTCACCGGTCACACCGACATGAGCCTAGCGATGCATGAAACATGATGCATAATCGATGACAAGATGGTCGGTAACGAGTGAGGATCATGACGAGCGCAACGATCAGTCTGAAGGATGCCGGCGGCGTCGTTGATGCCGCGCTCGCGCGCGGGCGCGAGATCGACTGCGCGCCACTGACGGTGGCCGTGCTCGACGCCGGCGGCCACCTGGTGGTGCTGAAGCGCGAGGACCGCTCCGGGATCCTCAGGCCCGACATCGCGGTCGGCAAGGCCTGGGGTGCCCTGGGAATGCGGTTGCCCAGCCGCAACCTGGCGACGCGGGCCGAGGAGCGGCCGCAGTTCTTCACGGCGCTGGCCGCCGCCTCCGGAGGCCGTCTGGTTCCTGTGCCGGGAGGGGTGCTGATCCGCCAGGACGGCGAGGTCCTCGGCGCGGTCGGCATCACCGGCGACACCTCCGACAATGACGAGGACTGCGCGGTCCACGGCGTGCGTGCGGTCGGTCTGGATCCCGACACCGCATCCACCGAACCACACTGATCGGCGCCGCACGGCTCGGGCCACCATGCTCACACCTGTCGCAGTACGTCGGTGACCTCACCGACGTAGTGGTAGCCCGCTTCCTCGAGGCTGCCGCCCGGAAGGTAGCACCCGATGATCTCGGCCTCCTCCACGGGGTCGGGGTTGCGGAACCAGTGGACCGTCCCCGGCGGGACATACAGCGCGCTGCCAGCCGTGACCGCGTACTCGCGGTCGCCGGTTCCGGCCGCCCCGCGGCCGCGCATCAGGAAGAAGACCTCCGCCACGTCATGGGTGTGGCGGGCGTGGGTGGCTCCGGGCGCGAACCGCGCGCGCCACATCGTCACGTCGTGGTTGCCCGTGGTGGCCGATCCGATGAGGAACCGGATGTCGACCTTGCGCCAGCCTTCCTCGCTGTGGACGTCGGCGGGTTCGATCTCTTCGTAATGGACCTGCAGGTGCTGACCATCGATGATCATTCGTGCATCATATAAGATGCACCAAGCAGTGGAAAGGGAGCGATCCGCAGCCGGCACGCCAGACAGGAGGACCGCCGTGACTCGCCAGTCCCTCGCCCCTCAGGGCGTCGCCCCGCCGCAGGCCCACTACTCCCACGGGGTCATGGCCGCCGACGGAACGCTGTATGTGGCGGGGCAGGTCCCGCTGGACGAGCACGGCCGCCTCGTCGAAGGCGGTGCCGAGGCACAGACCCGGCAAGTGCTGGAGAACCTGTCACGCGTGGTCGCGGCCGCCGGGGCGACGCTCGATGACGTGGTCAAGACGACGGTGTTCCTGACCAGCCTGGACGACCGCGAAGCGGTCGGCCGTGTCAGGCGTTCGTACTTCAGTGATCCGCCTCCGGCCAACACCCTGCTGGTGGTCTCCAGCCTCGCCCACCCCGGCTTCCTGGTGGAGATCGAAGCCATCGCGGTCAGACGGGGGAGCGACGGGCGGCGTTGATGGGGGCTCGAGTGACCCCCTTTTCCGCACCGACCAACCGGCCGCAATGTCGGCTGAGGAAAAGGGGGTCAGGATCATGCGGCGCGGCCGGATGCCGGACGTGCTGGTGATGGGTGGGTCCCTGGGCGGCCTCACCGCCGCCCTTCTGTTGCGCGACATCGGGTGCCGTGTCACGGTGCACGAACGCTCGCGGGCGGCGCTGGACAGCAGGGGGGCGGGGATCGTGTCCCACGAGCTCACCGTCCGCTACCTCGTCGAGGGGGGCGTCATGGACGTCGACGAGGTGAGCACCCCCGCACGCTGGCTGCGCTACCTGGACCTCGAGGGACGCGTGGTTCACGAGGTCGGCTGCCGGTACCGGTTCACGTCGTGGAACAGCCTGCACAAGGCGTTGCTGGCCCAGTTCCCGCCGGAGCGGTACGTCCTGGGATCCGAGGTCACGGGCTTCCGGCAGGGGCCCGACCGCGTCCTCGTGGAGTTCGCCGGCGGCGGCGTGGAACCGTGCGACCTGCTGGTGTGCGCAGACGGGATCTCCTCGACGGCCCGGAGCCTGCTGCTGCCCGGGGCCGAGCCCGCCTACGCCGGTTACGTGGGATGGCGTGGAACTGTGGCGGAGTCAGAGCTGCACCCCGGGACCAGGGGCGCGGTCGGGGAGGCGATCATCTACCACGTCGGGGAGCGCAGCCACATCCTCACCTACCCGATCCCTAACCACGATGGTGGCGTCAGCCCTGGACGTCGCCTGATCAACTTCGTGTGGTACCGCAACGTGCCAGAAGGTGAGGCCCTCGACGATCTCCTGACCGATGTCGAAGGGCAGCGGCGACCGCTGTCCGTTCCGCCAGGCCTGGTACGGCCGCCGTTCCTGGCGGAGCTGCGCCGTGCCGCCCAGCGGCTCCCGGCGCCGATGGCCGAGGTCGTCCTCAAGTCCCCGGACCCCTTCATTCAGGCCATCTTCGACGTCGAGGTGTCACAGATGGCCTTCGGTCGCATCTGCCTGGTGGGTGATGCGGCGTTCGCCGCCCGCCCCCACGCCGCCGCCGGCACCGCGAAGGCCGCCGCGGACGGCTGGGCGCTGCGGGACGCCATGGTCGGGGCGGGCGACGTCGGCAGGACCCTGGCCCTGTGGGAGCCAGGACAGCTCGAGCTCGGGCGGCGTCTGGTCGAGCGAGCGCGGCGCATGGGCCGGCGCTCGCAGTTCGAGGGCACCTGGGACCCGGTGGACCCGACGCTGGCGTTCGGCCTCTACGGACCTGGGCATTGACCCCCTCTTCTCAGCCGACGCTGTGGCTGCGGGGTGAGGCCGCCGCGGCAGCGGCGGCGGGGGGCGGGGATCTGGTCGGTCGGTGAGGAAAGGGGTCAATGAGACCTCAGCGCGGCGGCCTGACGCACGTGATCGAGTGCCTCAGCGGCGGGGAGGACCCAACCGAATGCGCGGCGGATGCACTCCACAGCCGCCTCTGCGTACTCCGGTCCGTCCACGGTGTCGACGCACTCCTGCACCACGATGCAGGCGAAGTCACGGACGGACGCCGCGATCGTGGTGGCCAGGACGCAGCTGTTCGTGTTCACACCGGTGATCAGCAGGGTGTTCGCGCCCAGACGCCGCAGGACGAAGTCCAGATCCGTCTGCAGGAAGCAGTCGTAGCGCTTCTTCGTGCTCACTACGCGATCGCCGTCGGCGAGCACCCCCGGCATGAGCTGCGTTCCCGGCAGGTACGCCAGGTTGTGGCGCAGGACATTCGCGCGGGTTGCCCCGGTGTCCGCGATCGCACGCCAGAACGCGTTGCCGGAGATCTCCTCGGCATCCCGGTACGACGTCACCATGTGGATCACGGGGAGGCCGGCGTCACGGGCAGCCTGCAGGAAACGCACGTTGGCCTCGACGACCCGCCGGCTCACCTCGGCCGGCAACGGCAGGGTGGCGACCTCGGGGTCGAGGTGACCGCGGTGCAGGTCGATGGTCAGCACGGCGGGGCGCACCTCGTCCACGCCCAAGAATCCGTCGGTCATGCGGCTTCGTCTCCCTCCCACGCTCAGGATGCTTCCGCCCTGGGCAGGGTGCTGCGGTTGACGCCCGCCTGGCGCTCCAGGACCGCGCAGACTGACGCGGTGTCCTGGTCGTCCATCCCCTGGGCGACCGCCGAGAGGTGGATCTGGCTGCTCAGGGAGAACAGCGACACCGGGCAGTCCATGCTGCTCGCGAAGTCGCCGATGATGCGCAGGTCCTTCTGGAAGACCCTTCCGGCGATCCCGGACGCCTCGTACTCACCCTTCACCATCTGCGGTCCCCGCACCTCGAACATGCGGGACGTGCCGGCCCCCGAGCTGATGACCTCGTAGACCTGGGCAGGGTCCAGCCCGGCCTTCATCCCGAGCACCATCGCCTCGGCCGCGGCGACGTTGTGGATGGCGACCAGGAGGTTGGCGAGGTACTTCATCTTGGAGCCGGTGCCGAACGGCCCGAGGTCATGATGCACCCGGGAGAAACCCTCGAAGACGGGCACGCAATCCCTGATCGCCCCGGAATCTCCGCTCGCGTAGACGACGAGGTCCTTGTTGCGGGCCTGGGCTCCCGTCCCGCTCAAGGGGCAGTCCAGCAGGATCGCCCCGGCCTGCTCGGCGGCCTGGTGGTTGCGCTCCTTGTCGTCCAGCGACAGGGTGCTGGTCTCGATGACGGTCAGCGGGCGCCGGGACGCCGCCAGCAGCCCGTCGGGCCCCTGCAGGACGTCGTCGAGCGCCGCCGCCGATGGCAGCGACGTGATCACCCGGCTCGCGGCCTCAGCGACCGCCTGGGGAGAGGCGACGCTGGCCCCGCCGCGCGCCGCCAGGTCCTCACACTTCTCGCCGACCACGTCGTAGCCCGTTACCGCGAAGCCCGCCTGCAGCAGTTGCGCCGCCATCGCCGAGCCCATCTGTCCCAATCCCACGATCCCGACGGTCTCGCTCATTCGTTGTTCCTTCCTGTGCTCATGTGCCGATCGGCGCGTGCTCGGTCAGCCAGTCCGCGACGATCGTCGCCACCTGGTCCTCGCGACCCCGGTAGAAGTGGTCGCACTCCGGCACGACGACGACGTCGCTGCGGCCGGAGGTGCGCTCCGCGAAGGTGTGCGCGGGGTAGACCGCCGGGTCCTCCCCGGCGCCGACGACGAACAGGACCGGGCAGCCGATGGTCTCCGCGGACCGCAGCAGGCTCGGGGTGTGCTCCAGCCGGTCGAGGAGGCTGTCAGCGCTGATCGCGTACCACCAACCGGGGAGCAGGAGCAGTTCGTCGCCGCGGCCATCGGCGACCAGTCGACGTGCGATGTCGATGGTCTCCTCAAGCCGGCCGGCGGCGAGTTGACCGGCCTCGCAGCTCAAGCGGACGATCTCGGGACCACCGAGGTGGGCCGACATCAGGATCAGCGCCCCCACCGGATGAGCCGCGGCATGCGCCGCCGCGAGCATCCCGCCATTGCTGTGGCCGACCAGGATGGGGGTGCGGCCGGTGCGGTCGGCGGCATAGCCCACGGCCGCCGCGGTGTCGGCCAGCCCCTCCGCGGCGGTCTGGAACGCCCCGCCCACGGGAGCTCGGCTGTCCCGCGTGCTGAGAATGTCATGCCCCCGGCGATTGAGCGCCAGGCTGCCGAAGCCCGCGGCCACCAGTGCCGGGGGCAGGAAGCGGGGAGGTCCGGTGTAGAAGTTCATGGTGTTGCCGTGGCACAGCACGACCGGCCCCCGCTCCTGTCGCGCGGAGGAGGGGTACCACAGGCCGTCGAGCGGAGGATCGACGCCGGTGACCTCGACGAGTTCGGCGAGCGGGCTCACCAGGTCAGACCCCGAGGTGGACGCGCTTGACGGCGTCGTCCGCATCCAGGTCGGAAGGGGTTCCCTGCCACACGATCGTGCCGGTTTCCCCCAGGATGGAGATCCGGTCGCACAGTTGGAGGGCCAGACCGAGATTCTGCTCGACCAGGAAGATCGACAGGTCGGCTCCCTTGAGCATCTCGAGCTGCTCACGGATGACGCGCAGGAGGATCGGTGCGAGCCCCTCGGACGGCTCGTCCATGAGGAGCAGCTTCGGGTTGGTCATGAGCGCGCGGCCGATCGCCAGCATCTGCTGCTCGCCGCCGGATAGGTTCTTCCCCCGGCTGTTGATGCGCTCGGCGAGCCGGGGGAAGAAGTCGTAGACGCGCTCCAGCGTCCACCCGGTGTCCCCATTGGCCGCCGCCCGCGCCGCCACGGTGAGGTTCTCCTCGACCGACAGGCTGCCGAAGATGTGGCGTCCCTGCGGGACCAGACCGATGCCCCGCTTGCCGATCTCGTAGCTCGGCAGCCCGGCGATGCTCTCGTCCAGGAACGTGATGTCACCCCTGGCAAGAGCCGGGGGCGACAGTCCGGCGATGGTGCGTACCAACGTGGTCTTGCCCATCCCGTTGCGCCCGAGCAGGCCGACCACCTCGCCCGCGTTGACCACGAGGTCGACCCCGCGCAGGATCGCCGCGGTGTCGTACCTGCTATGCACGTCCTTGATCGCCAGCATCTACTCGCTCTTGAGGTAGACGTCCTGAACTTTCTGGTTCCCACGGATCTCCTCTGGTGTGCCGGTGGCGATCATCTCGCCGTTGTCGAGCACCACCACCCATTGCACCAGTTCAAGGGCCAGTCCCATGTCATGCTCGATCAACACGAGGGTCAGATCGCCGGGCAGACCGTCGATCAGGCGGCGCATGAGCACGCGTTCGGATGCCGACAGGCCGGCGGCGGGCTCGTCCAGCAACAGCAGCTTCGGCTGCGAGGCGAGCCCCATGGCGAGCTCCAGTTGTCGCTGCTCGCCATGGGACAACTCGCTCACGATGCGGGAGCGCCGGTTGTTCAGCTCCACCTGCTCGAGCGCCCACTGCACCCGGTCGCCGAACGCCCCGCTGAGACGGATGGGGGACCAGCAGCGGAAGCGGGACTTGCTCAGCCCCTGGCTGGCCATCATCACGTTCTCCTCCACGCTCAGCGCGGGAAAGAGGTTCGTGACCTGATAGGTCCGCCCAATGCCGCGGTGCGCCCGCTGGTGGGCCGGCTTGCGGGTGATGTCCTCGCCGAACAGCTCGATCGTCCCGGACGTGGGGAGCACCTCGCCGGAGACGCTCCTGAACAGCGTGGTCTTGCCCGCACCGTTGGGTCCGATGACGGCCCAGCGTTGGCCGGGCGCCATCTCCATCGAGACCCTGTCGACCGCGACGATGCCGCCGAAGCGCACCGTCACCGTGTCGAGCCGCAGCGCGGGCGGGACCGACGTTGCCATGCTCACCCCGTCTGGCGAATTGGGACTGCTCGCCTGGTGGTCGGATCAGCCGCAGCCTTCGGGGAAGACCCCCGCGCCCTGGTAGTCACGGCTGTACACGGGGCAGCTCAGGAATTCCTCCGGGTCGTACTCCCAGAACTGGCTGACGCCCTCGAACGTTTCGGTCGGGACGTTCCACATCCGGCCGTCGTCGCGCGTCTGCACTTCGCGCACGTAGACGTTCTGGATCGGGTTGTCGTACTCGTCCAGCGACATGGGGCCGCCCGGGCTCTCGAACTCCAGCCCGCGCACCGCTTCGAGGAAGGCGTCGACGTCCTCGATGTCGCCGTCGACCTCCTCGAGCGCCTGCGCGGTCCACTGCGCGGCGATGTAGGACACCGACGCGTAGTAGGAAGGCAGGTCGCCGTACGCCTCGTCGAACGCCTCGACGAACTCCTGCGTGGCCTGCTCATCACGGCCTTCGACGAACTTGCCGGTGCTGATCAGGCCTTCGGCCTCGGGGCCCATGTTCCGCAGCAGCGACTGGTCCAGCAGCGTCTCACCGCCGAGCAGCGGGAGGGTGTCCTTCAAGCCGAAGCTCGACCAGGACTCCACGAAGCGCACCGAGTCCGCGCCGACCTGCAGGGCGAAGACCGCGTCGGCGTCGGCCGCCTGGATCTGGGCCATGTAGGTCCCGAAGTCCTGGGTGCCGATCGGGTTCCACAACTGCTCGACGATCTCACCGCCGGCGTCTGTGAAGGTGTTCGCGAAGCCGCCACAGGTCTCGTGCCCGAAGGCGTAGTCCGAGCAGATCGTCAGGATGCGCTCGTAGCCCTGGTCGTAGGCCCACTGCCCGAACGGGTGCGTCGTCTGGCTGCTCGTCCACCCCGCCACCCGGAGGACGTTCTCCAGGCGCCCGCGCTGGGTGAGGTCATCGGACGAAGCCACCGGGTGGAAGTTCGGGATCCCCGTGCCGGTCATGTACTCGGCGACCGCGTAGCCGACGTTGGCGAACAGCGGGCCGACGACGAGTTTGACGTCCTCGTTCTCCACGAGCCTGCGGGCACGGTTGAGGCCGATCGCCGGGTCACCGGCCGTGTCCTCGTGGATGGTGACGATCTCCCGTCCCGCCACCACGTCGCCGTTCAACTCCCAGTACAGGTCCCAGCCACGCACCATGTCCTCGCCGCTTGAGGCCGCCGTTCCGGTGGTGGAGGCCAGGAACCCGATCTCGATCGGCTCTCCGGTGGCCTCCTCTTCCTCAGCGGCGTCGGTTTCCTGGTCTTCCTCTGCCGCCGAGTCATCGGGGCTCTCGTCCACGCCGATGTCCTCGCCCGCCACAGGCTCCTCGCCGCCCGGCGCGCCGCAGGCGGCGGCGATCAGCGCAAGGACCGCGAGGGTCGCGAGGAGCGTCCAACGGCGAACTGATGGTGAGGTGTGTGCCATGCCGTAGCTCCTTCTTGGTTGCTTCCGGTTCATCGGGTTTCCTGCGTGAGGGGCTGGGTCGGCTCTTTCTCCTCGCCGCGCGTCGCCCGGTCTTCTTCCTTGCCGAGACGGTCCTCGTCGCCCGCGGACCTGCCGAGCCAGCGGTACCAGCTCGCCGAGATGGCTCCGACCAGGCCGTTCCTGGCGAAGATGATCGTGAAGATGAACAGCAGCCCCAGCACTGTCGGCCAGCGGGCCACGTAGATACTGAGAATGTTCTCGATGAACACGATGATGAACGCCCCGATGACCGGCCCGACCAGGGTTCCGATGCCCCCCAGGATCGCCATGAGCACGCCCTTGCCGGACATCAGGAATGCCGCGTTGGAGGGGCTGACGAACTGGTTGTAGTAGGCGTAGAGGATGCCGGAGATCGTGGCGAAGAACCCCGCGAGCATGAAGACGTACAACTTCGTGAGCGCAGGGTTGTAACCCAGCATCTGCAAGCGCGTGGGGCTTTCCTTGAGTCCCTTCAGGCTGAGGCCGAGTGGCGAGCGGACGATGAGCCACATCATGCCGCCGCAGACGGCGAGGATCCCCAGGCACAGGTAGTAGTACTTCCAGTACGCCGCCACCGCCTCGGGGCGGGTCACCCCGCGCAGGCCGTTCTCTGCTCCCAAATCCGTCGACCGGGTGGCGAAGCCCCACACGATCATCCCCTGGGCGAGCGTGACCATCAGGAAATAGACCTGGGACACGCGCATCGCCATCAGCGCGAAGACCATCGAGATGGCAAGGCCCGCGAGCAGCGCGACCGTGATCTGCTCCAGGTGACCAGCACCCACCCGCGAGGCCATGTAGCCGACGCCGTACGAACTGGCGGCGAGGATGCCCGCCTGCCCCAGGCTGACCAGGCCCCCGTACCCACCCATCAGGTCGATGCTCATCGCGAACAGGCCGAGGATGAGCCCCAGGGTCACGATGCTGACCGCGAACGGGCCGAGCAGGTACGGCGCGACCAGCCCGAGGATCAGGCTGCCGCCGAGCATCCCCACCTTGACCTTGCTGGTGAGCGACATCAATCCCTCCCCAGGAGTCCGCGGGGACGCAGCACGAGGATCAAGGCCATCGGCGCGAACAGGGTGAAGTACGAGAGTTCAGGGAGCAGCGCGCGGCCGAATGAGTCTGCCATGCCCACGATGAGGCTGCCGACCACCGCGCCGGGAAGGCTGCCCAGCCCGCCGATGATGACCACGGCAAGACTGTAGAGAAGGATCTCGGTATCGGCGCCCGGGACCAGGCTGAGCAGGCCGCCCCCGATGAGCCCGGCCATTCCTGCCAGCAGGGCACCGGCGACGAACACGCCCGTGAAGATGCGGTTGATGTTCAGTCCCAGCGCGCTGATCATCTCGCGGTCGTCGACGCCGGCCCGGACCATCGCGCCGATGCGGGTCCGCGAGTGGAGGTAGAACAGGGCCAAACCCACGAGCAGCGCGCAGGCCATCACGAAGAACCGGTAGCGCGGGTAGGTCACGAATCCGACGTCGATCCCGCCACGGAGAAACTCCGGCAGCGGCACGGACCTCGGGTCGCCACCCCAGATCTCCAGGGACATGTCGGCGAAGACGAAGGCGATGCCGACCGTCAGCAGCACCTCGGGCAGCACGTTGCCACGCAACGGGCGCAGCAGCACCCGTTCCGTGAACAGCCCGATGAGCCCGATGGCGAGTGGTGCGGCCAGCAGGCCCAACCAGAAGCTGCCGGTCGCGAGAGTCACCGTCAAACCGACGTAGCCACCAACGAGGTAGTAGGCGCCGTGGGACAGGTTGACGATGCGCATCAGCCCGAAGATCAGCGTGAAGCCGCTGGCCAGGAAGAACAGCAGCGCCGCGAAGCTCAACCCATTCAGCAGCTGGAAGAAGAAGAACTGGGTGGTCACGAGTATCGAAGCTCCTCGTCCGTGGCGTACCAGTCGAAGAACTCGTCCGAGGTGTTGACGATCACGCTCTTGGTCTGCGTGTAGGAGCGGTACGCCTCGAAGCCGTTCTCGCGATCGAGCCCGCTGGCCTTGGTGCCGCCCCAGGGCGAGGCGGGGTCGATCCGGTGATGGTCGTTGATCCAGATCACGCCCACGTCGAGCCGGCGGGCGACCCGGTGGGCTCGGGACACGCTTTCGGTCCAGATCGCCGCGGCCAGGCCATACGGGGTGTCGTTTGCCAGCGCGACGGCCTCGTCCTCGGTCCGGAAGGGCACGATCACGGTCACAGGGCCGAAGACCTCTTCCCGCCAGATCTCCATGTCCGGCGTGACGTCGGTGATGACGGTGGCCTCGTAGAAGTAGCCCTCGTCGACGCCAGGTCCCTGGGCGCGCCGGCCCCCGCACAGGATCCGGCCCCCCTCGTCGCGGGCGCGGTCCACCATTCCGGAGACGCGCTCGAGCGCCGCCGCCGAGGCGAGCGGCCCGAGTTGGGTCGCGGCATCGAACGGGTCACCGACCCGCAGGCTGGCCGCGCGCCCGACAAGCGACTCCATGACCGGGTCGAGGATGTCCTGGTGGATGAGCACGCGCGCGCCCTGGATGCAGGTCTGCCCGGCGGCGACGAATGCGGAGAACGCGGCCCCCGCCGCGCCGCGCTTGGGCTCCACGTCGTTGAAGATCAGCACCGGCGCCTTGCCGCCGAGCTCGGCGGTCACCGGAGTCAGGTTCCGGCCCGCCGCTGCGGCGACCAGGCGGCCGGTCTCCGTGCCACCGGTGACGTCGATCCGCCCGAGCCCGGGGTGCTCGGTCAGGGCCTTGCCCGTGACCGAGCCGAACCCGGGCACCACGTTCAGCACGCCCTCGGGGAGTCCGGCCTCCTGGAGGAGTTCGGCGAGCAGCAGCGGCGTCACCGGCGCGAGCTCGGAGGGCTTGATCACCACGGAGTTGCCGGCGGCCAGGGCGGCCGAGAGCTTCTTCATGGTGATGAGTAGCGGGTGATTCCACGGTGTGACCAGCCCGGCCACGCCGAGTGGCTCGCGCACCACGTAGTTGAGGTGCTCGCCACCGAAGTCGGGCAGGCTCCCCTCGATGGTCTGCGCGATGGCGCCGAAGTACTCGAGCCACTCCGGGGTCCGGCGCAACTGAGAGCGCATCTCCCGGTAAGGGCGGCCGATCTGCAGGGTCTCCAGGCGGGCGAGGTCGTCCAGGCGGTCGGCAAGCAGATCGGCCGCGCGCTGGAGGACGCGGGCACGGTCGCGGCCACGCATCCCCGCCCAACGGCCGCTGGCGAAGGCGCGACTGCCCGCCTGCACCGCGTCGTCGACATCCTCGGGGAGCGCTTCAGTTACGGAGGCGATGCGGCCGCCCGTGGCGGGGTTCTCGACATCGAAGGTCCGGCCCTCGCGGCTGTCCCTCCAGCCGCCGTCGAGGAACATGAAATAGTGATCGCGCATCTCCATCGGTGGGATCCGACCTCCTGTGAGGGCTCAGGCCTCGGCTCCGACGCGCATCGTCACCTTGAGCACGCCGGATCCGTCACGGAAGCGCGCGAAGGCCTGATTGGCGTCGTCCAAGAGGAAGCGTTCTGACAACAACGGGTCAAGCTGGATCGCCCCATCCCGCACCAGGTCGATCGCGCCCGCATAGTCGCGGGGCCTTGCCCCCCGCGAGCTGATGAGCGCAAGCTCCTTGAGATAGAGGAGGTAGTAGGGGAACTCGCCCGCCGATTCACTCAGCGTCCCGAAGAGCAGCAGGGTGGCGCCCGGTCGAGCCAGGCCGACGGCGGTGCGCATGCCGGCCAGCACGCCGGATGCCTCCACGACGAGCCCCACCCCTTCGCCCTGGGTCAGATCCGAGACGACCTCGGCCGCCTCGTCCGGTTGCGCGACCGCCGTCGCGCCCAGCTGCTTGGCCAGCTGGAGCTTCTCCCCGGATCGGGTCACGCCGATCACGGTCCGCACGCCGCGCGCCCGCAGGAGCTGGACCTGCAGTAGTCCGCTGACCCCGAGGCCTACCACGACCGCGGTGTCACCGGGCCCCGTCTGGATCCGGCTCTGCCCGTGCACGCAGGTACCCAGGATCTGCAGCAGTGGCCCGTGCCGCCACGGGACGTCGTCCGGGAGCGCGTGAAGTTGAAGTTCGTCCACGGCCACGCTCTCGGCGAACCCGCCGTCGAGGTCCCGGCCCAGCAGGCCGCCGAGCCGGCAGAGATGAGCCTGGTCGTCGCGGCACCGCTCGCAGTGGCCGCAGGCGACCGAAGGGTCGATCAGCACCCGCGTCCCGGTGGCGAACAGCGACCGGTGCCCGGGCTGGATGACCTCACCCACGATCTCGTGGCCCAGCACTCGGGGGTAGCGCACGGGCACGGATCCGCTGAGGATCTTGAGGTCTGTCCCGCAGATGCCAACCTCGTGGACGCGGACCACAGCGCGGCCATCGTCGCTCGGCTCATCGATGTCGGCGAGGCGAGCCTCGCCCGGGCCGGAGAGTACGACCGCTTTCATCGGTCCTCAGCATGCCCGTCGCCGGGCCGCCAACCGCTCGGAGCACTCCTCGCCTTGACCACGCCATGCATAATGTACGATATTGGATGTCCCGTCAACTGGCTGGGGAGGGCGCCACATGGAGTTGATCCCGGGAGGACCGCGCCGTTCACGATACACGGGCGGCGGTGCCCGATGAGCCGCTTCCGGGTCGTGGTGACCGATCAGGTCTTTCCCGATGTGGAGCGCGAACGCGCGTATCTCGCCGAGATCGATGCCGAGCTCGTCGTGGCGGACGGCGACCGCGAGGCGGTGCTCGCGCTGGCTGAGGATGCCGACGCCCTGCTCAACACCTACTTCGCCATGGACCCCGAGGCCATCGGACGGCTGCGACGCTGCCGCATCATCGCCCGCTACGGCATTGGCGTGGACAACATCGCGCTCGATGCGGCACGCCAGGCGGGCATCATCGTGACGAACGTGCCGGACTACTCGGTGGATGAGGTCGCGACCCACACCCTTGCCATGCTGCTGGCGCTGCTGCGCAAGCTGCCCACCGGCGACGCGACCGTGCGGGGCGGCGGCTGGGGCGTGGCCGCCCTCCGGCCCCTGCGCCGGCCCTCCCACCTCACCGTGGGGCTCATCGGCTTCGGGCGCATCGGTCGCCGGGTGGCCGAACTGCTCGCCCCGCTGGGCTGCAGGCTGCTCGTCCACGATCCCTATGTGCCCCAGGTGGCGGGCGCTGAGATCGTGGGGCTCGACCAGCTGCTCGCCGAGGCTGATGCCGTCTGTCTGCACAGTCCGCTGACCGAGGAGACCCGGGGGATGGTCGGCCCTGACGAGCTTGCCCGGATGCGTCCCAGCGCGGTCCTGGTCAACACCTCGCGCGGGCCGCTCGTGCGGTTGATGGCCTTGCTGGACGCCCTGAGGGAGGGCCGTCTGGCGGGCGCGGCGCTGGACGTGTTCGAGGAGGAGCCACCGGACCCTGCGATGCTGAAAGGCGTGGAGAACCTCCTCGTCACCCCGCACGTCGCCTACTACTCGGAGGAGGCGATCGCCGAGTCGCAGCGCAAGGCGGCGCTCCAGGTGCGCAAGGCGCTGGTCGGAGAAGCCGTCGACTACCAGGTCAACTGACCCGAAGGAGCGGTGCTGATGCCAGCGAGGATCGAGCCGATCGAAGATGGGACCGTTTCCGCCCAGGTACAGGAGCAGTTCCGCATCGCCGAGGAGCGTGGCGCCCCGAACTCCACTCTGCTGCGTATCCTCGCCAGGGACCCCAACTCCCTGACCACCTTCTACGACGCCTGGAACCAGGTCTTCTACGCCGGCGAGCGGCTCGACCACGGGCTGAAGGAGATCGTCCGCGTCCGCATGGCCAGGCTTCGTCAGTGCGGCTACTGAAGCGGTGTGCGTTCTGCCGTGGCGCAGAACCTCGGGATCGACGACAAGATCGAGGCCACCTGGGATCCCCAGGATCCCATTTTCGACGAGCGCGAACGAGCGGCGCTCGAGATGGCGACCCTGTTCACCGAGGACTACCGGTCCGTCACCGATGAGCACGTCCAGCACTGGCGGCAGCACTTCTCCGTCGAGGAGCTCGTCGAGCTCGGCACGTTCATGGCGCTGGCGGACGGGTTCGGCAAGCTGGTCGAGCTTCTCGGGCTGGGCGAGGGCGACCAGGCGTGTGCCGTTGAGATCTGAGGTCGCGGGATCGCGGGCGTGAAGACCGTGAAGACCATGGGACGGGCCGCGCCCTGGTATCTGCGCCTCGGCGCCTGGGTGGGCATGGGGACCGGTCCGGGCGCCCTGATGGCCGGCGGCGGCATCGCCGAGCTGACCAGCCCGGCCTGGCGGCTGCCCAGCGCCGTGCTCGGCGTCGCGGTGCTCACCGCACTTGCCGTCCTCAGCGCCCATCAGGGGTGGCGGCGCGGTAGCGCCACCGTGGCGCTTGCCCGGCAGGCCTTCGGCGGGCCGTCGGGGGAACGCATCGTCGCCATCTTCATCACGGTGGGGGTCTGCGGCTGGTGCGGCTTCTACGTGGGGGTGGCCGCGGGCGCCCTGGAGCGCCTGTGGGGATGGAGTCCGGTGCTTACCGGCATCGTGCTCGGCGGCGGGTTGTGGGCGCTTCATCGCACCGGCTTCCGTCGCTGGAACGTGCTGGTCGCGCTGACGGGCGCCGCGGCGGTGGCGGTTGCCCTGCTCGTCTACCTCGGCGTGACCGGGGAGGGTGGCATCGGGTCTCAGCCCGCGTTCCGGGGGCCGGCGTCGATGCTCGTCGGTACCGGGGTGGTTGTCTCCTACGCGGCGGTCTTTGCGCTGCGTGCTCCCGACTTCACCTGGGACGCCGCACGCGGCTCCGATGTCGTGCGCGTGGCGCTGGTCATGGCTGCCACGCTGCTGGTCTTTCTCCTGCTCGGACTCGGCATCTACGCGCGCGCCGGAAGCTGGAATCTGCCCGACCTGGTCAACCGCACCAGCACCCCGGCGTTCGGCGCCCTGTTGCTTGTGCTCTCCGCGATCGGCCCCGCTGTGTCGGGGCTGCACTCGGGAGCGCTGAGTATCCACAGGCTGGTGGGCTGGAGACCCGACGCGGCGGCGGCGGCGATCGCCACCACCGGAGTCGTGCTCGGCTCCACCCGGTTCGACCTTTGGATGATCTCGTTCCTGGGTGTCCTGGGCGCGGTGATGCCGCCGATACTCGGGGTGCTCCTCGTGCGCACCGACCGCAACCGCGACTGGCATGCTTGGGCGAGTTGGGGAGCCGGCTCCTGCGTGTCGCTTGCGCTGCTCGCCGCAGGCCTTCCCGCCCATGTGCTCCTGGGCATGGGCACCACCGCCGCCCTGCTCGCCGGCCTGGGCCGTCTCGTACCCGATCCGATCTGGAGGTCCGAATGCCCAACCGAGTGATCGACCTGACCGTGACGGTGGACAGCGCGACCAAGAGCCCGCCCTCGACGGACATGCCGGTCGAGCTCACCCGCCACCACCGGGGTCCGGGGTTCTGGCAGGTTACGAGCGTCTCGCAGAGCCTGCACACCGGCAGCCACATCGACGCGCCGCTGCACTGTTTCGCCGACGGGGGCACGACCGCCGAGATTCCCCTGGAGCGCGTCATCGGTGAGGCCACCGTCATCGACTGCACCTCGGCCGGGCCCGAGGAGCCGGTGGACGTGGCCACGCTGGAAGCCGGGGCCGACGACGTGCGGGAGTCCGACATCCTCATCCTGCACACGGGATGGACCGACCGGGCCTGGGGCCGGTTCCCGGAGTTCTTCACGCGCTCGCCCTATCTCACGGCCGAGGCGGCGGAGTGGCTGGTCGCCCGCAAGCCGGACGCGGTGGCCTTCGACTTCTTCGAGGAGTACTGCGCCAGGCTGCCCGACTTCGGCTCCGAGGACTTCATCTGCCACCGGATCCTGCTGGGCGCCGGCATCCCGATGCTGGAGCAGCTCACGGCGGTGGGTTCCGTGGGCCGG
>WHTC01000445.1 GCA_009379795.1 Nitriliruptorales bacterium | reverse complement strand
GCAGCCCGCATCGCCTGACTCGGGCTCTTCACCGTCCGTTCGGAGTCCTCCGCCCACAAGCACAGGCCCCGCCGCGGTGACCAGAATCCGTGTACCGCCAGCATTCAGTGCAACGCCTCACTCCCGCGATCCTCGCTGCCCAACGGCCGGTACCTTAGCGCCGCCCCCCGGGAATCAAGGTCAGCGAGCGCTGCGATGCCAGGTCGTCCAGCCACCTGGCCGAAGTGGGATCCCCTGGGCGCCCTTTCATGGGCGGTGCGTTCACTGCCTGACACCGGCACTCAACGCCGGGGATGACGTTTGCCGGGGGAACCATGTCGAGTGGCGCGAGTTCGGGATCCCAACTCCCCCAATCACGGCACGCCCATCCCGCCGTGCGCGTCGTGTCGTGTCGTGCTGGAAACGCTCGGAGTCCGTTGGTGAGCCTCAGGAACCGGTTCAACCCCGCATCATAGGTCCGAAACCGGCTCTACACCACCAAACGTGGCGTAGAGCCGGTAATGGCCCAGGACCTGCCCGCCGGCTTGGACGGCGTGCAGCCGCCCGAACGGGTCGTAGGCGTAGGCGGCGGTCATCCCGTCGGCGACCGCCGCGTCCGACACGACCGGCCCACCAGCGCCCCCTACACCGTCCACCGTGAGGGTGGCCAGCAGTACGTTCACGCGGTGGATCAGACCGCTGGAGACGGGAGCTGTATGGACGACGCCAGGGACGCTGCCGTTCACTGCGGGCGACGCGTACAGGGTCGTGCTCGGCTCGCCCTCATTACTCCTCGCCGAGCCAGGCGTCCTGGTAGTGCTGCCACTCGTCATGGGTGGTGGTCCACTCGGCGTAGATCGCCAGCCCGGTCTCCCGGCGTCGTTGCGGGGCAAGATCGGGCAGCACCTTACGCACCGCCCGGATCGTGGTCGCCACGTTCTCCGCCTCCGGCCGGTGACCCAGATTGGGCTCGTCGTAGCTCGGCGTGCCGACGAACAACGTCGTGTCATCCTCGATCGCCGCGGCGATCAGTCGGGTCTGACGACCCACATAGGCACCGAACAGCGAATCGGTCGGCATCCCCGAGTCGTACACCATCACAGCGACCTGATCGACCTGCGCCGAGACCTCCCGGTAGTAGCCCGCGTCCCACAGCTGCGCCTGGGAGAACACCAGCCGCACCGCGTCGCCGGCGCGCGGGGCCGGCTCGATATCCATGCTGCTGACCGACAGGACCGCGCCGCGCCGCTCGGTCACCGCGCGGGTCTGGCGCAGCAGATCCAGAAACCGCTCGTCGCCCGGCAGCCACGGCTCGATGTTGTAGTGGACCCCATCGAAGCCCAGATCGAGGAACCCCTCGGCGGTCTCCACGACCCGCGCCCGCACGTCCAGGTCCGACAGGTCCAGCGGCCCACCGCCGCGCGCCTCGATCTGCCCGATCCACGCCTGCAACCGCACCTGTGGCACCCGATCACCCAAAGCCTCCAGCAGACCGTCCGCGTGCGCGTGCCGCTCCG
>WHTC01000235.1 GCA_009379795.1 Nitriliruptorales bacterium | reverse complement strand
GTACAGCCAGTCGATGTACCGATAGTCGTCAATGGCCCGCTGGGTGAACAGTTCATCCCGCAGCATCATGGCCACGCCGTCGACGTGCCAGATGTCGCCCCAGAGCCTGGCATTGCGCTGGACCCGCTCGGCCTGAGCGCCCCGCGCCTCCTGGTAGGCACGAAACGCGTTGCCCACCGCGTCGAGCGTGGAGGGGCCCGCGATGTGACGGCCGAACGCGTGACCCACCGCGGCGGCGTCCTCCAACGCCTGGCACGCGCCCTGCGCAAGGTACTGCAGCATCGGGTGGGCGGCGTCGCCGAGCAGGGCGACCCTTCCCGCCGTCCACTCCGCGATCGGCTCACGGTCGAACATCGGCCAGCGCCGATCCCGGCCGAGCGATGGCAGCGCCTCGCGCACCTGCGGGCAGCAGACGGAGAACGCCCGGTCCAACTCCTCCGGTCCGCCCCAGTCCTCGCGCCCCTCGGTGTACTCCTCGCTGCGAAACACCGCCACCTGGTTGTACAACTCGCCTCGCCGCAGGGGGTACTGCACGAAATGCAGCCCGGGCCCGATCCACAGCACCACGTCGTCCAGAGAGGACAGTCGTGCGGCCTGGTCAGTGGGGACGGCGCCGCGATAGGCGACGTAGCCGGAGCAGATCGGCTCATCGTCACTGAAAAGGCCACGCACGGTCGACCGCAGCCCGTCCGCGCCGATCAGCGCGGCCGCCGCAGCGGTCGTGCCGTCGGCGCAGGTGGCCTGCACCCGGTCGGCGGAGTCCTGGACGGTGATGACGTCTTTGCCGGACTCGAGCACGACGCACGGTTCGGCCTGGCACGCCGTCAGCAGGACGTCGAGCAGGTCGCCGCGGTGCATGACGACGTACGGGCCGCCGAAGCGCCGACGGAAGTCCTCACCCAGGTCAAGGCTGGTCAACTCCTGACCGGTCAGCGCGTTGTGGCACACCAGCCTGCGCGGCAGCACGCCGAGATCGATGACCTGCTCGAGCAGCCATAGACGCCCGAGGACGCGCGTCGCGTTCGGTGCGAGCTGCAGGCCCGCGCCGATCTCCCCGAACTCAGCCGAGCGCTCGAGGACACGCACGTGGCGTCCTGAGCGCGCGAGCGTCAGCGCCGTGGCGAGGCCGCCGATGCCGCCACCGACGATCAGGACGCCATCCGAGCTGGACAGTTGTCCTGTGCTGATGGCTTTACCTCCTCCTCCGGTGGCCGGCGACCTGTCCAGGCGCCCCCGGCGCTCCAGCCGGCGACGCTGGCGCGGTCTGCGCTCAGGTGGGGGAGGAAGGCAGCATGACGGAGCCGTCGTCGCGCAGGTGGACGAAGGGGTTGTGGGCCACCTCCCACGGGTGCCCGTCGGGATCGGCGAAGTAGCCGGAGACGCCGCCCCAGTCGGCCTTCATCGCAGGCTTCAGCAGCTTCGCTCCGGCGTCGACGGCCGCCTGCAGCGCCTCTTCGACGGCAGCCGGCGTCTCGACGTTGATCGCCAGGGTGATGCCGCAAAATCCACGGTGCGGCTCGGCGGGGAGGCGGGCGTCGTCCGCGAGGTCGGGGTAAGGGTAGAGCGCGAGGATTCCCCCGGCGGTGTCGAAGAAGCGGATGTGCTCGGTGGACATGGCCGACAACTCCCAGCCGAGCGCCTCGTAGAACGCTGATGCACGGCCGAGGTCACGAACGCCGAGCGTGACGATGTTGAGTCGAGCGGGGATGGTCATGCTGGCAGCCTTTCCCGGGCGGGAGCTTGCGGATGCTCCCTGTGCCCGTCTCGTCGCCGACCGGCCACCTCGACCCGTTGAGGGTGGACGCGCCCATTCCGGCCGGGCAGCGTCACGGGCACGGGAGGCGCAGAAGCGGCGTGGATATCGTAGTCCCCGGGTACGACGAATTGTCCACAAGAGCCTGCCGGTCGGTCGGTGCTCAGGTCTCCTCGACGCTGACCACGACGCTGTGCCAGCCGGTCGCCCCGTCGGGGGCGGGCGGGGCGCGCTCGTCGGTCTGAGTCTGGCCGGTTCCGTCGGTGGCGCGCACGCGCAGTCGGTGCTGGCCCGCAGGGGCGTCCCACTCGTAGATCCACTGTCGCCAGGTGTCCCCTCCAGCCTCATCGGCCAGTCGCGCCTGCGCCCACGGGCCGTCGTCGACCTGGACCTCGACCCCCTCGATCCCCCGGGTCGGCGCCCAGGCCACACCGGCAACTGCGGTCGGCCCGGGCGGAATCTCGCCGAACGGGGACGGGACGTCGATGCGCGACTGCGTCTTGATGGGCGCCTGTTTGGCCCAGCCGCGCGGCACCCAGTACGCGTCGAAGGCCTCCAGCGTCGTCAGTTCGATCTCGGTCAGCCACTTCGTCGCCGACACGTAGCCGTACAACCCGGGGACGACCAGGCGGGCGGGGAAGCCGTGCTCGACCGGCAGGGGCTCGCCATTCATGCCGATGGCGACCAGGGCGTCCCGGCCGTCCAGCCCCACCTCGGTCGGGAAGCCGACCGTGAAGCCGTCCACGGCTCGCCCCACGATCTGGGTCGCGCCGTCGTGCACGCCGGCCTCGGCCAGCAGGTCGTCGAGACGCACACCCAGCCAGCGGGCGTTGCCGATCAAGTTGCCACCGACCTCGTTGGACACGCAGGCCAGGGTGATGTCGGCTTCGACTAACTTGCGGGACTGCAGTTGTTCATAGGTCAGGGTCAGCGGGCGATCCACCATGCCGGTGATCCCGAGCCGCCAGCCCTCGGTCGCGACCTGGGGAACCCGCAGAGCGGTGTCAATGCGGTAGAAGTCGGAATTGGGCGTGATGAACGGTGACAGCCCGCGGACACCCAGATCGGCGGACGCCGGCACCGGAGGCAGCGGTTGGACCGGGCGGCCAAGGACCGCCTGGGCTCGGGAGGCGGCGGCGTTCGCGCGGGTCTGCAGCCAGCGCCCGCTCACGCTTGCGACCAATGCCACCGCCCCCAGGGTCGCGCTCCTGCGCAGAAACATCCGCCGGTCGAACCCGCCGCTCGGCGCAGGGGCGGGCGAGTCCGCCGCTGGGCGTGGCGGGGCCGCCGGCGCGGGCGCGAGGGTGACCGGAGCGGACTGTGGCGCGGGGAGCGCTCGCCGCAGCGTGAGGATGCCGGCCGCCGCCCCCGCCACGCTGGGGAACACGGCCTGCGGGAGCGACGACTGTGCATCCTGCAGCGCCGCCAGCACACCGAGCGCGGCGAACAGGCCCAGGCCCGCGGCGCCTGCCGCGAAGCGCCGGGCGGCGGCGATCCCGAGGCCGGCCCCGAAGGCGGCGGCCAGGATCAGGATGCCGATCACCAGCGCCACCTTGTCGGCAGTGCCGAACAGGGCGATGGCGGCATCCTTCACCGCCGGCGGCGCCAGGTCGATCACCCGGTCCCCGACGGCGACCACAGGGGAGGGGGCGGTCAGCAACCCGGCGACCAACTCGCCCGCCGCCAGCGCGACCGCGGCGGCCAGCACACCTGCCAGGACAGCGGCCCACCACGGTGCGGCCGCGCCCGCTGCCGCAGGCGTCCGGGTCGGCGTGTCCTCCAGTTGTCGCATGCGGCGGCGCCCGGGTGTCGTTGGGGTCAGGTGGCGTTCGAACTGCGCCCGCGCGAACTCCGTAAGGGCGGCCGGGGTCGGCTTGATGGACGGGCGCACGGCGCTGTGAAAGGGTGATGAAGCAGGGACGATGGGAATCGTGAGGGCTGGACGGATCGAGCCGCAGATGCAAGCGTGGGGGGTGTGCACCCGCCGACCGGTGACACGAAAGGCATCAATCTACGCAATATAGGGCAAGTCATCTAACTTGCTACCTTACCATTCAGAGTGGTAGCGCGACGTCCCCAACAGGGTGGAGGAGCTATCCGGTGAACAAGGTAATCCGCTGGGTGTTGATCATTGGTGCGTTGATCTTCTTCGTGCAGTCACCTGGAGAGGTTGCCAACCTGGTGACGCTGGCCGTCGGCCTCGGCGAGCAGCTTGTGCGGGCCATCGCCCAGTTCGTCTCCCAGCTGGCAGGCGTGCTCGCCTGACGCCGCGGGCTTGACCAGCCCCTCGGCTGGCCGCCATGTCCGCCGGGGGTCGGTAGCCTCGGCCGACCCATCCCTCAAATCTCATGATACGGACCTCGCTCGGGGCTCCCCCGAGGGGCGGGAGGCTCGGCTGATCCGCCCCCGGACACCGAGACGCCCTCGGCGGCCAGCCGCCGGGACTGCTCCACCTCCTTGCCCCTGAGCAGTCGCCCGTCGGACCGGATCACCCGCCACCACGCGAAGCCGCCGTTGTCGCGCAGAAACGTGCCCACGGCACGGGGCCGCCCCGGGGAAGCCCGCTTCGGCCGCCACCTCGCCGTACGTGACCACCTCTCCAGGGCGCAGCGCGCGCAGCACGCGCGCCACGGCCCGCTGGAACTCGGTCATGGTCTCCACGGTCCTCCTACACCATCAGTGAAGCTCCGGCGATCACCTCGTGGAGCGGGTTGGGCACGCGCCCATGCGTTGCGGCGTGAGGCCGCTCGGGACGGTCGGCGTAGCCGTTCAGCAGCAGCCGGTTGCGGTTCAGGCAGATGCGCTCGAAGTCCGGCGCCAGCAGGTCGAACGT
>WHTC01000232.1 GCA_009379795.1 Nitriliruptorales bacterium | reverse complement strand
GCGGCGGCCGAAGTCACAGAGCTGCCCCTGGTGGACTGCGAGGAGCCGCACGACAATGAGATCTACGCCGTCGTCGTGCTGCCTGGAGGTGACTACCCCGAGGACATCGCCGACCAGGCGCAGGACCACTGCGAGGGTGATCTGTTCACCGAGTACGTCGGCGCTCCCTATGGCCTGGCGGGCCTGTCACCGCTGGCGTTCTGGCCGAGCGAGCAGGGCTGGAGCGGGGGGCATCGCGAGACCGTCTGCTACCTGTTCCGTGACGATCTGGACCCGATGATCGGGTCACAGCGGGGCGTAGGCGTGGTCGGCTGACATCAGCTGAGGACGTCGCGCCGGGTCATCACCGCCACGGCCAGGCCCAGGAAGACCACGATGTAGGCGCCGAACACGGCCATCCCGTCGAGCATCAGGTCGAGCGACACGGGCGAGCGGAACAGTTCGAAGAACGCCAGCCAGTACTCGTTCAGCAGGAACGGGTGGATGGCCTCAAGGCTGGAGATCGCTCCGACGATCTGGCCGATGATCGCGATCGCCACGGTCGCCACCGTCGCACCGGGCCCGGATTCGGTGAGGCTGGAGATGAACAGCCCGATCGCGGCCAGGCCGGCCACCCCGGCGAGCGCATACAGGCCCGCTCCGGCGAGCCGCACGAGCCCCTCGGAGCTCGACAGTGTCGTGCCCGACAGGGTGGGCGCGGGACCCAACCCGAAGGCGATGCCTCCCGCGGCGATGCCCACCACCAGCACGAGCGCGACGGCCAGAGCGAGCAGCGCCACGACCGAGGCGTACTTCTGCAGGACCAGCACCGGCCGGCGCACCGGCCGTACCAGCAGGTAGCGCAGCGTGCCTGCCGACGCCTCCCCGGCGATCGAGTCGCCGGCGAGCAGGCCCGCGGCCAGCGGGAGCAGGAACGGCTGCATCGCCGTGAGCGCGGCCAGCGGTGCGAACAGCCCGCTGCGCGTCGCCAAGGTGAAGAAGCCGTCCGCGGCGCCCGGGGGAGGCGGGTTGAGGACCAGCGCCAGCACGATCAGCAGCGGGACGGAAGCCAGGACCGCCGCCAGCACGAAGGTTCGCCACCGCCTGGCCGCCTTGCCCAACTCAACGCGGAACACTGGCGCCCCCCACCAGGTCGAGGAAGACGTCTTCGAGCCGCTCGTGCTCCTGCGCGAGTTCGTGCACCGCGACGCCCGCTTGCACCAGCGACGCGTTCACGCCGGCGGGGGTGGCGGGCTCGGCCAGGCGGACCCGCAGTGCGCCGTTCACGCCGGCGACGGTCTCGACCGTGACGCCCGGCAGCCCGGCGAGGATGCGCTCGGCGCGCGAGGGGTCGTCGACACCGACCCGCAGCCGCGCGCTGGAGGCGCGCAGGTTGGAAGGCGGTCCGTCCGCCACGAGCCGGCCGTGCGCGAGCACGCCCACGCGGTCGCACATCGCCTCGACCTCGGCGAGCAGGTGGGAGGAGACGAACACGGTCGTGCCGCCGTCCGCGAGCCGTCGCAGCAGCGAACGGATCTCGGCGATGCCCTGGGGGTCCAGCCCGTTCGTGGGCTCGTCCAGGATCAGCAGTTCCGGCGCGCCGAGCAGCGCCCGGGCGATCCCCAGCCGCTGGCGCATGCCGTGGCTGTAGGCCTTGACCTTCTTGCCTGCGGCGGCGGTCAGTTCGACGGTCTCCAGGACTTCGTCGATCCGGCCGAGCCGGGCCTCGCGTCCGTCGTCCGGTCCGGCGGCCCGGGCGAAGTACTCCAGGTTGCGGCGGCCGGACAGGTAGTTCCAGAAGGCGGGATCCTCGATGAGCGCGCCCACCCGGCGGAGCGCCGCCATGCCGCGGCCCGGGCCCATGGGTTCGCCGAGCACCTCGACCTCCCCGGACGTGGGGCGCACCAGGCCGAGGAGCATACGGATCGTGGTGCTCTTGCCGGCGCCGTTGGGACCGAGGAACCCGAAGAGGGTGCCCGGGTCGACGGCGAGGTCGAGCGCATCGACCGCCGCGACCCCCTTGTAGGTCTTGGTCAACCGCCTGGTGGTGAGCGCGGCGCTCACCGCAGCGCCCGCGCCGACCGTTCGAGGGTGCCCTGCTCCACGGCACCGATCAGCAGCCAGCGCTGATCGTCCACCTGCTCCGCCCGGGCGGAGAACAGCGGGCCGTTGAAGGGCAGGAATCCTTCGAGGCCAGCGGCCATCTCCGGTCGATCCACCTCGCCCTGCGAGCCCGATGCGGCCGGGGGCGCGTCCTGGCGGACGGCGATCACCGTGGTCCAGCTCTGGCCGATCATGCGGACCCGCTCGGGTCCCGCGTTCACGTCACCGGGCGGCGCTTCAGGAGTCCTGCGTGCGCTGGCGCCCACACCGGGCTCCGCGGGGGCATCGCCATGCAGGCGGCCGCCGTCGGGCGCCTCGCGCACCTCAGCGCCGGGCGGCGGGGTGAAGGTGAAGGTGCCGGGTTCGATCGGGTCGAAGGAGATGCTGGTGAACGCGGCCTCGATCGACGGCTCGGCCGCATCGCGCGCGTAGATGGCGCTGCGCAGCGGCAACCGCTCCTCGGCGTCGACGTCGATCTCGACGCGGTCGATGAGCGTCTCGTCGGTCCGCGGCTCGATCAGCAGCCGGTAGGCGTCCCGGCCTGCGACGGTCGCGCTGCCCCGTACCGACACCTTGGTCGAGTCGTCGACGGCGGCCAGCGCCCGGCCGGCCATGCCGACAGGATCACCCGAGGTGAGCCCGCGCGAGGACCCGTCCAACGGATCCGGGCCCCGCCCGCCAGCTCGCGTGGGAACGTCATAGCGCGTGGCTTCAAGGGTGCGGGAGTCCCACGTCCACGCGCGCTCCCCGTCAGTGATAAAGGCGCGCTCGGAGGTCTCGCTCAGATGCGCAACGCGCAGGCCGTCGCCGGACTTCCAGACGCGCAGCCGCTGATCGCCACTCCACGCGGAAGCGGGCGCGTGCCGGCCGCCCAGCGCCTCGTCGGGCAGCCCCAGCTCCACCACGCCCGCGATCTCGCCCGAGATGGGTGGCTGATCTGCCAGCGCCTCAGTCACCGATGCGAGCAGTTCGTCAGCGGCCATGTCCGGCAGCGGGGCGGTCGAGCCTGCGCTGCGGGCACCGGTGACCACGGCCAACGCCACCAGCAGGGCCACCGCTGCCAGTGCGGCAGCGGAACGAGAGCGGAGCGGCCGGGAAGCGACGGGAGCGGAGGGCACGGCATTCTCCTCGGAGCGGGACGGAGTCCACGGTAGCCTTGCCCGCCCTCGGTCCCGTCGCCGGTGCTCAAAGACTGGGCAAAGTCTCCTCCGCTGAGCACCTGACGCTCCGCTGGCGCTGGCGTGAGGGCCGTCGAGGTTCAGCGGAGATCAGGGATCCGTGTGGCACGGTGCTCATGGCCAGGGCCAGCGAGGCCAGGAGGTGAGCATGGACTCGGAGGCAGGACAGATCAGGGAACTGGTGGTAGAGGCCTGCGCACGGATCGATGAGCTGGACCGCCCGCCGTCCGCCCGCGCGATCGGCGAGCTCGAGCATCTCCGCGACCAGTTGCTGACGCTCGCGGACGAGACCGCCGAACACGATGCCGCCGATGCCGCATGCGGCGCCGGCTGCGACATCGACGACGCGCTGAGGTCCGTGGACTTCGAGGTCGCGCACCGTGGCGCCGCCTGAGCGGGTCGCGTCCCCTGCCGGATAACCCGCGCTACCGGATGCGTTCCGCATCCGCACGTGCGTGTCGCGGCTGATACGCCCGGCGCCCGGCCGTCGGCCGGTACAGGAGCAGCAGCCGCGCCAGCAAGCCGATCGCGACGATTCCAAGGCCGGCGACGCCCGCGAGCTGTAGTTGTTCGGCCCGATCCCAGTCCGGCGCCGGGCTGGCCATGTTCTGCGCGTCACCCACGCCGGCGCGCAGCGGGTTCCCATCTGGCACCGGTTCTCCCAGAGCTGCCGGGTCCTGCTGACCCAGACGGATCTCGGCCATCTCCGACCGGGCCCGGGCGGCGGACAGGGGGAGGGGTGCCAGGCCATCGCTGCCCGCACGCGTCTCGTCACCGGGCTCCTGGATCGCCCCTGCCGTGTCCTCGGCCCTGCCACCGCGGGCCTCCGCCGCTGGTTCCGGTACAGCGCGGGCAGCGGCGATCTCGGGCCTATCCGAGGCTGGCGCGGCGGGCGCCGCGGATCCCTGCTGGTGGGTCTGCGGCGCGGGTCCCGGCTCGTCGACGGGGGGCGCGGGCGCCGGCTCGTCGGCACGGGGTGCAGGAGTCGGCTGCGGGGCTGGGGTGGGCTCGGGTTCGGATGGCGCGGGCGACTCCGAAGTCGTGACCCGCACGCCGCCCACGGAGAGGTCAGCTCCAGTCTCATCTACCCTGACGCTCACCTCCCCGGTTGTGTCCGTGACCAGGCCGAGGAGCCCCGCGGTCCCCGCCTCAGCGGTGGTCGCGCCATTCCAGAGGGGGATGACGAGCAGCACTCCGGCCATCAGGGCGATGGCCGACAGGAGCCATCGGCGGCGAACGGTCAGCGTGGTTGGTTGTGGCATACGGCATTCCTTGTGCAATACGGCCTTCGTGGTTAGGGCGCCGAGCCAGCCAGCGGGCCAGCCGGTGCGCCCAACGAGGTCTCACGACCCCGGAGAGCCCATCGGGCCCG
>WHTC01000274.1 GCA_009379795.1 Nitriliruptorales bacterium | reverse complement strand
GGACGCCGAGGTCGCCCGCCGGCTGCGGCGCCTGGTCGGGCCGTTCATCCTGCGCCGCGAGAAGCGCGATCCCGGCATCCTGGCTGATCTGCCTGAGAAGATCGAACGCACGGTGGTCTGCCCGCTGACCCCCGAGCAGGCCGCGCTCTACCAGGCGGCGGTGGACCGCGCCCTGGGTGGCCGCGAGCCGGGCGCGTCGCATGATGCGGGGCTGCGTGCAGCCAGCGCCTTCGAGCGGCGCGGGCGCATCCTGGCACTGCTCACCGGGTTGAAGCAGATCTGCAACCATCCGGCCCAGTACCTCCACGAGCAGGGGCCTGCGCCTCCGGGTCGCGGCCCCGCCGCCACACCGCCCTCCGGCCTCGGCCGACGCTCGGGCAAGCTCGCGGTCGCCTGCGAGATCGTGGCTGAGGCGGTCAGCGGAGGCGCTCAGTTGTTGTGTTTTACGCAGTTCGTGGAGATGGGGCGGCTGCTGGTCGCCACGCTGTCCGCGGACCTCGGCGTTGACGTGCCGTTCCTGCACGGCGCGGTCCCAGCGACCCAGCGTGACCGGATCGTCGCCGCCTTCCAGGGCGAAGGCGAAGGGCTGGCCAAGCTCGGCGTGGAGCTCCCGCCGCCGGTACTGGTCGTCAGCCTGCGAGCCGGGGGCACCGGGCTGAATCTCACGGCCGCGACCCACGTCGTGCACTACGACCGCTGGTGGAACCCCGCCGTGGAGGACCAGGCGACTGACCGGGCTCACCGCATCGGGCAGTCCCAGGTCGTTGAGGTGCACAAGCTGGTCACCGCTGGCACGGTGGAGGAGCGTGTCGCCGAGATGCTGGAGCGCAAGCGCGCGCTGGCGCAGCAGGTCGTGGGCACCGGAGAGAGCTGGGTGACGGAGTTGAGCGACGCGGAGCTGGACGAGTTGGTCGCGCTGGGTTCGGATGCGCCGGTAACCGACCTGGAGGATGAGCTGGACTGGCCGGAGGCGAATTGACGGAGTCGGTGGTGAACGACGCGTGGTCGCAGCGTCTGCGTGCTCTGCTCGATGAGGAGAATCCTCAGATCGCGCTGCGCGCCAGCCGGGGGCGCGCCTACGAGCGGGCCGGCCGGGTCACGGATGTGCGCCCGGTCGCCGGCGCACTCAGCGCCCGCGTTCAGGGATCGCGGGCAACGCCGTACGCGGTCGAGATCGGTATGCCCGTGCTCGACGAGGCGGAGTGGTACACGGTTTCCTCGACGGTCGTGGAGCAGGTCCGGCACGGTGCCCGCCTGCTGGCCGGGCAGGTCCCCGCCGGCCTCGTCGAGGAATTGGAGGCAAGGGGGGTGCGCCTGTTCCCCCACCCCGCAGAGCTGGAGCTCCGCTGCGGCTGCGACGATCCGGCCCCGCAGTGCAAGCACATGGCCGCGGTGATCGAGTCCGCCGCCCGGCGTCTTGACGAAGACCCGTTCCTGCTGCTGCGACTGCGCGGGCGGGGACGCGAGCGGCTGCTGGCGGACCTGGCGGCCGCCCGTCGTGCGGTCCGCCGCGAGGACGAGGGGGAGCCGGTCGGCGACCTGTCACTGGAAGGCTGGGCGATCGCGCCGGTGCCGCTTGAAGGGGTGGCGGCGCGCGTCGCGGTGGCCGAGCCGCCCCTGTCGCGGCGTGGGGACCCGCCGGGTTGGGCGGGCGGGGTCGCCGCGGCGGATCTGTTCGGCCCGCTGCTGGAGCGGGGCGCTGAATGGGTGGCGGCGCGACCGCTTCGGGATACTGCGGGGGAGCGGCCGGATCGTGACACCTCGTCCGAGGGTGGCGGTCAGTCCTGATCGAGGATGCCCGGGGGCATGGCTCCCACAACCTTGACCCAGCCGGCGGTGGCGCCCCGCTCGGCGAGCAGGCGGCCCACCCCCATGCCCGCACCGGAGGCGAGCGCCCAGCCGATGGCCTCGGGCCAGGTGACCGTAGGCGACCCGGGGTTGCTCGGCGGGTCACTCCTGCGTGCCGCCCGCCAGCCGATCATCAGCAGCTTGCGGACCGCGACGCTGGCGAGCACCGCCGTCAGCGTCGCCACGACCCTCCAGGCCGTCTTCTCCATCGTCTGACTCATCTGTCCACGCACCTCCGCGGTCAACTGGTCAAGATCTTCGCCGAGTTTTGCGCGCGCGGCCTCGACCGCGGCCATCTCCTCGGCCAGGCCGTTGGCCGCCGCGCGACTCCGGGTGTCGGCCGGGACGCGCGCAGACCCGGCCCTCATCGGTTCGGCAGGTGCGCCTTCGCCCACGCCACGTCCTCCTCAACACTCTGCTTGGTGGTCTCCAGGTTCACGGGCGTCTTCAGTCTGCGCTGTCCGAGCACGCCGGCGATCGCCACGGCGAACAGCAGGACCCCGGTCACGATCAGCGCGGCGGCCCAGCCGGGCAGCACCAGCGCCAGCAGCAGCCCGATCGCGATCAGCAGTCCCTGCAGCGCCAGCCACCCCGCCAGCGCGGCCACGACGAGCAGGCCCCCGCCCATCGCCTTCGCCTGGACCGCCGAGGTCACCTCCGCCTTGGCGAGTTCGATTTCGGCTCGGACCAGCCTGCTGGCGTCCTCGGCGACGGCCTTGGCGGCCGCACCCGTGCCGACGCTGTGGGACCGGGCGAAGAAGCGCCGACTGTCGGGCGACAGGGGTGTCGTGGAGTCCTGTGGGGGCAGACTTGTGCTCATCGTGGCGTTCCTCCGGCATGGCTGTCAGCCGCCTGGTGATGCTCCTACCCGTCCGGGTGAGCGGCATGCCCGTGGAAAAACTCTTGCCACAACCGGGCAGACGTGTCGTACCCTCGTGAAAGATGCTGCGCGTCCCGGGAGGCGCGCCCCCGCTGGTCGGACGCTGAGTGGTGCAGAACAGACACCGTCGGCGCCGCACCGGGGGGTACGGACCCGCGCGCAGACACAACGACCGTCGCGGTACTCGGAGCCGGGTCATTTGATGCCCAATGCCGAACGGCGATCGCCTGATGACGGCGGTCCAAGCGATGCTGCCTCAGTATCGCTTGGCACGCTGGTGCTGTACCCAGCCGCGTCATGGAAGGAGAGGTGAGGGCTTCCGTGCCTCAGATCGTCGAGGAGATGCCGCTGCACGATCACGTGCAGCTCTACCTTCGCGAGATGGCCCGCACTGCGCTGCTCACGGCGGAAGAGGAGGTGGACCTCGCGAAGCGGTATGAAGCCGGCCTCGAGGCCGAGCGTGTCCTCGTCGAGAAGCCGAAGCTGGCCGCCAAGCGAAAGCGTGAGCTGTTCAAGGTGGATCGCGACGGCAAGCGGGCCAAGGAACGGCTGGTACAGGCCAATCTTCGGCTGGTGGTGTCCGTGGCCAAGCGCTACCAGGGTCAGGGCCTGCCGCTGCTGGACCTCATCCAGGAGGGCAACCTTGGGCTCCTGCGCGCGGTGGAGAAGTTCGACTACCGGCGCGGCTACAAGTTCTCGACGTACGCGACCTGGTGGATCCGCCAGGCCGTGGGCCGTGGCGTCGCCGACAAGGGCCGCACCATCCGCCTCCCGGTGCACATGATGGAGCGGGTGCGGCGGGCACTGTCGATGCAGCGCGACCTGGCTGAGAGTTTCGGCCGCGAACCCACACTGGAGGAGCTTGCCGGCGAGCTTGG
>WHTC01000121.1 GCA_009379795.1 Nitriliruptorales bacterium | reverse complement strand
GTGGCGCCGGGGCGAGGTGGAGCGAGGTAGATCCCGCGCCAGTCTGTCCGCGTCTCGTACACGTAGATCTGCGGCACGTCCGGCCTGCGCACGGCGATCCCCACGGTGAGACAGCCCGCGTCCCGGATCGCCTCCTCCGCGATGAGCGACACCGCCAGTTGCGCCGTGGCACCGCTGGGCAGCGGATCGCCCCCAGGGTCTACCTGCTCACCGTTGACCAGCAGGCGAGCGTCGGTGATGCGGGCATCGCCGTCGCCGATGCGCTCCAGGTGCGGCTCGCCGAGCTCCTCCGGTGCCGCACCTTCGTGGATGAGCTCCTGATAGAACTCGATCGCGTCCTCGGTACGGCCGTCGTAGACCAGATTGCCGTGGTCCACGACCAGGGTGCGCTCGCACATCTCCCGGACCGCGGACAGGTCGTGGCTGACCAGCACCACGGTCTTGCCGCGCTGGTTGAACGAGCGCATGCGGGCAAGCGAGCGCTCCTGGAAGGTCGCGTCGCCGACCGACAGCACCTCGTCGACCAACAGGATGTCGGGGTTCACATGCACCGCGATTGCAAACCCCAGGCGTACATACATTCCGGAGGAATAGTTGCGCACGGGGTTGTCGATGAACTCACGCACCCCGGCGAACTCGACGATCGAATCGAACGACTGGTCGATCTCCGCTCGGCGCAGTCCGAGGATCGCGCCGTTGAGGTAGACGTTCTCGCGGCCGGTGAGGTCGGGGTGGAAGCCCGCGCCGAGCTCCAGCAGCGTGGCGATCCGGCCGTTGACGCGCACCGAGCCCTCGTCCGCCGGCAGGATGCCCGCGATGCACTTGAGAAGGGTGGACTTGCCGGAGCCGTTGCGGCCGATCAGCGCCACCGATTCACCATGCCGGATGTGCAGCGTGACACCCTTCAAGGCCTCGAACGCCTTGTACTCCGCGCGGCGGAAGGTGGACAGCCGCTCCTTGAGGGTGGGCGGGCGGTCGGTGGAGACGCGAAAGCGCTCGAAGAGGTTGTCGACAACGACCGCGTACCGCGACGCGGTATGCGGCGTGTCCGCGATCGCCGCCTGGCGCGCAGGGGGAGGCGCCTTGCGCCGCTCACCCGTGGCCGCCTCGTCGTGGACGATGCGCTGGTCCGGCGACGCCACCTCACACCTCCTTCGCGAAGGTCGCCGCGAGACGGTTGAACATCCAGTAGCCGACCGCCAGCGTCCCCAGAGCCCAGCCGGTGCAGACCAGCCAGGTGGTCAGGTCCGGCCAGGTGGGTGGCGGGTTGACCCTATCGGTCGGGATGCCGTACAGGGCGGTGTGGAAGAACTCCACGAACCAGGTCATGGGGTTGGCGAGCACGACCGGCAGCGCCCAGCGCGCCTGCGGCGCCTCCACGAAGAAGAGGGGATAGATCACGGGAGTCAGATAGAACCAGGCGAGGAACATCACCTGCGTCAGTTCCTGCAGGTCGCGGAAGCCCACGTTCGCCGCGGCGAAGATCATCGACATGCCCGTGGTGAACAGCACCAGGAGCACGAAGCCGAGCAGGATGGCGGGAATCGTCTCCGGATGGAACCCGCGGAAGTAGAGGAACAACGGCGACGTCGCCAGCAGCGCCAGACCGAAGTGCACCGCCTGGCTGACCACCAGGGACAGCGGGAGGACTTCCCGGCGGAACCAGACCTTACGGATCAGCGCACCATTACCGACGATGGCCCCCACCGAGCTGTTCACGGAATTGGAGAAAAACTGCCAGACGAGATAGCCGGATAGGAAGTACGTGGCGAAGTTGCCCTCTCCCAGCGGGATCCGGATGAAGGTGGCGAAGACGATGGTGAACACGCCCGTGAGGAGCAGGGGCGTGACCAGCGACCAGAGGAACCCCAGGGCGGAGCCCTTGTAACGGACCTTGAGTTCCTTGGCGACGAGGTTCCGCAGCAGCTCCCGGGAACCCCAAAGGTCGCCTACCTGTGCGCTTCCGACGGCCATAGCGCCCGATGGTACCGATCCGACCGCCCTGTCCGGCCCCGGCTCACCCTGTTCGACCGGCGTGTCCGCCGGCGAGGCGCAGGCGAAGGTCGGTGTTCTCGACGTTGAGGGCGGCGAGCGCCGCCTCGTAGCCGGCGACCATGCGGTCCTGCTGCCCCACGCGCCCGGCCATTTCGTCTTGCAGCGCGATCACCCGCAGGTACAGCTCGAGGCGGTTGCGCTCCAGACGCTCCAGCAGCGGGTGGCGGTCGTAGGGGTCGAAGAGATCGCGGACCGCACCGGCGAAGTGGGCGTCCTCGGGGTACAGGATGCCGAGCCCGAACACGCTCGGCACCTGGTGATAAGCCAGGCCGGGACGGCGCTCGCGGAAGTCCTCGACCGCGGTCAGCACGCCGTTAGCCGGCCCACCCTCGTGGCGGGCGGCGGCGAACGCGCCCTCGCCGCGGAAGCCGCCCCGGACCGTCCCCGGGTTGTCGGGCGTCACCCCCTCATCCCAGGAGTGCGGGTGGACGCGGTCGGCGGGGAGTCGATCGGGCGCGTAGTACTGGTCGCGTCGACCGCAGGGCCAGCCCACGTCGTGGAGGATGACGAGCGGGAAGCGGTCGCACACCTCGTCAATCGTGTCCAGCTCGCGCGTGACCGTGGAGTGGTTGTGGTCCCCGTCCAGGAGGTAGGCGTCCGCCGGCCCGATGCCGGGCAGCGCCTCGGGGCTGTACTCCGCAACGACATGGAGGTGCTCAGTGACCGCCGCGAGCTTCACCAGGTCGTCGGCAGGCTCGGGATCCACGCTGTGCAGCACGGCCCCGTGGACACCGGCCCAGTCGACGAGCACCTTGGCGTTCGCCCCCGTCTCTGACCCGACCTCGACGATCGCACGGGGGCGCACGGCCTCGAGCGCGGGGAGAATGAGGTCCTGGAACTCAGCCAGCGAGTGCAGCAACAGTGGCATCTTCATCACCATCCGGGGTGTTCGGCGAGCAGGACCCGACTCCTGGAGGGCCCGATGCTAGCCGAGCGCCGGAGGTCGCCTGCTAGGCTGCCGCTCCGGCAGGGAGGCGCCCGCAATCCCTACTCCGAAAATCCGACCACCGATCAGGATCTGTCATGGCCGGCGACGCACCTCCGATCCTCGATGCCCGCCTTCTCGAGGGACGCGCGCTGCTGACCTCCGACGCCGTGGAGGTCCTCTCCACCGACGTGTTCGACACCCTGCTGTGGCGCAAGGTCGCGGAACCGGTCGACGCCTTCGTGCTGGTCGGTCACCGGCTGGAGCAGGCCGGCCTGCTCGCGGGGCACCTCACCCCCGAGGTCTTCGCCGAGCTGCGGCGGGAGGCCGAGACCCGCGCCCGGCAGGCGCTGAGAGCCCGCAGCGACCTGGTCGAGGTCGATCTCACCCAGATCTACGACCAGTTCGGTCACAGGATATGGCAGCCCGGCACCAAGCGGCAGGCCATCATTGACGTCGAGTTGGAGGTCGAGCGCGACCTGCTCGTGCCCGACCTCGACGTCGCCGGCCTGCTGCACGCGGCGTCCGAGCGCGGCAAGCGGCTCATCGCCGTGTCGGACACCTATCTCCCCGAGGATTTCCTGCGCTCGGTGCTGGCGCTCCCGCCGCTGAGCGGGGTGCGCTTCGACCGGCTGTTCGTGTCGAACCGCTACGGGCGCGGGAAGGGGGACGGCCTGTTCGAAACCGTGGTCAAGGACATGGGATGCCCGCCCGAGCGCATCCTCCACCTGGGCGACCATGAGGCCGCCGACATCACGGCGCCGCGGGAGCTCGGCATCCGCACGATCCACTTCGAACGGCGCGGGGAGGAACTGCAGGATGCGCTTCAGCGCGAACGTCGCTCCATCCCGGGTCGGACGAGCCGCAGGCGCCCCGTCGACCCCGTGCACGGCGACTACGGGCTGAGCGCGCTGCGCTCGAAGATCCTTCACCGCACCGAGGGCGAATCCCTGCCCGATGCCATCAGGCCGTTCTGGCGCTACGGCGCCGCCTTCCTCGGGCCGGTGTTCGCCGGCTACGCGGACTGGATCGTCCAGCGGGCCCTCGAGCAGGGGGTCCCCAGGGTCTTCTGCCTGATGCGCGACGGCGAGCTGCTCGCCCCGCTGGTGAACGCGGCCGCACGCGCCGCGGGGTCGGACGTCGAGGCCGAGCCGCTGTGGCTGTCCCGCCAGGTGTGCGCCAAGGCGACCGTATTCACCGGCAGCGTCGAGGAGCTGAGGAACTTCCTCTCCCGCCGCAGTGCCCCGACGGTGCGGGGCCTCGTAGAGACCCTCGGCTTGGGGATGGGCGATCTGCCCCAGTTCGCCAACCAGGCCAACACGCGACTGAACGACCCGCGTCTGACCGAGGCGGTGCTGGAGACGCTGTCCGAGCAGGACCACCTGCGCGCCCGGATCGTGGCGACCTCCCACAGGGCCCGCGAGCGGGTCACGGCACAGCTCGCCCGCACGGCCGAGCGCTCCGGTGGGACCATCGTCATGGTCGACCTCGGCTGGGCCGGCACGATCCAGCGGCTCAGTCAGCAGGTCCTTGACAGCGCCGGCCTCGACACGCGTCTGGTCGGGCTCTACCTGCTGACCCACCAGGGCGCGCAGCGTTCGCTGCTCGCCGGGCTGGAGATCCGCGGTTTTCTCGGCAACGCCGGCTTCCCCGACCCGCACGTCCAGCCGCTCATCCGGGTCCCCGAGATCCTCGAGCAGATCTGCATGCCCCCTTTCGGGACACAGCTCGACCTGACCGAGGACCTCGAGCCGGTGCTCGAGGAGGAGGGTCTGTTCACCCTTCAGAAGGCGGAGCGCCGCGCCGCCCAGAACGGCATCCACGCCTTCCAGCGCGAGTGGGTCCGCTACCGCGCCGCGGTCGCCGGACTCGGCTTCGACGATGGCGTCACCGGCCCGCTGCTGGGCATCCTGTGGCGCGCCCTGCTCGAGCCCACCCCGGACGAGGCGCGCCTGTTCGGCGGCTGGCTGCACGACGAGAACTTCGGCGAGAGCCAGGCGGAGACCATCACCAACCCCGCCATGGCCCGCTCGCTGCGCTACCTGGACCCCGGCGGTCTGGGCGAGCTGCCCATGACCCGGCTGTACTGGCCCTACGGGCTGGCGGCCATGACGGATCAGGTGACCGCGGCGACCGCCGCGGCGGTGGCCGCGGGCACGTGGCCCGCCGAGTTCTTCCGTTCCGACGTGGAGATCGGGAAGACCGAGCTGTACATCGACGCAGGCGGGGGGTTCAGCGAGGACGCCAAGCACACGTTCACTCCGCGACGTAACCGGCTGGGACTCAGCCTCATCCGCTGCCTGATGCAGGGGCCGGGGATCAGCCGGATCCGCTTCGACCCGGCGACCCGGCCGGCGATCATCCGCCTCGACTGGATCCGCCTGCGCGGCTACCTGCCCGGCCAGCCCGAGCCGCGCGAAGTGGTGCTCGAGGGACCCGACGCCCTCGGCGGCCTGCCGGTGATGAACTGCTCGCGGCTGCTGCCGGGCCTGCTGTACTCCGCGGGGGAGGATCCGGAGGTGTTCATCGACGTGCATCGGTTCCTCGGCGGCCCGGTGCAGGAGCTCGAGGCCGAGATCGCCTTCGCCGCTCTGCCCATCCCCACCCCGCCGGCGCCGACGCACTCCCCTGGCGACCTCGTCGTGCGGGGCGTGAACGTGACCTTCGTGAGAGCGCAACTCCGGCGGCGTGTCGGCCAGCTCAAGCGCCTCCTGCTGCAGGGCCGGCACTGACCGATTCGGCACAGCCGGGGACCGGGCGCCCATCATGCGAGTCCCCGACGGCCCGGAGACGGCATCCCTGGTGGCCGCGACCGCAATCCTCGCGGTGCCCCAGTTCCTGCACATCGGCGGCGCGGTCAACAACGACAACCTCCTCAACCTGCTGACCGCCCTGCTGGCTGTCGTCCTTGTGTACGTGGCGCTCGGCGGCACGTCGCCACGCACGGGCATATGGGTGGGCGTGCTGCTCGGCGGGGCGTTGCTGACCAAGGGGTTCGCCCTTGCCCTTCCGCCCTGGGTCGCCGCCGCCTACCTGCTGGGCTGGCTCCGCAACCGGCGGGCTCGGCCACTCGGCTTCCTGGTGGCGACGGGCCTGTCGGCCGCCATCGGGGGCTGGTGGTGGGTCCGCAACGTCATCGTCCACGGGGCGATCCAGCCCTCGGTGCCGCTGCTGCCCGCCGTGCCCGGCTTCGAGCCGGACCCGGTCGCCTACTGGCGGGATTTGTTCCTGCCGTGGCTCCTCGAACGCTGGTGGGGCTCGTTCGGCTGGATCGACACCCCGCTGCCCCGCGGGCTCGTGCTGGCGGCGTCGGCGCTGCTCGCCGCGGGTGTCGTGGCCGCGCTCATGCGACCTACCGGGGGGGAGCGGGTTGGGCGCCTCGACGTCGGCATGCTGCTCCTCCCCACCGTCCTGACCCTGCCGGTGGTCGGATACGGGGCCTGGTCGCTCTACACGCTCACCGGCCAGCCTTCGGGCATCCAGGGCCGCTACCTGTTCGCCGGCCTGGTGGGCATCGCCGTCGTGGTCGCCGCGGGATACGCGAGGATGCTCCCGTGGCTGCCCGCCCTCGCGCTGGTCGCGGCCGCCTGGATGAACATTCGGGCGGTCGTCACCTGGTCGCCATGGAGCGGGAGGATCCTGGCCGTGGGCGGCGTCGTACGGATCGTCTTCGCTGTGGCGACGCTCGCGGTCGCGTTGCGGTTCGCGGCGTGCCCGCATCCGGTCCCGCCGGGTAGGGAGTCGTGATGTGCTGGTCATCTGGGCGCAGGTGGGGACCGCACGACGCCCCCGCTGCCACGGAGGTGTTCGGCCGGCGCGCCCTGTTCGGGGCGGTTCCCCGCGCGGTGTGGGCGGTGGTGGCCCTGCACACGCTGCTGCTCGTCCTGTACACGGTGCTGGTCCCCCTCTACCGGGCGCCCGACGAGTACAAGCACGTCGACTACATCCTCCATCTGAGCCGCGGGGAGCCCCTGCCCGAACTTACCGACCTGGACCTCGGCGAGGACATCGTCGGCACGGTCCGATGGCTGGACTTCCGCGACGCGGACCCACGGCCGCTGCCGGCCTCCGAAGCGACGATTCGGGCGCAGCGCCCCGCCTTCGAGGAGGCCGAGCCGCTCGGCCAGGGCGCGCGCATCCCGAACCAGATGACGCAGCATCCCCCGCTGTACTACCTCGTGCTGGGCTGGCTGGTGCGCCTGACACCAACCGTGGACTCGTGGTCCTTCGATCGGGTCGTGGGCTACCTGCGACTCCTCAACGTGCCGCTCGCCGTGCCGCTCCCGCTGCTCGCGTTCGCCGCCACCCGTCGCCTGGTCGGCGGCAACGGCGCCGTGCCGATCGCCGCGGCTGTTGCGGGACTGGCGGTGCCGCAGTTCTTCCACATCGGAGGCTCGGTCAACAACGACAACCTGTTCAACCTCGCCACAGCTGTCCTCGCGGTTGCCCTGGTGTTCGTGTCGCTCGGCGACCTCAGCCGGCGGACCGCCGGATGGGTCGCGGCGATGTTGGGCATCGCGCTGCTGAGCAAGGGCTTCGCACTGGCGCTCCCGCCCTGGATCGTCGCCGCGTACGCGCTGGGATGGCTCCGCGGGCGGAGCCGCCCGCCGGTGGTGCCGCTGCTGCTGGCGCTCGGCGCGTCCGCCCTGGCCGGCGGATGGTGGTGGGTCCGCAACCTCGTGCGGTACGGCGAGCTCCAGCCGTCGGCCAACCCCTGGAGAACCAGAGAGGGCTTCGTGCCGGACCCCTCCCACTACTGGCCGGATCTGTTCGCTCCCTTCCTGCTCGAGCGCTGGTGGGGCTCGTTCGGTTGGGTGGACAATCCGCTGCCGTGGCCGGTGGTCGTGGCTGCGTGGGTGGTCCTGGGCACCGGGATTGTGGCCGGGCTCGTGCTGGTGTCCACCCGCCATCCCGGTCGCCAGCTCCATCTCGTGGTGATGGTGCTGCCGACGATGCTCACCCTGGCCGTCATCGCCTACGGGGGCTGGCGCAGCTACGCGCGCACGGGAGTCCCTCTCGGAGTGCAGGGGCGTTATCTGTATGCCGGGCTGGTGGGTCTGCTCTCGGCGGGCGCGATCGGGTACGGCCGGCTGCTGCGAGACGCCGCCGGATGGCTCCCGCTGCTCGTCCTCGCCGGCGCCGGGGCCATGCACCTGAGCGCGCTGCTCACCATCCTGGGTCCGTACTGGGGCCCGGACACCTCGGTCAGCCTCGAGGCGGTGCGGGCCCTGGTCGTGTGGTCACCGTGGCCGGGACGCGCCCTGGCCGCCATGGCGCTGCTGCTCGCGGGGAGCGGCACCGTGGCGGTGGTGCTGCTCGCCCGCGAGGCCCTCCCTTCCCGGGAGCCGGTGGGGACAAGCGACCACCACCCGGCGCCGGTCCGGTCATAGCGCGCTACGCATCGGCTTCGGTCTCAGCCGCGCAGTGGGTGCAGGACGACGGCTCCGTCCGGCGCTTCTCCGATGCGGTACAGCGCCAGGCCGTTGTCACCGTCGACGAAGGCGGACGGGGGGATCATCGCGCTGAAGTACCCGGGGCCCGCTTCTCGCTCGTGGACCATGGTGGTGGAGGCCACCTGGCCGTTGAGCGCGACCGCGAGCCAGGTTCCCGCGGGCACCGCGTCACCCTGGACGCGCCCGTTGAGCAGGGCCGGCAGCGACTCGCCGGAGGTGTCGACCGAGCGGTACGCCTCGTCGTGGTTGATCTGGAGATCGACCACCTCGGTCTCCCCCTCGGGCCGTTCGGCGACACTGCCGCCGCGCAGGTCGGCGTACGGGCCGATGCTGTAGACCTGCTCCCAGTCACCACCAGGCCCGAAGCGCGCTAACCACTCGTCGAGGGAAGGCTGGAGCCCCGATCCGTCGGACGGCAGGTGCAGCACCTGCCCGCGGCTGCTGAGCAGCCGAGATCGCTGCGGATCAGGTTCGGGATCGAAAAGCGATCGGCCCTCAAGCTGCCACATCGGTTCGACGTCGAGGACGCCGGCCACCGTGGGGAGCAGATCAGAGATCATCGCAGGGCGATCATCGACCCGTCCCTCGCGCTGGCCAGTGGTCTTCACGAACAGCGGTACGTGAGCCACCGCGTCCTTGTTGCCCTCCCGGCCCGTACGCAGGGTGTAACCGGCACGGAACGAGATCCCGTGGTCGGCAAGGACGGCCACAAGGGCATCGTCGTAGAGCGGCCACGCCTCGAGGGCGTCGAGGAGATCCCCGATCATGCGGTCGACGTAGCCGACCTGAAGCAGATGCCGGGCGTGTGCTTGGGCGATGTAGAACTCGTCGTCGGGCGACGCGGCGCCGTCATCGTAGGCGGGGAGCGGCAGTTCCTGCGGATAGCGGTAGCCCTCAGGCAGGAACTGGAAGGGGTGGTGGGGCGCCATCGCGTGGTAATACCGCAGAACCGGCGTGCCAGCGTCGGAGAAGGACTCGAGGAAAGGGCGGAATTCCACTCGTGGGTCCTCGGCGGTCCACACCCGGTCCTCGTCACTGCGGTCCCAGACGCCGCCTGCCCGCCGAAAATTCCTCCAGGCCGCGTCGACCGGCGGCAGGTGACCCGTCCAGGCATTCGGGAGCGCGACGTGCTGACCGACGACGGCCGCATCGTGCAGCATCCCGACGAATCGCTCCGGGAAATCATGCGCCGGCGCACGGCAGACCGAGGGGGGGCAGAGCCAGGTCACCTCCTCGCGCGCGACCGTGTCGTAGCGGTCACCAAGGAGCGTGAAAAGGTTGTCGGGATAGTCCGCCACGACCGGGTCACCATCCGGATTCCACGGCTTCCCGCTCAGCACGGAGGGCATGATCTGGGTCGTGTGCGAGTAGCGGGTCGTGGTGTTGCGAAACCAGGTGAACCGCCGCCGCAACCGGTCGAAGTTTGGGAACAGTTCCGCATCGATGTCGCCGCGGGGGGTCAGCAGGCTGGCGGCCGGGAGTTCGTCGAGGACGACGACCACCACTGGAACGGGGTTGGCGATGCGGTGTGCGGTCGCGACCGCCTCTCGAGCCTCTCCCAGCGGGCGTGAGGCGGGTGACGTGGCGAGGAACGTCACCAGGACGAGCACCGGCAGGATGCTCCCCCAGCGCATCACCGTCCGCAGCGCCGTGACTCGAAG
>WHTC01000336.1 GCA_009379795.1 Nitriliruptorales bacterium | reverse complement strand
GACTGACTGCTGAGGCATTGGTCTGCTTGGGCATGGGCTGACAGTGCACCCCGCTGTCAACCGCCAGGTCGAGTCGGAGGTCGACCGGAGTTTCTCGGGTAAACCGAAGCCGGTTGGCCTGCCCTGGCTGTCGCCGTCGCGCACCAGGAGCTGGAAGGGCGCCTGCACGGTCGCGATGCCCACACGGCTGGGCTGCTGGTCCTCCGGCAGGCTGTCGATCAGGCCCTCAGGGTTGGCTGCCAGGGTGCGGACAGGGGTCCGCGGTGGTTAGCGGTCGGACGGTGAGAGGCCGTCGTCCACGTCGACGTCCTCAGCGTGCAACTCAGTTGTGACCGCGGGCGCTGGCAGTCGCCGACGGCGCTGCCGCGAGCTCGGCGGCGAAACCGGCGAAGTCGGCGTCGCCGAGCTCGGCCAGCGTCTTGCCGGCCCACAGGCACAGCAGCGCCAGGCCGCCCGAGGAGACGTCTCGTGTCCAGTTCGCGCTCCAGCCGAACCGTTGTGCGACCTCGGCGACCGCGGCCACGTCGCCGGGATGCCGGGCCGCCCACGTGGCATACAGGCCACCGGGGGTCTTGGCCACGAGCAGGTCCAGATCGGGGCGCAGATGGCCCTCGACGAAGCACCAGCAGATGAACGGCCAGGCGCCGGCCCGGCGCAGGTCGGCCAGACGCGCTGAGGTCGGCCGGGCCATCCTCTCGGGAGCACATGTGCCACGAGCCCGTCGGCGTCGTCGTCTCATTCCAGCCCCTCGGTCACGGTGCGGTCGTCGACACCCAACAGCCGTTCTCCATACAGTTGCATCACGCACGCGTCTCCTGCCGCTGGCGCAAGCTGCCGCCCCCTCAGCCGGGCGGACCGGTCCAGGCCTGGACTTCATAGTCCACAAAATGCATATTGCAGGGGATACGCTCGGTGCATCCATCCGTCGAAGGTGCCAATCATGAAGATCACCGAACTGCAGGCCATCCCCATTGCGGTGCCCATGGAGAAGCCGTTGAAGATGGCGGTCGCGACCGTGACGGAGCGGACCTGCATCGTCCTCCGGATCCGCACCGATGAAGGCCTGGAGGGGTTTGGGGAGGGGGTCATCGCCCCGTACTTCACCGGTGAGACCCTGGCGTCGGCGGTGCATCTGGTCGACGCGGTCCTGACACCGCTGATCGTCGGCGCTGACCCCGCCGAGCTGCACGTGCTCGAGCAGCAGATGGACCGGGTCGTCGTCGGCAACTCGTCGACGCGCTCGGCGGTCGACATCGCCCTGCACGACCTCCTCGGCAAGGCGCACGGCGTGCCGCTGCACCAGCTGCTCGGCGGCAAGGTGCGCGATGAGGTCCCCACCATCTGGCACGTGTCGGGTGGGGATCCTGAACGCGATGCCGCCGACGCCACGAAGGCGGTGGCCGCGGGGTTCGGGCTCATCAAGGTCAAGGTCGCGACACACACGGTCGAGCGCGACATCGAGCGGGTCTTCGCCGTCCGCGAGGCCGTGGGTCCGGATGTGGCGCTTCTGCTCGATGCCAACCAGGGCTGGCAAGCGGCCGAGGCGATCCGCTTCGCCAAGGGCGTCGAGGCCGCGCACCCCGCTCTGCTCGAGCAGCCGGTCCACCGCGACGACATCCCGGGTATGGCACACGTACGCCGCTCCACGTCGGTGGTCATCGCCGCGGACGAGGGGCTGTTCAACGCGCGGGAGCTGGCCACCTATCTGCATGCAGACGCGGCCGGCGCAGTGATCGCTAAGCTCATCAAGGCCGGCGGCATCAGCGGCCTCCGCCGTCTGGCGGCGGTAGCGGCAGCCAGCGGGCTGGGGATCCACTTCGCCGGGATGGCCGGGGAGACCAGCGTCGCCGCGGCCGCGGCCGTCCAGCTGGCGTGCACGCTGCCCGAGCTGCGCTTCGGCTCGGGCATCTCCCCGCACTACCTCACCGACGACGTCGTCACCCAGCGCCTAGCCCCGGTCGGGGGCGCCTTCACCGTGCCCGAGGGGCCGGGCATCGGGGTGCATCTGGACGACGAGGCGCTGGAGCGCCTCCGCGTCAGGGACCTGTGACCTCGTCGGGCTGCTCCGTCCCGGTCGGCAGGCCGGCGAAGGAGCGCAGCAGCGCCGCCACGCCGGAGTTGTCGATGTCGCCCAGCCCCGTCGCCTCGGCAATGCCCAGCAGCTGCGACACGGTCGAGCCCAGCAGCGCCGGCGATCCTGTGCGCTGGGCCTGCTCGACGATCAGCCGGAAGTCCTTCGCGTTCTGGCGGATGCGCGACGCCGGCGGGACGTGGTCCCGTTCCACCATTCGGGGCCCCCACACGTCCATGGCACGGCTGTACGCCGCACCGTCCTTCAGGACGTCGAGGAGGCGGCCCAGGTCCAGCCCGGCCTTCTCGCCCAGGACCAGACCCTCGGCCAGCACGACGCGGTGGACGCCTAGTGTCCTGAGTCGGAGATTCGTTGACAATACGAGGCGACGCTGTCGAGGATCTGGTCGGCGGTCTTG
>WHTC01000171.1 GCA_009379795.1 Nitriliruptorales bacterium | reverse complement strand
CTAGTGGGCCCGCGCCGGTGGCGTGAGCGGTCGGATCGGAGCGGGGGGCTTCAACCGGTCGAGCCAACTGCTCCCGGCGTAGACCAGGACACCCGCCACGACCAGCGTCGCCGCAGTGGCGAGCCATGCCACCTGGTACGAGGTCCGCTCCACCAGGGCGCCGAAACCAAGGGGACCGAGGATCCCGCCAGCGAACTGGCCGGTGCCCGTGATGCCGCTCGCCGCTGCGGGCGCCAGCGGGTTTCCGCGCACGACCGCGAAGTTGAACAACCCGGGCCAGGCCCAGCCGGTGCAGAAGACGACGAAGGTCGCGGTGACGAGCACCGCCCTGCTGGACGCACCGAGCAGCGCGAATCCTGCCGCCCCGCTCACGAGCAGCCCGCTGACGATACGGAAGTGCCCGGCGGTCCGGTGGTCGCCGACCCATCCCCAGCCGACCCGGGCTGCGACGCCGAGCACGCTGCCCACCGCGAGCAGGGTCCCGGCGGCGCCCGGAGGTAGACCGCCATCCACGGCCGACACCACGTAGAAGGCCCCCAGCGAGCTTCCCGCGATGACCGCGCTGGCCGCTGCCAGGGACAGCACGGCGAGGGGCCCGACAGGTACGCGGTCGCCGCCCCCGCGCCGCCGCGGCGGGGCCGTGCGGCGACCGACACCCGCGATCATCAGCGGCACCGCGGCCAGACCCGCGAGCGCGAACGCCCAGCGCCAGCCGACCGTCAGACCCAGCGCCGGCACCGCGGCCCCAGCCAGCAGCGTGGCGAACGGCCCCGAGGACTGCTTCAACCCGAACGCGGCACCCTGGTGCCTGGCCGGGATGCCGCGAGCCAGGGCCAGGTTCGTGGCCGGGAGCGCGATCCCGTTGGCCGCGCCAGCCAGGACCATGCACAGCACCAGCCTCCCCCAAGTGGTCGCGAAGAGCACTGCACCGCCCATCGCCACCGCCGTGCCGGTCGCCGCGACGGCGATGGCTCGCCGCGCGCCGAGCCGCTCGGCGAAGCGCCCGCCCGGGATCGACATCACCGCCGAGCTGAGGTAGTACAGCGACGCCGCCAGCCCGAGCCGGGCCTCACCGAAGTGCAACTCCTGCCGGATGAAGACCGCCAGCGCGCCCAGCAGGAACACCGGGAGCGCGCCGAGGGTGATCGACACCGTCGCCACGCCCAGCGTCGCGAGCGGCGGGCGCCCAGGAGCCTGCCCCGCCGTCATGAGCCCTCCGTCATGAGCCGCCGTCAGGCGCCCAGACGGCGATCAGCCCGTCAGCCGCGAGCCGGGCGATGCGTTGCTCGTCATAGCCGAGCCGTTCCCGCAGGACGGCGGCGGTGTGCTGCCCCAGCATCGGAGCGGGCAGGTTCGGAAACGTCCAGCCGTCGTACTGCATGGGGCTGGCCGGGTGCCTGATCGGGCCGAGGACGGGATGGTCGTAGGTGCGGACCAACCCCCGGGCCTCCACCTGAGGGTCGGAGAAGACCTCGGCGAGGTCGTTTACGGGAGCCGCCGGGATGTCGTACTCGTCGAGCACGGCCATCCACTCGTCCCTGGTGCGCTGCGCGAAGGCCTCCTCCAGCACCGGGACGACGAAATCACGGTTGGCGACCCTGGACCGGTTGTCCGCGGTCCTCGGGTCGTCCTTGAGGTCCGGGCGGCCGATTGCATCGCACAGCCGCTGCCAGAACTTCTCCTCCCGCGAGGCGATGACCACGTAGCCGTCGGCCACCGTGAACGCCTGCCACGGGACCATGTGCGCGTGAGCGGTGCCCTGCCGGGTGACGGTTCTCCCGCTGTTCAGGTGGTCGAGCGCGTCGTAGGAGAGCATCGACACCAGGGAGTCCAGCATGGCGACATCGGCATGCTGGCCTGTGCCGTGCAACTGGCGGCCGCACAGCGCACCGAGCACCGAGATGCAGGCGAACAGTCCCCCGGCGATGTCGGCCAGCGGGATCCCGACCCGCGAGGGGGGCCCGTCCGGGTCGCCGGTGATGTCGAGGTGACCGCTGTAGGCCTGGACGACCAGGTCGAAGGCGGCGCGGTCCTTGGCCGGCCCGTACTCCCCGAACCCGGTGACGGCTGCCGTGATGATGGCCGGGTTGCGCCGCTTCAGGGAGTCGTGGTCGATGCCCAGTCGCCGCATCACGCCCGGCCGGAAGTTGTCGATCACGACATCGGCCTGCTCCACGAGCTCGTAGAAGATCGCCAGGCCCTCGGGGCTTTTCAGGTCCAGCGCCACGCTGCGCTTTCCGCGGTTCATGAACAGGTGGATGGAGCTCTCCCCGTCCAGCGGCGCGATGCTGGGGTTGCGCGCCGCGTCCCCGCGCAGCGGTTCGATCTTGATCACGTCGGCACCCATGTCGGCCAGGATGACCCCGCCGTAGGTGCCGGCGATGACCTGGCCCAGTTCCAGGACGGTGACGCCGGACAGCATCGCGCTCATCGCCACCCCCTCACGACGTCCAGCTCAGCGGGACGATCTGCCCTGTCCTGACGGACTCATCGATCGCGCGGGAGACCAGGAGCACGTCCTGGCCGTGCCGGCCGGTGGCAAGCAGCGGATCGGGGCGCCCGGTGCCCACGCTGTTGATGAACGCGTGCGTCTCGTCCTTCATCGCGCCGAAGTACTCCCCCATCGCCCAGTCACCCGGCATCGCGGACCCGAGCATGGCCACGTTCATGGACACCTCGGGGGTGTAGGGCGAGGGCACCGCGTGGTTGGAGGCCATCAGGACGTCGCGATGGTCGTCCTTGACGCTCAGCACCCCTTCGCGACCGAACAGCTCAAAGTCCATGGTGGCCACGTAGGCGGGCCAGAACTCCGGCAACTCCCAGCTGACGCCGAGGTTGGCGATGGTCCCCTCCTCAAAGGTGAGCAGGCTCCAGGTGGAGTCCACCGACCCGTACTCCTCCCAGAAGCGGCCCCGGCCACCCTGGGCGTACACCGAAACCGGCCGCCGGCCCTCCAGGTACCACAGCAGCAGGTCGATCGAGTACGTGAGGGTGTTGATCGACGGCGTGGTCGCGTGCGCCCGGGAGATCACCGCCTCGGCCACCGCCTGTGTCAGGTAGATCGTGGCCTTGGCGCTGGTGACGTGGCCGACGTAGCCGGCGGCGACGTGCTCCTTGATCGCCATGAACCTGCGGCGGAAGCGCTGGGTGAAGCCTGTGTAGAGGGGCACCCGCCGCGCCGCGGCCTCGACGATGAGCTTCTCCCCCTCCTCCGGCAGGATCGTGAACGGCTTCTCCACGAGTGCCGCTCTGCCCGCGTGGATCGCCGCCAAGCCCGGCTCGAAATGGGCGTCCTCGGTCGTTGCGACGATGACGGCGTCGATCTCATCGCGACCGACGAGGTCGGCGGCGTCGGTGCTCCAGGCGTCCGCCTCGCACTCGGCTGCCAGGGACCGTGCCCTGGCCTCGTCGAGGTCGCAGACCGCCAGGTAGCCGACCGACGGGTGGCGGTGGGCGATCTGCGCCCGCAGACGGCCGATCGTGCCGCTGCCGATCACCGCTACACCGATGCCCTGCGGGATGTGCCGGCTCCGGGCCATCACTGCCTCCGCTCGCGGTTGCCGCTGGCCGACCGCTCGGCCGCCGCCGCCCTGGCCAGCACGCTGCGAGCCACCCGAGCGACCGCGTAGTCGACCATCCGCCCATCGACGTTGATCGAGGCCGAGCCCGCCTGGACCGCGCGCTCGAACTCCTCGACGATCCGCCGTTGATGGGCGACCTCCTCGGGCGAGGGCGTGAACACGTCGTGGATCACCGCGATCTGAGCCGGGTGGATCGCGACCTTCCCGACGTAGCCGATGCGCTTGGCCAACTCGCACTCGGTACGCAACGCGTCGAGGTTCCGGAAGTCCATGAACACCGCGTCCATCGGCTGCTCGATGCCCGCCGCCCGCGCGGCGAGCAGCACGAGCGACCGGGCGGTCAGCAGCCCGGTTCCCTCCGGCGTCCACTCGCAGCCGAGGTCCGCAACGAGGTCGCCCTGCTCCCCGGAGCCGAACTGCACCGAGCGCACCCGTTCGGCGCTGGTCAGCAGGTCGGGTGCGCCCAGGACCCCACGGGCGCTCTCGATCAGCGGGACCAGGGTCGTGGAACCAACGGCGCGCCCGGCGTCCACCTCGAGCGCGGTGAGGGCGCCGTCGATGCGCCTGAGCAACTCGGGATCCTCGGCCTTGGGGAGCACGATCCCCGAGACGCCCGCGCGTCCCGCGGCGACGACGTCGTCCCATAGGAACTCCGTGTCGCCCCCGTTGACCCGGACGTAGATGGGCACGTCCGCCTCCTCGATCTGCGCGAGGTTCGCCCGGGCCTCGGCCTTGGAGGCCACGGGGACGGCGTCCTCCAGGTCGACGATCACCGCATCCGTACCCGATCTCAGGCCCTTCGCGACAAGATCAGGCCGGTTACCCGGGCTGAACAGCATCGAGCGGAACGCTTCCACGGATCTCACCTCGCTGGGTCACTGCCGGATGTCGAGCATTGCCTTGCCCGTCGTCGTCTGCTCACCTGATCCCTCCTTCTCCATCCACATCTCGACGGTGGCCTTGCGCCGCTCGTCGTCCACTTCGCTGACGCGACCACGGATCACAACGGACTCCCCCACGTACAGGACGCCTCGGTGGCGGTAGGACACGGAGGCCAGCCGAGCCTGGCCGTCGAGGGCTGAGGTAAGCGACTGAAACAGATGCACCGCTTGCAGAGGGCCATGCACCAGGATGTCGGTGTGGCCTTCCACGTCGCGGGTGTAGGCCTGATCGAAGTGGACCCGGTGAGGGTGCCAGCTCGCGGCGCTGAAAAGGAACAACTCGACCGCCGCGTACGTGTGCGTGGTCGTGGGGACCTCTGCCCCTGCCACAATCTCGACTGTCATCTTGAGGGCTGCGACCTCCTCGCTGGTCGGCTGAGCGGTGCGGTGGCTCAGCGGAAGATCCGGGTGAAATGCTCGACGACGAAGGGGGCGTCGTCGAGGTCCGCGTAGCGGTACTCGAAACGCACGAACGTCAGCGTTCCGCTGCGGCCCTGTTTCTCGAAGGCGTCCTCCACCCGCCGGCTGCAGGTCACGAGGTCGCCCGCGACGAAGGGCTTGAACAGCTCGGCGGTGGTCTCGCCCGCCATGGCCTGGCTGAACGCGATCGGAGGGAGGTCCCGGAGCGGTGTCCCCTCCTCGTGGAGTTCCCGCTGAGGCACGAGGTTGAACACCCCTGTCCGGAGCGTGACGTAGAACAGCGGCGGGGCGACCACATCCGCGAACCCGCGCTCCCGGGCCACGCCGGGGTCGACATGGATCTGGTCGGCGGCGCCGGTCGCCACGGCGAAGCGGATGATGTCCTTGCGATCGATACGAACCTGCAGGATGAGCGGAGGCCCCTCCGCCCACGCCTTGATCTGCTCACCGAGCATCGAGTGCCACCCCTCGGCTCACCAGGTCATCGATGGTGTCGTGGTCCATACCGAGCTCCTCCAGGACCTCGCGGGTCTGCGCTCCCAGACGCGGCGGGGACGTCACGGGGTAGGTCCAGCCGTCGAACTTGAGCGGGCTGGTGACGTACCGGATCGCTCCGAGCTCGGGGTCCTCGAAGACCCGCACCAGGTCACGCGCGCGGACCTGCGGATCGCTGAAGACCCCGTCGAAGTCATTGACCGGCGCCGCCGGCAGATCGAAATCGGTGAACCGCCGCATCCACTCGTCGGTCGTGCGCTGCACCAGGGTGTCCTGCAACTCGCCGATCACCCATTCCCGATTCGCCACGCGGTCGAGATTCGTCGCCGCCGCCGCATGCTCGCGCAGATCGGGCCGCTCGATGGCGTCGCACAGGCGAGTCCAGAACTTCTGCTCACGGGCGGTGATGGCGACGTGGCCGTCACGCGTGGCAAAGGCCTGCCAGGGCACCATGTGGGCCTGGGCGCTGCCGAGGCGCTCGAGTTGCCTGCCGGTGTTGAGGAAGATCGTGGCGTCATAGCTCAGCATCGACACGAGGCAGTCGAGCATGGAAACGTCGACACGGCGACCACGACCGGCCCGGTCGCGTCCCACGAGGGCGGCGAGCACGGACAGGCATCCGAAGACGCCGCCGATGAGGTCCGCCATCGGCGCGCCCATCCGAACCGGTGCCGCCCCCGGCTCGCCCGTGATGCTCATGTGGCCGCTGAGGGCCTGGATCACCAGGTCGAACGCGGGCCGGTCCTTCGCGGGCCCGTCCTGCCCGAAACCCGACACCGACACGGACGAGATGGCGGGGTTCAGCTCGCGCAGGACCGAATAGTCGATGCCGAGCCGTTCGAGGACCCCGGGCCGGAAGTTGTCCAGCACGGCATCGGCCTCACGCGCCAACCGGAAGAAGATGTCGCGACCATCGCGGCTCTTCAGATCGAGCACCACACTGCGCTTGCCACGGTTGACCGTGAGGTGGAGCGCACTCTCCCCCGCAAGTGGGGCGACCGCGATGTTCCTCGCGGGATCCCCGGTCGCCGACTCGATCTTGACCACGTCGGCGCCCAGGTCCGCCAGCAGCAGGCCGGCGTAGTTCCCGGCGATGACCTGACCGAACTCCAGGATCCGGATCCCCTCGAGCGGCGCTCCGCTGTCCGACACCACCACGCTCCTGAGCCGCACCTATGATGCATCATGCAATCTACATTCTCCCCAGGAGGTCCGTCATATGCGCGTCCAGGCTTCGACACCAGAGCAGGAGATGTTCCGTTCGGCGGTGCGCGTGTTCTGCGCTCGGGAGATCTCCCGCGACTACGTGCGCGCGTGCGACCGGGAACGGCGCCCGCCCACCGAGTTGTTCGAGGCAATCGCGAAGCAGGGATGGCTGGGCGTCAACATCACCGAAGAGTACGGCGGCGGAGGCGGCGGAGCCACCGAGGTGGCGATCCTCCTCGAGGAGGTGGGACGGCACTTCCTCGACCTGGCCTTCTGGCTGTTCCGCAGCGTCACCTGGGGTGGCTACGCGATCCAGCGTGACGGCAGCGACGCCCAGAAGAAGGACCTGCTGCCAAAGGTGGCCACGGGCGAGGTCTCTATCTGCTTCGCCTTGACCGAACCGTCCGCGGGATCCGACGCCTCCGCGATCAAGACGACCGCGGTCAAGGACGGCGACGACTACGTGATCAACGGCGAGAAAGTGTTCATCTCCGGCTTCAAGGTGAGCGACTACG
>WHTC01000193.1 GCA_009379795.1 Nitriliruptorales bacterium | reverse complement strand
AGCCGAGCCCGGATCGGCGTGATGCCCTCCTCCTCGAGCTCGTAGATGGTCCGCAGATACATCTCGGTGGCGTCGATCAGCGGCGTCATGGGGCCCTCCGGTTCCTGATCCGCTCATGCTAACCCGCCAAGCGTGAGAAGGCTTCTCACGCGTAACCATTTCCCGCGACCGGCGCGCCGATCGATCCGCTCACGCGCCCTGCCACACCCGGCGCGTACCATGTCTGGCGCACCTTCGTCGACCCTCAGGGAGCACCACGTGGCAAGCGACCATCGAACCGCCATCGCCGAATACGAGGCGAAGCTCGCCGAGTTGAAGGAGTACCTTTGACGTTCCGGGCAAGCGTCGGCGTCTCGCCGAACTCGCCCGTGACGCCTCCGCTCCCGACCTGTGGGACGACGTCGCCAAGGCGCAGCGCACCATGGCCGAACTGGCCGCCGTCGAGGACGACCTGCGCGTGTACGACCGCTTCGAGCAGTCGCTGTCGGACCTGACGGTGCTGAACGATCTGGCGCGCGAGGAGGACGACCAGGACACCGCCGCCGAGGTCGCCGCCGGTCTGCAGGGGCTGTCCCGCGAACTGGCGGAACTGGAGACGCGGGTGCTCCTGTCGGGGGAGCACGACGCACGGGACGCCGTCGTCACCGTACATGCGGGCGCCGGCGGCACCGACAGCCAGGACTGGGCGCAGATGCTGGAGCGCATGATCCTGCGCTGGGCCGAGCGCCACGGGTTCAAGGCCGACCTTCACGATGAGCAGGAGGGTGAGGAGGCCGGTGTGCGCTCGGCCACCATGACGATCCACGGCACTCGCGCCTACGGGCTGCTGACCAGCGAGCGCGGCGTGCACCGCTTGGTGCGCATCAGCCCGTTCGATGCGCAGTCCCGCCGGCATACCGCGTTCGGCTCCATTGACGTGGTGCCGGTGATGGACGACACGGAGACGGAGGTCGCCATTGCCGACGAGGATCTGCGGGTGGACGTCTACCGCAGCTCGGGGCCGGGCGGGCAGGGCGTGAACACGACCGATTCGGCGGTGCGCCTGACCCACCTGCCGACCGGCATCGTGGTGGCCTGCCAGAACGAGCGTAGCCAGTTGCAGAACAAGGCCACGGCGATGGCGCTGTTGCGCTCGAAGCTCGCCGAGTTGGAGCGCGAGAAGCGCGCGGCGGAGCTCGCCGCGGTGCGCGGTGAGCAGCGCGAGGTCGCCTGGGGCAGCCAGGTCCGCAGCTACGTGCTGCACCCTTACCAGATGGTGAAGGACCACCGCACCGGCTATGAGACGGGAAACACCACCTCGGTGCTCGACGGCGACATCGACGACCTCATGATGTCGTTCCTGCAATGGCGGGCCCGGCGCGAGGCGGTTGCCGCGCAGGGAGCCGAGGCGTAACGCACCGGTTCGCCGTTCCGTGGCGGTAGTGCTAGCCTGCCGCCGATTCCCTCACTGCGGAGTGCGCCGCTGCCGTGCGGCCGTCGGGCCATGATGAGCTCGCAAGGCGAAATCCTGTGATCAGACTCGATCGCGTCACCAAGCGCTACAAGAACAAGGTCGTCGCCCTCCGGGATATCACGCTGGAGATCCAGAAGGGCGAGTTCGCCTTCTTGGTCGGTTCCTCCGGCTCGGGCAAGTCGACCTTCATCAAGTTGCTGCTCAAGGACGAGAATCCTGACAGCGGTGAGATCTACATCGCCGGGAAGCAGCTCACCCGGCTGAAGTCCTGGCGGGTGCCCGCCCTGCGCCGCGAGCTCGGCTGCGTGTTCCAGGACTACAAGCTGCTGGAGGGCAAGACGGCGTTCGACAACGTCGCCTTCGCCATGGAGGTGATCGGCAAGCCGCGTCACCTCATCGATCGCACGGTCCCCGAAGTCCTGGCACTGGTGGGGCTGGGTCACAAGATCGAGGCGTACCCGCACGAGATGTCCGGGGGTGAGCAGCAGCGCGTGTCCATCGCCCGCGCCTTCGTCAATCGCCCCCGCATCCTGCTGTGCGACGAGCCCACGGGGAACCTGGACCCTGCCACGTCGGTCGGAATCATGAAGCTGCTGGACCGGATCAACCGCACGGGGACCACGGTGATGATGGCCACCCACGACCAGCACATCGTGGACTCCATGCGGCGGCGGGTGATCGAGCTGTCCGAAGGGCGCCTGGTCCGTGACCAACCCAGGGGGGTCTATGGCTCTGGGGCCTAGATGGCGCTACACCTTCGCCGAGCTGGGGAAGGGACTCCGCGCCAACCTCCTCATGACGGTCGCGACGGTCCTCACCGTCATGGTCAGCCTGACCCTCGGCGGGATGGGCCTGCTCGCCCAGCGCCAGGTGGACAGCACCTCACAGCTGTTCTATTCGGAGGTGGAGGTCTCGATCTACCTCCAGGCCGACGTCCCGGAGGAGCAGCGCCTCTCCCTGGAGGAGGAACTGCAGAGCAACCCAGAGGTCGGCTCGGTCGACTACGTCTCCTCACAGGAGGCCTACGAGGTCTTCCAGGAGTTGTTCGCCGACGACCCGGCGCTCCTGGAGTCGGTCGACGGCGAGACGCTCCCGGAGTCGTTCCGGCTCAAACTCGTCCACCCCGAGAACTTCAGCGTCGTGCGCTCACAGTACGTGTCCTGGCCGGGCGTGGAGGACGTCACCGACCAGAGCGAGGTGCTCGACCGCTTCTTCGGACTGGTCCACGCCTTCAAGATCGGGGGCTACTCGATCGCCGGCCTGCAGTTGGTCGGTGGGGCCGCATTAATCGCCAACACCATCCGGCTGTCGGCCTTCGCCCGCCGCGAGCAGATCGGCATCATGAAACTGGTGGGCGCCACCAACTGGTACATCCGTATGCCGTTCATCCTCGAGGGTGTGGTGACGGGGCTGATCGGTTCGATCGGGGCGCTGCTCCTGCTGCTGCTCGGCCAGTTGACGCTGGTCGACGCCATCAGCGGCTACATCCAGTTCATCCCGCTCGTCGGCGTGCGCGATGTGATCGCGGTCGCCCCGCTCGTGATCGCGATCGGCGTCGCCGCCGCCGCGCTCGCGTCGTTCTTCTCCCTGCGCCGCTTCCTGGACGTCTGAGCCCGCGGGACCGTGCTGGACAGCCTTGCCTGTGGGGGAGGGGGGCGTAGGCTTGAAGGACGACTCCGACGCCCCGGAGGACGCTCCGTGATTGAGGAGCAGACGGTCGTGACGTTGCCATCATGCTGAGACGGCTCACCGCCGTCGTGGGGACGGCCGTGCTGTTGCTGGGCCTGCTCGTAGCGTCCTACGAGTTGGGAGCGCGCGGGCGTGCCAGCAGCCTGCCAGAGGGGTTCGAGGCCCTCTCCGAGGTGTACGACCGCGTCTCCCGCGACGCGGTCAACCAACCCCCGGACGACGTTCTTGTCGAGGGCGCCATCGAGGGGATGCTGGAGAGCCTCGACGACGCGTATGCCGAGTACTACGACGCCGATGAGTTCGCCGCGCTCAACGACCAGTTGGACGGCATGTTCGTCGGCATCGGCGTGGTCCTGGAGGACACCGAAGTGGGCTTGACGGTACAGACCGTCCTGCCCGGGTCTCCGGCGGAGGAGGTCGGGCTCGAGCCTGGGGAACAGATCGTCAGAGTGGACGGCACGGACGTGCGCGACACCCCGAGCGGCGTGGTGATCGACAAGGTCCGCGGTCCGGAGGGCTCAAGCGTTGTGCTCGGCCTGATGGGCGGCAGCCAGGGGGCGCGTGAGGTCACCGTGGTCCGTGCGCAGCTCAACATGCCCACCCTGGAGTCGCGCGCGCTGGAGGGCGAGATCGGCTACATCGCGCTGCGCCAGTTCACCGACGACGCAGGCGACCGGGTGCAGGATGCGGTCGAGGATCTGCTGGACGACGGCTCTCGCGCCCTGGTGCTGGACTTGCGCGGCAATCCCGGTGGGTACCTGCCGGAAGCGGTCGCGGTGGCTGGCGTGTTCCTCTCCGATGAGGAGGTCGTCCGGGTCGGCGTCGACGCGGAGTCGGCGCGCGAGTATCGGACCGGCAAGCAAGCGACGGCGCAGGACGTCCCGCTGGCCGTCCTCGTCGACCGTGGAAGCGCGAGCGCCAGCGAGATCGTGGCGGGTGCGGTTCAAGACCTGGAGCGGGGCGAGATCGTCGGCACGACCACCTTCGGCAAGGGCACGGTCCAGACCATCTCTGTGCTGGGTGGCGACCGCGGGCTGAAGTACACCACCGCTCGTTACTTCACCCCGTCTGGCAACTCGATCGACGGCAGGGGCGTCACGCCCGATCTGATCGTCGAGTCCCGGGGCAGTGAACCCGACGAAGCCCTCCTGGCCGCGCAGGAGTCCCTGACCGGCCGTCTGGCCGGTGCGGTCCCGGCGGGAGAGAACAGCTAGCCTGCCGGGAATGGCTCGGAAAAAGAGCGAGGACACGATCGCCGTCAACCGGCGAGCGCGGTTCGACTACGACATCACCGACACGGTGGAGGCGGGCCTGGTGCTGACGGGCACCGAGGTGAAGGCCCTGCGAGCGGGCAAGGCCTCGATCGCCGAGGCGTTCGCCACGGTGCGGGGCAACGAGGCGTGGCTGGTGCAGGCGACGATCCCGGAGTACGCGTTCGGCAACCGGGCGAACCACGATCCCACCCGCCAGCGCAAGCTGCTGCTGCACCGCCGCGAGATCGAGGAGATGGCCAGGTTCACCCAGGAACAGGGAAGAACCCTGGTCCCGCTCCGGCTGTACTGGCGGGACGGCGTCGCGAAGGTCCTGCTGGGACTCGGCAAGGGCAAGGCTCGCTACGACAAGAGAGCGGACATTGCCGAGCGCGACGCCAAGCGTCAGGTCGAGCGGGCACTGCGGGAGCGCCAGAAGGCCTGAGGCGTCTCGCTACACTGGCAGCCTTGACAACTGCAGACGCTGCAGCATCACGGGGGTGACTGGCTTCGACGGGTGTCGGTCGGTCCCGGGAGAGCGAGCCGAGTATCCCGGTCAACTCGCAAATCTGTCCGGGAACCTTATAGGTGCCGAAGACAACTTCGCACTGGCGGCCTAACTAGGCTTCCCGTCCGCCCTCGCCACCGCCTGAGGTGAGGGGTCGGGCGTCGCAATCAGGCTCCACCCGCCGGCCATCGCCACCCTGCCGGCGCGGGACACCTGCGTGGCGTACGGCTGCCGGGCGCCTGGTCCCGAGGCGCGGCAGCCCGACAAACCATCGGGACCTACGCTCGTAGCGCTTCCGGAATCGAGGCACTCGGACCCGGGTTCGAATCCCGGCACCTCCACTCCGGCTTTCGGCATAGAGGTTCCCAACCTACCAACCCGCTTTCTGCGCTCCGACAGGACAAGTCGTCGGCAAAATCTTGGCCCACGGCCGTCTGGTCACGACGGCACTAGCACGTGTACCACCACGCCTCTTCACCTGATCTCGCGTAGCTTGCGCTCGAGCACGGCTCGCTCGCGGGCGTTCCCGCAGAGGCGTGCGGCCCGCGCCAGTTCCGACCTCGCCTCCTCGGTCCGGCCCAGCCGGGTCAGCAGCTCGCCCCGCACACTGGGCAGCAGGTGGGAGCCAGTGAGCTGCTCGCCGACCAGGGTGTCGACGACCCGGAGCGCGGCGGCCGGTCCCCGCGCCATCGAGAGCGCGACTGCCCGGTTCAGCTCGACGACGGGGGAGGGCGCTAGCCGGCCGAGGGCCTCGTAGAGGACCACGATCCGCTCCCAGTCCGTGTCTTGGACGGACGGGGCGACCGCGTGGCATTCGGCGATCGCCGCCTGGAGCCCGTAGGCGCCCAGGCCGCGACTCACCCGTCCGGCTCGGGCGAGTGCGGCGCGGCCGCGCCGGACCGCGGCCAGGTCCCACCGTCGTCGGTCCTGGTCCGCCAGCAGCACCGGGTCGCGGTCGGGTCCGGTGCGGGCCGGGAACCGTGCGGCGGTCAGCTCGAGCAGCGCGAGGAGGCCGTGGACCTCGGGCTCGTCGGGCACCAGGCGGGCGAGGACCCGCGCCAGCCGGACCGCCTCGTGTGCGAGGTCGGGCCGGATCAGGTCGTCTCCGGACGTCGCGGTCGATCCCTCGGTGAAGATGACGTAGACCACGCTGAGTACCGAGCTCAGCCGCTCCCGACGCTCCTCGCGCGGCGGTACCTCGAACCGCACCTGGGCGGCCGACAGGGTCTTCTTGGCCCGGGTGATCCGGGCCTGCACCGTGGCGGTCGGCACCAGGAACGCGCGGGCGATCTCGTCGCTAGT
>WHTC01000305.1 GCA_009379795.1 Nitriliruptorales bacterium | reverse complement strand
GGCGGTCGTCGGCAAGAACGCCTTCGCTCACGAGTCGGGGATCCACCAGCACGGGGTCATCCAGGACCGGCTGACCTACGAGATCATGCGCGCCGAGGACGTCGGCGTCGCCGGATCCCAGATCGTGCTCGGCAAGCACTCCGGGCGGCACGCCTTCGCGCGCCAGCTCGAAGCCATGGGCTTCACCCTCGACAAGGAGCAGATCGGCCGCGCCTTCGTGCGCTTCAAGGAACTGGCCGACCGTAAGGTGGAGATCACCGACGCGGATCTGGAGGCGATCGTCACCGATGAGGCGTTCTCCTCGAAGGAACAGGACGCCGAGCTGCTCGAACTGCGGGTATCCGGGGGCAGCGTGGGCACCCCCTCGGCGACGGTCACCGTGCGCCTGGCCGACGGCAGCGAGGTCACCGAGCAGGGCACCGGCGACGGCATGGTCGACGCGGTCTGCGCCGCCCTGCGGCGTGCGGCTGGCATCGACGCCAAGCTCACCGACTTCCACGTCGCTGCCGTGACCGGAGGCATCGACGCGCTCGGCGACGTGACCGTCAAAGTCGAGGTCAACGGGCACCGTTACACCGGCCGCGGGGTGTCCACCGACATCGTCGAAGCCAGCGCCCGCGCCTTCCTGGCCGCGCTCAACCGCTCCGTCCGACTCAACCAGACCCGCGACCACGCACCCACGATCACGCCCTGACCTGGAAGGCCAATCCGATGACGACCGTACGACTGACCGTCGACCCGAACCAGACCGCCCAGGAGGAGGCCGAGCTCGTCGCTCGGCTGGCTGCGGCCATTACCGAGTCCACTGGCGAGGACACGCTCGCCTTCGAGTTGCAGCACTCCGAGCAGTTGCGCATCGCGGGCACCGAGGTGGCCGAGCGGCTGCAGCTCAGTGCACGCTGGAGCGGGTAAGCCATGCCGACCGCCCACCCCAAGCCGCGGACACTGGTCGACAAGGTCTGGGATGACCATGTCGTCCGCCCTGGCGACGCGGACCCCTCCCGACCCGGGCCCGACCTGCTCTACATCGATCTGCATCTCGTCCACGAGGTGACCAGCGCGCAGGCCTTCGAGGGCCTGCGGCTGGCTGGGCGCCCGGCCCGCCGGCCCGATCTCACGCTGGCCACCATGGATCACAACGTCCCGACCACGGACCGGTCACTGCCGATCACCGACGAACTGTCGAAGGCGCAGATGGACGCCCTGGAGGCCAACTGCACCGCCAACGACATCCGCCTGTTCACGATGCGCTCCACCGAGCAGGGCATCGTGCACATGATCGGCCCGGAGCTCGGCGTCACCCAGCCTGGGATGACGGTGGTGTGCGGTGACAGCCACACTGCCACCCACGGCGCCTTCGGGGCGCTGGCCTTCGGCATCGGCACCAGCGAGGTGGAGCACGTCCTGGCCACCCAGTGCCTGCCGCAGTCGCGGCCCGCGACCATGTCTGTCGAGGTCGACGACTCGCTGCCGTTCGGCGTCACCGCCAAGGACCTGATCCTGTCCGTCATCGCCGAGATCGGCGTCGAGGGCGGGATGGGGCACGTCATCGAATACCGCGGCCAGGCCATCGAGGATCTGAGCATGGAAGGCCGCATGACGGTCTGCAACATGTCGATCGAGGGTGGCGCGCGCGCAGGGTTGATCGCTCCTGACGAGACCACCTTCGCCTGGCTGAAGGGACGGCCGCACGCGCCCACCGGGAGCGACTGGGACCGGGCGTTGGAGCACTGGCGGACGCTGCGCACCGACCCCGGCGCCACCTTCGACCGTGTCGTGCGGCTGGATGCCTCGACCTTCGCGCCCACCGTCACCTGGGGAACCACCCCGGCGATGAGCGTACCGGTCAGCGGGCGGGTCCCCACCCCGGAGGAGACGCGGGACGCCGAGCAGGCCCGCCGGTCCCTGCGCTACATGGGCCTGGAAGGGGGCGAGGCCATCACCGACCTCGCGCTCGACCGGGTGTTCATCGGCTCGTGCACCAACGGGCGCCTGTCCGACCTGCGCAATGCCGCCCGTGTGGTGGCCGGGCGCAAGGTCGCCGACAGCGTCCGCGCGCTGGTCGTGCCCGGTTCCTACGCGGTGAAGCTCGCCGCCGAGGCCGAGGGCCTCGACAGGGTCTTCCTCGACGCGGGCCTCGAGTGGCGCGAGCCTGGCTGCTCGATGTGCCTTGGCATGAATCCCGACATCCTGGCTCCCGGCGAGCGTTGCGCGTCGACCTCGAACCGCAACTTCGAGGGCAGGCAGGGCAAGGGCGGGAGGACCCACCTGGTCTCCCCGGAGATGGCGGCGGCCGCCGCCGTGCGCGGGCGTTTCGTGGACGTGCGCGAACTGGACGTTGAGGAGGCACAGGCATGAACCCGGTGGATCTCATCGACGGCGTCATGGTCCCGCTCGACCGGGCCGACATCGACACCGACCAGATCATGCCCAAGCAGTTCCTGAAGCGCATCGAGCGCACCGGCTTCGGCGAGTACCTGTTCCACGACTGGCGCAGCGAGCCGGATTTTGTGCTCAACGACAAGCGCTACGCGGACGCGAAGGTCCTGGTGGCCGGGCCGAACTTCGGATCGGGCTCCTCCCGCGAGCACGCGCCCTGGGGGCTGCAGCAGTACGGGTTCGAGGCGCTGATCGCGCCCAGCTTCGCCGACATCTTCCGCACCAACTGCAGCAAGATCGGCCTGCTGACCGTCATCCTTCCGACCGCGGTCTGCAAGCGACTCGTAGCGCTCGCCGAGCGCGAGCCCGGTACGCACGTGCGCGTCGACCTGCCCGCCCAGACCGTCACCGCCCCGGGTGTCGAGGTCCGCTTCGACATCGACCCGTTCACGAAGCACATGCTCGTCGGGGGGCTCGACGACATCGCCCTCACCCTGCAGCACGCCGACGAGATCGCGGCATTCGAGGGGCGCCGGGCCTCCTGGCTGCCGG
>WHTC01000262.1 GCA_009379795.1 Nitriliruptorales bacterium | reverse complement strand
TGGTCATCGAGCTGGAAACGGCAGGGACCAAGACCGACGACCCCGACGACCGGCCGGCGGTCACTGCCGACCCCGATGACGACTACCTTGTCTCTCTCGCCATCGCCGCCCAGGCTGACGCGCTGATCTCCGGCGACCGACACCTGACTACTCTCGTCAAGCCTGCGGTTCCCGTGCTCACTCCCCGGGCCTTCCTCAACCAGCTCACCCCACAAACAGGCCGCTGAAAGCAATGCGGACCCGCGAAGCCAACGGGATCAGCGACGCCGCAGTCGTTGTTACTGTGATCGACCGGCTCGCCGACAACGACTGCATCCCGGGGGGAACAGGCTCACCCGAAGGATCTCCCCGCAACAGGTGCAGGCACACGTTCATCCGCCGGGAGCGAGCGACCAGGGCAATTGGGCAACCGTCGCGGCATCGCCAAGTAGTACGCGCTGCCTGCCGTCGACCACCTCCGACAGCACCTCGGCCGCTCCAGCAGGTCTTCGCCGCATGCTCCTGCTTATCGGTCGGGCAGCCGCGCCTGCGGAGGGTGCGCTTGTTGTGGGGACGGCTGGACTTGAACCAGCGACCTGCTGCTTGTAAGGCAGCCGCTCTAACCTGGCTGAGCTACGCCCCCGTGGGGTGGAGCCTACTGTGAGGTGGCCGGGGTGAACCGCACTGGCTGTCCCGGCCGAAGCCTCTACGATCGCGTTATTGGCTCAGATCAGCAACTCGCCGGCCAGCTCACCCTCCCTGAACTCGCCCCGCCGCCTGACACTACCGGCAGCCCGCGCAAGCCGGCTTCGCCGGCAGCCTCGACCGAGGAGCTTTCCTCAAGTGGACCCTGAAAACCCCAATCCGTCCGGCTCGCCCTCAGACGAGAGCGGCGCGAGCGGCCAGCCTGCCAGCCGCCAACTCAACGTCTCCGTGCCAGAGGACCTCAAGCTCGGGACCTACGCCAACTTCCTCGTCGTCAGCCACTCCCCACACGAGTTCACCCTCGACTTCTGCCAGGTGCTGCCCGGCCGGGAAGGCGCGAAGGTCAAGGCCGAGGTGATCAGCCGGATCAAGGTCGCGCCGACCGTCGTCGGCAAGATCATCCGCGCGCTCAACACCAACATGACCGCGTACGAGGACAAGTACGGCCTCGTACAGGAGATCGGCTGACTCGCTCGCTCGCTGCGCTGCGGGAACGGCCGCGAACTACGCTGGCCTTCACTCATGACGCTGACCCCCACCGCCCCCCAGGGCGCAGGAGAGCCGGAGGCCCCGCCTGCCTCCTGGCGCACCCTGCCGCTGCAGGTCGCCGGCGCGCGCGCCCTGCTCGACGAGGGCGTGCGCCTGCTCGAGAACCTCGCGAACGAGCCGCTGCCCGTCCTGCGCTGGTACATCGCGACCCACACGACGATCGTGCTCGGCCGTGGTCAGGCTCGCGATCTGCACGCCGCCTCCACCGCCGAGGTGGAGGTTCTGACCCGCTTCTCGGGCGGCGGCGCGGTCCTCATGGATCGCGACCTCCTGACGCTGGACGTGCTGCTGCCTGCCGATCATCCGCTGCTCGACGGCGACCTCGGCGCGGTGTTCCTGCGCATCGGCACCGCCTGGGCGCAGGCCTTGAGTGAGCTCGGCGTCCCCGACGTTGCCGTCCACCGCGACGCGGGCACGGCCCGGCGGCGCGGCGACGACCGGGAGCGGCTCCTCGCGGCCGTCTGCTATGCCACGATCGGCCGCGGCGAGGTTCTGGCCGGCGGTCGCAAGCTCCTGGGACTGGCACAACGCCGCCGCCGAACTGGCGCGCTGGTCCAGTGCGGGCTGCTGCGCCGCTGGACGCCGGGGCCGCTCCTGCGCGCGCTGGGCGCCCCTTCACAGGATCCCGAGATCGAAGCGGCCGCGGTCGGCCTGGACGACCTCAGCATCCCTGGTGGTCCGGTGAGCAACGAGGCGGTGATGGCGGCCGTGGAACGGCGGTTGGCCACCGCGATGCGGGGGTGAGTGGCTGCCCCCCGTCCGCCACCCTTGGCGGCCAATCAGGTGCGGCGGCAGGCGGCGAGGCTTGCCAGCAGGGGGATCGCGGCGATCTTGTCCTCGGTGAGGGCGTCCCAATGGACGCCCGCCGGCCGGGGGTGACCACGGTCGCAGGTGATGACGTCGTCAGGGGTGACGATCAGGTCGAGCGGGACGTCGTGCTCGGTCATGGGGATCCGCCCGGCCTCGACCACCTGCAGCGCGTGCACGGTGGTGACCACCAGCGTTCTCGGGCCGATCAGACCAGCAGCATCGGCCAGGGCGAACTCCAGGTCGGCGAACCCGCCGCCCTTGCCGAGCCGCGCGCCGGTGCGGTCCACGGCCACGCACCCGCTGATGACCAGATCGACCGCTTGCAGTTCGGCCACGGGAACGGGCCGCCCGTGGTCCGAAGCGCCCTTTATCGACGAGGCGGCGCGCGGCGGCACAGTCAGCCGCGCGGGGTCGAGCAGGAAGAATGGGTCAGGCCCTGCCAAGCGAGGCACGGCCATCGCCACGACCATACCGTCATCGAGCGCCCGCTGGCGCACCGGCCACTGCGGGGAATCGGGGTTGGCCTTGATCGCGGACGCGGCACGCCAGACGTCGAGCCCGCGGAGCCGCTCAGCGGCCGCCTCGGCGCCGATGAAGTTGGGGATGCGGTGGTGGGCGCCGGGGAACCGGGCGGCGCCGCCCTCGGCGAGGGCATCCCAGACCTCCTCGCGCAGGGCACGCTTGGCGTCCAGGATCTCCGGGTCCCCACCCGCGTCGGCGCCGTGATCCCGTGATCGCCGCGCCCGCGCCGCGCTCACCGGGTGCTGGTGGACCAGTCGAGGCCCATCGGGCCGCCACCGCGGCCCCGCTCGACAGCGACGACCTCGGCCATGATCGACAGCGCGATCTCCTCCGGTGTCCGGCTGCCGATGTCCAGGCCGACCGGGCTGCGCAGGCGGGCGATGTGCTCCTCGGGCGTGCCGCCCGCGCGCAACCGCCGGACCGCCTCGGGCGCGTGACGGTGGCTGCCGAGCATGCCGACGAAGAACGCGTCGCTGGCGAGCACCACCCGCAGAACCTCGTCGGCCCAGGCAGCGTCGTGGTCACTGACCAGCAGGGCGTCGCGAGGACCGGGCGGAGCCGCCAGCAGGTAGCGGACCGGATCGTCGGCCTTGACCTCGACGCCGCCCGTCACCGCGGTGTCCCCACCCGGCGAGACCAGCACGGCGCGCCGGCCCAGCGTGTGGGCGAGATGCACGACGGCGCGGCCGACCGGGTTCGAGCCGAGGACGACGACGGCGGGTTCGGGCAGTTGCAACTCCGCGAACAGCTCGAGAGCGCGTTCCCGACCGTGAGCCTCGTCGTGCGCGAAGGTCAGCCACCGGCGCAGTGGTGCCTCGGCGATCAGCGCCTCCCCCGCCAGATCGACCCCGGCCGCATCGAACTCCGAACATCCCAGCGTCCCCGCGACCACCCCGTCGTCACCGACGACCAGCTTGGCGCCGGGCCTCGACGGTGCGTCCCCATCGACCGCCAGCACGGTGACCAGCACTACCCGGTGGCCCCTCGCCCGGGCCATGCTCAGCGCGTCGAACACATCCACGACAGCGAGCCTAACGCGCCTCGAGCCGCGCACCGTCGCCGATCAGGGCGATGTCAGTCTCCACGAGGTGCTCGCAGGGGCGCCTTGCCGGTACGGTGGACACCGAACAGCACCCTCCACCGGCGGGCATGCGTTACCCAGGAGTGACCATGTGACCGAGCGCTACGAAGCGGACCTGCTGATCATCGGTGCCGGACCTTCGGGACTCTACGGCGCATATTACGCCGGGTTCCG
>WHTC01000494.1 GCA_009379795.1 Nitriliruptorales bacterium | reverse complement strand
TGGATGACGCTCGACGCACCGTAGCCCTCCACCCCCCGGAAGACGGTCGCCCCCGCGAGGCCCGCCAGGCGGGCGCGGCGGACGATCTCGTGATACAGCGGATCGCGGCCGTGCTGGTCGTTCTCTCCGATGTAGATGGAAATCCGCACCGCGTGCGCGGTGATGCGGGTCGGCAGCCCCGCCGGAGCGATCAGGTGCGTGACCGGGATGTCCAGGCTGGTCGCGAGCCGGTGCGGCAGGTCCCGCCCGAGCCACCGGGAGATCCCCGGCGGCAGCGTGCAGACGATGACCTCGTCGAAGGCGGAACCGGCCAGCGCCCGGTGGACCGCGTCCAGGGGATCCTCCTCGGTGAGTTCGCCCTCGGCCTCGACGCCCATCTCCGCGAAGCGCTCCAGCTCGGCCGACAGCCGGGCCCGTGCCTGCTCGGCGGCCCGTGCCCGCTCCGTCGGGCCGCCCTCGGGCGGGATGGGGACCACGAAGCGGAAGGTGCACGGGCCTCGGCGACCGCCTGCTGTACCCGCTCCGCGAGTTGCCGGCCGCCGATGGTGCGGTTGGAGACGATCAGGTAGCGTCGCATGCCTCGCCTTCCCGTCAGGACCGCCGTCGGATTGCGGGATTCCCGCTGACCTCGACTAGCCTGGCCAGTGGTCATGACGGTAAGCGACCACGGCCGCCGCCGCGCAAGGCTGCGCGAACCGGCCGCGCTGGCGGCGATCCTGCGGGCCCGGCCGGGGCTGCCGCCGTTGCGCAGCATCGCTCTGGTGGCGGTGGGCGGCATGGCGGCCCCGGCAATGCTGCACCGGCGCGGGCGGCCCGAGAGGCGTCGATGATCTGGCTGGCGATCGGCCTCGCGGGGGCGGCGGGAGCGGTGTGCCGCTACGTTGTCGATTTCATCGTCACCGCCCGAGTGGAGACGGTCTTCCCCTTCGGCACCTTCCTGGTCAACCTCAGCGGCTCACTGCTGTTCGGCCTGGTCGCGGGCCTGGCGACGAGGCGGCCGCCGCCGCGGGTTGGGCCCTCATCGCGATCTGGCCGGCGTAGCAGAGGTGGGTAGGAATTCCG